>CAZGQY010000067.1:0-19344 GCA_964528035.1 uncultured Methylococcaceae bacterium | reverse complement strand
TACAGATCGCCGCATGAAGTTTTCCCTCACGGGGCTCCTCGGTTGCACTCGCTTTCGCAGTCAACAATGATTTCATCGACTCTACCACTATACCCTGGTTAACGCTGGCTTCGCACAACACACAGGAGTCGGCAAAGGGCGAAAATCAGACAGCGTTTAAGTCGTTCCCAAGTGATACTCTTCCGTCCACTTCGCCGATTGAGCCACTTATGCAGTAGTCCCATCACGCATTGTTAGGGGGTATTTGATGCATCGATATTGGTTACAGTTATTCCGACTAACAACACACCGGCGATCAAAACAAGAAGTTTCTCACTTCTTGTTAGTGGTGAATCTGGTTTGACACCCAATAAGAAGGCAACCCTCAAAATATTAATTCCTTCCCTCTTGCTTACTCTATACGCAATTAGAAAGTACAGAACAAAGAAAATAACAGATACGATATATACCACTGCCTCACTCATCTCGCATAAATCATTACACCGGTAACGCTTGAACTTAGTTGACCCGCGATACAGAGTGCAGCGAAGCGAAACGGCGTTTTGCTGGGTCTACTGCAGTGATTCGTTAAATTTTTTAACTAACATATTGCGCAATATCTATAATGATATTGATGATAAATATTACTATACCAAAAATAATTAGCTTACCAAAAAATGACTTTTTTTCAGTAGCTCTAATATTAAATGGAAAGCTATAATCATTATCTATATTCTCAAATAGGTTGAACATGTATTTATTGTTGTCACTATCAATTAATAATGATTGCTGTTTTTTTATAAAAAATCCTTCAGTGTTTAATACGGCATCTTTTATGTGTGCATGTGGAATACCATTCATTAAATCGAACTTCTTCATCGTTAATATAAAGCGTCCCCTTAATTGGATATGACCACTTTGGAGCATCATTTGGGCTTGGTTCTAATCGACTTCCCGTTAAAGTGACAACCATCTAAAAAACTGCACTTTATCCTTGTGATACTAAACTGGATAACATACCTTTCAGGCATAATAAACGGATCTGTATATTCAGCAATGCTTAAGTTCCCTGATGATTTAGCACGGCCTTTCGACAATTTCTTGCTCAGTAAAACAATCCTTAAAAAGGATCTATTTTTTTATAGAAAATGGCTGCGATTATATTGAGGTTTTTGTCACAAGAATTATTACCAGGCTTTTGATGGAGGTAGTTTTCCACTATTTTTGCGTAAACTTCAAGAAAAAAGACAATCTAAACAACAGCAAAATCAGGTCAAAGATGCAGTGTCTCTGTTCTATGAAATCCAAGCCACCTCTGAGCAGTCATGAACCAGGAGCAAAAGCGTTCCCAGGCAATCACTTCAAAGTGATGATCGAATAAACGACCTTTCAATTAATAACTTGCATCACTTCACCAATATCCCTGTGGTTCATGAATCTGTTGCACAACAACCTCGTCCGTATCAACACAGTGTTCATCCAGAAACCGTTAATAAATCATCAGAACAAATAGAACCCAACAGATTGCCCAGCACCAACAACTATCTTTACACCAGCATTCGGTGTACAGCTTAAAAATTTGAATGCTCCACCGCACACCCCCGGAATCTAAACCCGAGAGATTCATACAGTATTCAGAAATATCAGGATATCATCAACCCCGAATGATATTTCATATTTCCGAATCTTAATCATGATCGAAAAACTATTGCCCGCTGGAATCAATTTTGATATTCCCGCACAATACGTAGCAGTAGAGCAGTGTACATCGCTTCTCTATGTGCGGCAGATAACAATGAATCCGTACATTCTTTGTGAACTGGGTGCAATGGAACCAATACCCACTGGTTTGATATCACCTCAACAGGAGTTATTCAACTCCCACTTTATTATCAACTCAACCAAGGAGGTTGTTATGAATACGCAGATAAACCCCAGAATTTTGGCTATGAGCACTATAGTCTGTCTTACCTGCACTCCAGTCGCATTCGCGGAAGGCGGGCTTATGGACGCACTCAATGGAGAATTGAACGCGGCCAAAGGGGCAACTGAAGCGGCTACTCCTGCAGCACCGGTCGCAGTCGACCCGGTCCAGTCCGTTGGAGGAAGCGCAGCTAAAGCCGCCGCGGACACTAGCAGTCCATCGTTAGTCGACTCTCTCACCAGCAAATTGGGCGTAACTCCTGATCAGGCCGAGGGCGGTGCGGGTTCTTTGTTTAATGTCGCAAAAGAAAAACTCGGAGCGGAAGATTTTCAGAGTGTTGCCGATGCCGTTCCTGGAATGGACGGATTGCTGGGTGCTGCACCGAAATCTGAAGCCGCAGGTGGACTGGCGGGGGGACTCGGTGGTCTAGGAGGAGATTCTGTCGGCGACGCGTTGAATACCGCATCGCTAGTGGATAACTTCAAGCAACTTGGACTTTCATCAGATATGGTTGGAAAGTTTGTTCCGGTTGTAGTGGACTATGTAAAAACTCAGGGTGGTGAAACTGTTGCAAACCTGCTGGGCAGCGCGCTGACAGGCCTGTAACCCGTAAAAATTAATGACAACACAACTCGTGAAAGGAACTCTCCTCTCACGAGTTGTTCAAGTGACGGGCGGGGGTGTCCCGCCCGGAATTGGTAATTTAGGCCGTCGCCTCACGGGGATTATCAGGCACAACCTGCATCTCCTCTATTGGACTAACCATTTCATTGGACGCGAATAATAAGCCTTGTTTGTAACAGTCTTTGGATTGATCTGTATCGCCTTGCTCTGCCAATAAATTACCCAAATGGAGATAAGCATCGACACTGGGTTCTAGCTCTACACTGCGAGTCAAATACTGTTTGGCTTGATCCATTTTTTCTCCGCGAGAGCACAATTTACCCAACATTCTCAACAAAATTGCATCATCAGGATGTTCGCCCAACCACGATTCAGCAGCAGTCAATTGCTTTGCCGCATTCTTGGATTCTATGCAGCCATAAAGCACCACCAAAGTCTCATTCCAATTTTTATCCAGATCTTTGCGAACCTGACTTTCGACTTCGATACCCGCTCCTGCCTCAATCATTGCCGCATAATAGATTGCCGACATACCTGGTGCGTTTTTGATGTGTTTAGGTATTTCCGCCCAAATATTTTGTATTGCGGCAACATTTTTAGTTGAGGCACTTTCCTTAAGTAATTCACTATAAGTCTCAGTCTGCAATAATTTGATTTCAGCCTCCATTAAAGCTTTGTTTTTTTGCAGATCCGGCAGTAATTTGTGTATCGCCTGCCAATCTCCCAAATGACGATAAGTCTGATGAAGCAAACGAAGAACCGATGCATGCCCCGGTGCAAGCGACTGCAATGCTGTGAGACCATCCAGTGCTTTATCAAATTGATTATCGGATAACTGTAGCTCGACTTCTGTCAGGCCAACCGTTAACTCAGAACCCGGTGTACTTTCATGAGCAGACTGCAAATATTCATCCCGTTTCTCAAACGCACCCCGGGACTGAGCGGCCTTTGCTGCCGTCAAATAATGCATTAAAGGGGTACCGCTATCCGCAGCATGACGAATTAAGGTTTTTTCTGCTTGCTCCCAGTTACCCTCGGCAGAATCCACCAAACCGGAAACCAAATCGTCGCGAGAAAGTTCACTCGACGAAAGGTGCTTTTTTTGTCCCATTCGTTTTGGTAAACGTATGAAATAAAAAGCAATTTTTAACGCTAAATAAAATACTATAAATGTAACTATCAAAACGATAACGGCAAAGTACAACGATGTCTCCATAGTCGAATTGCCATAACCAATCAGCACATGGCCAGGATCATTACTGGAGAATAATATTTGGTGCAGATAAAAAGCGGCGCCCACCGCGACCAACAATCCGACAACCAGATATAAAAGAGCTTTCACGACGCTACCTCATCTTTGTTATCCGCAGGCGTCACATCACCCGACTTATCATTTTTATCGGCGGGTTTTACAATGGATTTATCAACTTTAGTAGCGGGCTTTACACCCGCCTTATCTTTTTCAATTCTCAAACTAGCTACATTTTGAAGTTGATTCAACGACTTGCTAATATCAGGATAATCCACCTTTAAAGAAATTTCCGCCAGCTTTTCCAAATCAGCCTTAAAGGCCTTTGTCTCTGCGGCATCGGTTCGAAAATTCTCCGCCAACCATTGTTCGGCATCATTCAAACTCTCCATGTACAACTTTGAATCTGTCCGAATGACTGCGATCCGAAGAAACTCCAGTTTGACATTAAGTTCCTCGCGAATCAGCCTGACTTCATCAGGCGTAAGCACCGCATCCACTGCTTTATTACTTCGCCGCATCACGACCAATCCACTAATATCATCGCTAACAACATCCATTAGGTCGTCAAAACTCGATATCTGGCGATCTTTTTTCTCTGCGACAACCTTTGGAGTCTCTTTTGCTACTTGACCGGAATGCGGCAATAGTACCGGTAACCCGGCAATTTGATCCTGCAAAATTCTGATTTTTACAGACAATCCAACAACATCCAAAGGCTCAATTTCTTTTAAAACAGTAATTTCCCGAGCGATGGATTCTCGCACCTTAAACACACCGGGATTTCCACTTTCGCGTAAGCGTTCATCCGCTGCTTTCAAAGCAACGAGACTGGTCTTTACATCACCAACCAGATGCAAACGCTGATTTGCCACGGTTAATAAATACCTGGCGTCTGCAACCATCCAATCACCTCTGGTCCGTCCCAGCAAGGTATGAATACCACCGATGGATTCCTGTAGCTGCTCTTTCGTCGCATCAAGCCTGCCACCATGATGACTTTTGAATTCTGCCAATTCCCTTTCAAATTTACTTTCTCTATTGGCGATACTGGTCTGAAGTGATGCCATCTGCGATTGCATAGTACCCATCTGCGATTGCAAATTAGTCATCTGTTTGCCAATCTCAAGAATTTGCTTATCTTCACGATCCAATTCACCATCAAGACCGACCTGCTGGAATCTTAACTGCTGGAGGAAAAAATAGCCTACTCCCGAGAGTATCAGCACAAGAATTATAATTACGGTCGCAAATAGACCACTTTTATCTTTTTTGGGCACAGTGATCGTCTGTTGAGAAGTATTCGTCTCGTTTATTGTTTCAATGCCGGTGTTATCTTCGCCCACTACTCTCGCCCCCTTGGTCACATTCTGTTTTGTTGCTGTTCAAAATCTTTTACACCCTGGGATTTACTGGCGTAACTATTTAGCTACTATTCAAAAACCGATAAGTTAACCGGTATACTATGAACTATTATATTCCATGACTGCAAGCCGTTGAATACAAATCGAACAGAGAATGATAAATTTCATTCCTATGAAATAGACATTTCAGAAAAAGAATGATTCGGAATACGAATCAAACTCTTTAGCCATTTACCACCAAATCAACGACTCAATCCGACAACAGCCTCTAATAATGCCGAATCCGACACCCCTGCCGCCAGTACTACTTTTCCAAGCCCGACCCTGGATGCTTGTTCGGCAATTCGAGGACTCACAACAACGAAAGGTACATTCTTCAACCATTCAAAACCCTCATCGCCAATCATCGTAAACAGGTTCGTCAAAGATTCCCCGCTGGTGATGAGAACCACATCAACACCTTCACGCCATTGTCGCAAACACTGCTGCAGATCAATCGCTGGAATTATCCTCTTGTACACTTCAGCATAAGTCACTATTGCGCCTCTCTTTACCAGGGTTTCCGCAAGTAAACCCCGACCACCTTCTCCGCGAACAATCACAATACGCTTACCCTGCACTTGATGCATTTGCGGCAATGATAACAAAGCTTCGCTGTTAAAGCGGCCTTTTGGAACCAAATCCACCTTGATATTATAATCTTGCAAAGCCAGTGCAGTCGCCTTTCCTATCGCAGCTATCCTCAAGCCAGGTGTATTAAAAACCCCATGTTGACATGATTGCAATGCGAAATATACCGCGTTTACACTCACAAACACCAACCAGTTATAACTATTTTTAGCTTCCAGAAGATTCACTGCTGTAGCAATCGCTTTTGACCGCCTAATTTCAATGGTTGGAAATCTAATCGGAAACCCACCCAAGGCTTCAATCGTATTGCAGATATCCCGGGCTTGTCCTTCTGGCCGGGTTACCAGTATCCTGATACCTTTAAGATTAGGGTACACCACCATATCCTATGTCCCAAATACCTCCTCCAAAATTCGATCCGCACCTCTCGATAACAAATCCTCGGCTAAGGCGCAGCCCAACTTTTCCGGGCTTTCTACTGAACCGCAGATCTCTCCGGTAATTAATTGGCTTCCATCTGGCCTGCCGACAATTCCTCTCAACCGAACTTCATCATCGAGCAATTCTGCGAAACCCGCAATAGGTACCTGGCAACCGCCATTTAAGCGATTATTCATCCCCCGCTCTGCACGAATACGAATATCAGTATCAGGATCGTGTAAAACTGTCAAAAAATCCGCAATTCTACGATCATCAATTCGGCACTCGATACCAATAGCGCCCTGACCAATGGCTGGCAAACAAACAGACAGATCCAGAATTTCGGTGATTCTTCTCTCCAACCCTAACCTTTTCAGGCCTGCGGAAGCAAGCAGTATCGCATCGTAGTCACCCCGATCAAGTTTATCCAGACGTGTATTTACATTTCCACGCAGGCTTACGATCTTACAATCAGGAAAAAGTGCTTTAAGCTGACACTGGCGACGTAAACTTGAAGTGCCGATTATCGCACCGGTTTCAATATCTGTATGTGCTGAGTACTTATTGGAAACAAATGCATCGCGCGGATCTTGCCGTTTTAGTATTGCACCAATGTGTAAGCCTTGAGGGAATTCAACCGGAACATCCTTCATGGAATGTACCGCGATATCCGCACCACCTTCCAACAAACACTGCTCCAACTCTTTTACGAACAATCCCTTACCGCCCACTTTAGCCAAAGGCGCATCAAGAATTTTGTCACCCCGGGTAGATAGCCGAACCAACTCGGATTTAATCCCTGGAAAATCCTTCTGCAAACGATGCACAACATGCTCCGCCTGCCATAATGCAAGCGGACTTTTTCGTGTAGCAATACGGATCACATTCGACACTAATTTTTCCTGGAAACCGTAACAAAATATTTCTGCTAAAGAATCTTTTCTTTAGGATAAACAGAACAATCATTCGCGACAAACTTAAATACCCTGAACCCACAATGCAAAGCCACACTGAGTAGGATCTAGTTTATCTGGAGTATTGTATCAAAAATCAGTGCGGGGTGATTTTAGTCCGCGAATAATCGAACGTACGGATGCTACATGTCGCCTGCTGACTTCAATAGATTCAGGTATTCCGTCTAACATCACACGCAAATGTTTATCAGAGTCTTTTTGCAAACCCTGAATGTGGCTAATCGCAACCAAAGCATTTCTATGCACACGAACAAAGAGTGAAGAAAACTCACGCTCAAAGGTCTTCAAAGATTCATCCAGCAAATCCTCTCGGTCTGCTGACCTTAGGACGGTATACTTTTGATCGGCCAGAAGATATCGAATTTCGGTGACAGGAACCAATCGTATATCACCACGTTCGTGAATACATATATGTGAGCGAGCATTGCCGTTTAGCAATGAAGTTTTTTGCAGGCTATCCCACCGCGCACGACTAAATACCTGGGCTTTTTGCAAAGCCCGTTGCAATCGATTCTTGCGTATGGGTTTGAGAAGATAGTCGAGAGCATTGGATTCAAATGCCTGCAGGGCATGTTCATCGTATGCGGTTACAAAAATAATAACCGGTTGCCTGTCTAATTTCGACAATTCCCTGGCGGTATCCATACCGTCCATTACTGGCATGCGGATATCGAGAAAGACCAGATCGATCTGATTTTTAAGACAACAGGAAACTGCTTTCGCACCATTTTCAGCTTCTCCAACAACCTCATAATCAGCACCCAATTCCTCGATCAGACTGGCCAGGCGGTGGCGTGCCGGTTGTTCGTCGTCAACAAGCAAGATATTCATTGCGCTCCAACCCGACGTGGAATAACCACCCTAACCTGATAGCAATCATCGACAGTACTAATCAGAACCTGACCAGTTTCTGGAAAACAACCCTGAATTCTGGCACTAATATTATCTACGGCAATTCGGTTTCCCTCCCGCACCAGACCAGCCCTATCAATCGCCAGGGTGTTTTTAATCGTTAAAACGAGCTTATCACCTGCCGATCGACCTTGCAGCCATATTTTTCCACCCAATTCAGCCAACTCCACACCATGATATACAGCATTTTCGACCAGTGGCTGTAAAGTCAAGGGCGGGATAAGCGAATCCTGGGGTATGTCGCCAATTTCCCAAAACACCTTAAGACGCTCCCCCAAACGCTGGTGTTCTATATTCAAATACTGTTTCACCAGTTCAAGCTCATCGTCCAGACGAATAAACTTTTGATTTTGCATTAGACTGGCGCGAAATAACTCAGCAAGATCCTGGACAAGCTCTTCAGCCAAACTCGGATCGCTACGGGTCAAACTTGCAATCGTATTCAGGCTATTAAATAAAAAATGCGGCCTGATCCTGGACTGCAATGCTGCCAAACGTGCCTCTTGCTCACCCCTTTGCTGTATCTTCCATTGAAACTGAACATGAAGATAGCGCAGCAGGACGATGGTGACGATGCAGCTGACACCCAGATTGCGAAAAAAAAATTCACTCGTTGAAACCGACAGCGAACCTCCATCAAAGGAACGATCCATTCCCCACGCAACCATACTACTGACCGCCAGCGTAATGATCTGGATAATCACGAATACGACTATAGCTGTTGTCAGACTACTGAATTTTTCAAACTTAGATCTGAAAAGACACAAGATCGCGGCACTGCTGAGTGCAATCCACTGAATAAATAAAGATCGCACCCCCAACCCCGACCAATATTGTTCGATTTGATAGCAAGATGATAATTCCAGGGTAAATGCCAGTGCTTGTGCCACCAAAACTACAGCAAATACACCCCTGATGCTGCAAAAATCGGGCAAATAGTGAATCTCGTTTTCATAGACGCTACGCATAATCATGTTTTCAGTTTAGCAGGTGTATAATGACCCACTTTTTTCCAAGAAACACGCGCGGTTTGCCATGACTACAGAAAACGACAAAGATAAACTTTGGGGAGGTCGATTTACCCAGGAAACCGATACATTCGTAGAACAATTCACCGCATCGGTTAGCTTTGACAAACGGCTTGCTCAATTTGATATACAAGGTTCAATTGCACATGCGCAAATGCTTAACCGGGTTGGCGTATTGGACGATGTGGAATGTACTTCCATAATTGAAGGCTTACAAGCAATTCAAATCGATATAGATCGTGGTGATTTTCAGTGGTTGCCTGAACTGGAAGACGTGCACATGAATATCGAAGCACGGCTGACTGACAGAATTGGTAGTGCCGGAAAAAAACTACACACTGGACGATCCAGAAACGACCAGGTCGCTACCGACATCAGGCTATATCTTCGCGATGCAATCGATCAGATTGTCGCTGGAATACAGCGTTTACAAACTGCCTTATTGAATCTGGCAGATCAGGAACACGCAAGCATAATGCCTGGATTCACCCACCTACAGGTTGCCCAACCCGTTACATTCGGACACCATATGATGGCCTGGTTTGAAATGCTGTGCCGCGATCGGGAAAGATTTCGCGACTGCCAACGCCGGGTCAATATCATGCCACTGGGTGCTGCGGCGTTGGCGGGAACCAGTTTCCCCATTGATCGTGCATTCACCGCCCAGGCCTTAGGATTCGAAAGACCCGCGGCAAACTCTCTCGATGCGGTCAGTGATCGTGATTTTTTGATCGAATTCACTGCCAATGCCAGCCTGCTCATGACTCACCTGTCGAGATTTTCTGAAGAATTGGTTCTATGGTCCAGCGCTCAGTTTAATTTTATCGAACTAGCCGATGCATTCTGTACCGGCTCATCGATCATGCCTCAAAAAAAGAATCCGGACGTTCCAGAGCTTATACGCGGCAAATCAGGACGAGTGATTGGTCATCTGGTATCTCTGATCACTCTGATGAAAAGCCAACCTCTGGCCTACAACAAAGATAACCAGGAAGACAAGGAACCCATATTCGATACAGTTGATACACTGCTTGACTGTCTGCGAGCTTATGCCGACATGATGCCACATACGCAGATTAATCGTGAAGCCATGTATGATGCAGCGAAACAGGGCTTTTCCACAGCCACTGACCTGGCAGACTATCTGGTACGAAAAAATGTACCTTTTAGAGATGCCCACGAAATCGTTGGCAAAACCGTACGACTGGCAATCGATACCAACCGGGATCTCGCCGATCTTTCACTTGACGAACTACAAAATTTCTCACAAGCAATCAATGAAGATGTCTACTCTGTTTTAACATTGGAGGGCTCAGTAAATTCTCGCAGTCATCTCGGTGGAACGGCACCCGAGACTGTTAAACAAGCGATCGCAGCTGCTCGTCAGTTATTGGGCGATCCAGAATAAAGGGATGAACTAAAACCGGGCTCACCCATATTTACAAATAAGGAGCGAGGTTTTAATAAGATGCGAAAGGTTGACGCAGGATTATTGTTTGTCTTCAAGGCGCAGTAACAGGCGCATAGCCGGGCTACGCAACTGTTGCTACAACGCAGAAGACGGACAATAAGACAAGTCAAGATTCGTATATTATTGAATCCTCGCTCCTAAGCCAGGTTTAGCGCTACCAAAAATATCCAAATTGTTTAATACCAACATTCATTGACGTGGGCATTACAACTATTTCAGAGCCTTCTGAAATTTAGCCGAATTGTCTAGTCTCCTGGGGAATGTCATGGAGAAAAATTATGGGTCAAAGAGTATGCTATCTGGTTGTTATCCTGCGATGACTTTAGTGTTGAAGAAATATTTTAATTAGCCACAACTGTTAAACAATTCAAAACGAGGAAATTACGATGTCCGCTCAAATCAAAAAAACTGCACATGGCGGTTGTCCTCATGACTGCCCGGATACCTGCTCAATGGTCTATGAAGTTGAAGATGGAAAACTGAAAAGCGTTAAAGGCAATCCAAACCATCCCATGACTCGAGGTGGGCTGTGTGTCAAATTAAAGGATTACGAAAAACGACATTACCATCCAGACCGTTTGCTATATCCACTGCGTCGTACTGGTCCGAAAGGCAGCAAACAGTTTGAAAGAATTAGTTGGGATGAGGCATTGGATGAAATAACCACAAAATGGAAAGCCATTATCGAGGAACATGGTGCACATGCGATTATGCCCAATAGTTATCTTGGTAACCAGGGCTTAGTACATGGATTAAATGGTGGAGATGCCTTTTTTAATCGTATGGGAGCAACCGTTACTGAGCGTACATTTTGTGGAGAAGGGTCTTGTACTGCCTGGTTGCTGACTGTTGGTCCTACTGCGGGTGTTGATCCAGAAAGTTTTATTCATTCTAAATATATCGTTATTTGGGCGTGTAATTCTGTAAGTACCAATCTCCATCATTGGCACATTATTAAACAAGCCCAGAAAAAAGGGGCAAAAGTTATCGTTATTGACTCGTTTGCTTCGAAAACCGCAAAAGAAGCAGACTGGCATCTTGCACCCAAACCAGGAACTGACGGCGCATTAGCAATGGCGATGATTCACACCATTATTGAAGAAGGCCTGATAGATAAAGAATATATTGAGAATTATACTAATGGCTATTCAGAATTGGCTGAGCGGGCTAATGATCGAACACCCGAATGGGCAGAATTAATAACTGGAATACCAGCAGAAGATATTCGGCAATTTGCCAGAGAATATGCGAGCACACCGCCTGCGGCTATCCGCATTGGTGTTGCTTTGGAAAGAAACTATGGCGGTGGCCAAGCGATTCGTGCTGTGAGTTGCCTTCCCGCTTTAATTGGTGCTTGGCGGCATGTAGGCGGTGGTGCACTACAATTTTCCGTATGGGAACATCCATATAAATTTGATGTCATTAGTCGCCCGGAGTTAATCCCAGAAAACACTCCAGTTGTTAATAACCTGCAACTCGGTCGACTACTGACAGGTGAAACAAAGCTTGATACGCCGATTAAATCCATGATGTGCTGGAATACCAACCCCGTGACACAAGCACCTGAAACAGACAAAATTATCCAAGGATTGAAACGCGAAGATCTGTTTATGGTATCTGCAGAGCATTTCATCTCTGATACTGCCGCTTATGCCGATATAGTTTTGCCTGCATCCATGGGAGCGGAGATGGAAGATATAGTTCTTTCATGGGGACACCTCTATCTAACATACAATGCAAAATGCGTTGAATCTCCTGGTGAAGCAATCCCAAATAATGAAATATTCCAGCGCTTGGCTAAACGAATGGGATATGAGGAAGAAAATTTCAGATGGTCAGACAGTGAGTGTCTTGAAAATTATGTAGACTGGGATTCTCCGGCGTGTGATGGTATCGATTTAGCTTACCTGCGCGAACATGGTTTTGCACGATTAACGATAGGCACAAAAGACGATCGCGCACCACATAAAAAAGGCAACTTCCCTACCACATCGGGTAAATGTGAATTTAAACTGGATGGAGCGACTAACTTCGTGGCGGGGCCATTCCGCCAAATGTATGAAGGCTTTCAATCTGGAGAAATGCTGGATAGTCTGCCTGATTATGTCGCCTCAAGAGAAACGCCCGAGAGCAGCCCTGAACTGGCTAAAAAGTACCCTTTGAATATAATTTCACCCAAAAGTCATGGATTCTTGAATTCCTGTTACGCCAACATGGAACAAAAAATTAAAGGGCAAGGTGAGCAATTCGTTCTTATTAATTCTGTTGATGCGAATGCTCGCGGGATTAAAAAAGATGATAAGGTTGTTGTCTTTAATGATCGAGGGGTATTTGAAGGAGAGGCTAAAATCAGCGATGATGTGAATGCAGGGATCATTGTCGCAACATTAGGCTATTGGCGACAATTAAATAACGGTACCGTCAATTGTATCAGTTCTGCAGAATTTGTTGATATGGGACATGCACCTACATTTTCCGATAATTTAGTTCAGATAAAATTAGTAAGCTAATCGATTTATACTCTGCTTCTTATTCTGTCTGTTTCTGCAAAAAATATAAATCTAATTCGGTTTAAATTGATCTTGTCGCTTATTCGCTGTTTACTGTTATTACTGCTTATTTTTCCACCAATAAGCCAGTCAACTGATGCATTAAAGCGCTTCCCTGAATTCAGGAATGCCGGGGTGTTATTTATCGATGCGCAAGGCAAAACAGCCATTTCCAGGCAAGCAAAAACAGCCTTTATTCCCGCCTCAACCACAAAGCTAATAACGGCATGGCTCGCTTTGAATCACTGGGGTGAAGCGCATCACTTTAGTACCAATTTTTATCTGGATTCAACAACAAAAACACTATGGATAAAAGGTAGTGGCGATCCGTTTCTGGTTTCTGAAGAAATCGCTAAAATTGCGGCAAATTTAGTCCGATCCGGATTACAGGACATTGATGCTATAGGTTTGGATGTATCGCTGTTTGAAACTAATCTGGTGGTTCCCGGCTCAGGACTATCCAATAACCCGTATGATGCAATACCAACAGCGATTGCGGCAAATTTTAATACGCTGGCAATTAGAAAACTTGCAGGAAAAATCCTCTCGTCTGAATCACAAACACCCGTGACAGCTTTTGCGCAAAGCCTTAAAGAGCAAATATCCGCAAGAACCACACGTATTAATACCGGACGTAGCTCCCATGACGCCGAACGATATTTTGCAGAATTACTGGCTATTTTTTTAAGCCGGAACGGTGCGACTGTTGGTGAACGAATAGTATGGGGAAATGCACCCCGACAAAAAGTTTTTTACGCTCATGTTAATAGCAAATCGCTGGGCAATATAATTCAACCTATGCTGAAATATTCGACTAATTTTATAGCTAATCAACTTGTTTTGATGCTAAGCGCTCAAAACTATCAACGCCCTGCCAATTATAGCGATGTTCAACTCTACATGGAAAAAAGTTTAGGCAAACAATTCAACTGGGATAATTTTGTAATGAAGGATGGCGCAGGACTGTCAAGAGAAAACCGGCTGTCACCCGAACAATTAGTACAACTACTCAATATTTTCAAACCCTGGAAACATCTATTGCCAGAGGTTAGGGCCGGTCTATATGCAAAATCAGGCACACTCAGACAGGTCAGTACGCTGGCTGGCTATATTGTCGACAGCAGACAACAATGGCAACCGTTTGCATTAATGATGAACCAATCTGTAACACACCGCAGACGATATTTTATGGCCGGTGAGCTTGGCAATTAATGAAAAAAGGTAACTGCTCGCCCGCTATGGGTGATCTGTTCCGGAAGACGCCGTAAATACATCCTTGTAGGCTTGGATGCGGCTTCCCTGCCGCATACACTTCCTCCACAGATCCCCCATAGAGGGCTGTTTCGATTAAGGGGCAAGAAGTTACGAAAAAAGTAGAAAAAAGAATTCCACTGACAAAATTGAGTATGGCGACTCAATATAGAAATAAACAAATTCACAAAAATCCATTCTTGACGATCGGCAATAATTAATTCAGACTAGGCTGTACATTTTTTCAAAATTTCTAAGCTCAACATCTGTTTTAGTTTTAAAGAATTCAGTTTTGTTTAATACCTGTCGTAAATATTCGCCCGTCCTCCCAGTTCTAATCCTGCTGCTTAGTTTGCTTGTCGGACAGACAATAGCAACGGCACATGCAATTGAACATGATTTTCAGCACGACGACGAAATCTGTTTTATCTGCGACGCAGCAGATAATTTCCAAAGCACGATCAATACCGGTGGATTAGCGGAAGACACATTTTTCGCACCGAACGAACAAGTAATCACGTCCATTCCGGCGTTTCATTCCCATCACAACTATTCAAACCCAGCGCGAGCCCCCCCTGAATCCCAGTAATCTTTGAATACGCCCAGGAACGGAAGTTAATTTTCCGTAGTGGGTAAATTTCCGTTTTCAAAATTATTGGAGTACTTTATGATCAGGCAATATTTAATTCCTGGTACTACGGTCTGCCTGTTGTATTCGTCGTTAGGTCTTTGTGAGCAAAACGGACCTGTTGAACTTCAGCGAATAGAAGTGACCGCCAGTCCTTATAAACAACACAGCGATTTGGAGCTGGCGCAACCCTCCGACCTTTTATTCGGTAAAAAATTAATGCTGCGCACCAAATCAACTTTAGGCGAAACCCTAGATCAGCAAATGGGTGTCACAGCCAGCGATTTTAATCCGGTTGGTGCCAGCCGTCCGGTAATCAGAGGCCTTGGCGGCCCGCGCGTGAAAATTCTGGAAAATGGGCAAAGCGCGATGGATGTATCCGACATCAGCGTGGATCACGCCGTAACGGTCGAGCCAATTCTGTCACGACAGATTGAAGTTCTGAAAGGCCCCAGCACTCTCATGTCCGGGAGCGGTGCGATCGGCGGTGTTGTTAATGTGGTTAATAATCGGATTCCGGATCAATTGCCGGATGGCATCGAAGGTGCCTTCGAAGGCCGATTCAATTCGGCGTCTACAGAAAGAACCGGAGCCTTCGATGTTAGTGGCGCGGTGGGAAATTTTGCATTGCACGGCGATGGTATGTACTTAGCTACGGATGATTACCACGCAGCCGTCGGAAAAATAGTAAACAGCGCAGTCGAAAAAGGACAATGGTCAGCAGGTGGTGCTTATATAGGTGATCAGGGATGGCTGGGGATTTCGGTGAGCCAGCTTTACAATAACTATCAAATTCCGGTGGAAGCTTTAGAAACCGAATCGCCTTTCATAGACATGCGGCAGACGCGAGTTAATTTAAAATCCCGCATCGAGGATCCACTACCCGCATTGAATCAGATAGATTTTAATTTTGCCTGGAGCGATTATGGCCATACTGAATTTGAAAATCCCGGTGAAGCCGGTACGGTTTTCAAAAATAAGGAATTCAATCTTGGCCTAATAGCCGAACATCAGCCGTTGTGGAATATGACCGGAGCTTTCGGTTTACAGGGAGGCAGCAGAGACTTGAATGCTGACGGCGAAGAAGCATTTATATCCAATACAAAAATCTGGAACATCGCGGGCTTTATCGTCGAAGAATTCGATCTTGGCGATTGGCATGTAGAATTGGGCGCCCGATTGGAGCATAAAAAGTATCAACCGGATCGGCCACAGCCAGACACAGAGTTTAACCCTTATTCTCTAAGTGCCGGAGCAATCTGGAATTTCGTTGAAAATTATAATCTAAGCTTGAATGCAAACAGAGCCCAAAGGGCTCCGCAGGTTCAGGAGCTTTATGCCAATGGGCAACATGTTGCGACCCAGACATTTGAAATTGGCAATCCAGATCTCAAAATTGAAACGTCCAACAACATTGATCTGTCGATCAATAAAACAGAAGGCCGTCTGAAGTGGTCATTTGGAGGATTTTATAACTATTATGAAAATTTTATTTATCTCCAGGAAACCGATATTAATGCAGACGGACTGCCCGATTTCGTCAATGATGAGGGAAACCTGAATACCGATGGGCCGTTCTTATTGGTTTTTGACCGCCAACGAAACGCCCATTTCTACGGTGTCGAAGCCGAAGCCACGCACGAGTTTATGAATGGAAATTGGGGGAACCTTAATGGCCGACTTTGGGGCGATTTCGTCCGCGGTGAGTTTGACGGGGGCGGTAATATTCCACGAATGCCTCCGTGGCGAATCGGAGCCAATCTGGAATATTCAAAAGGTTCGTGGGCGAGCAGTCTGGACGTATTTTATGTCGGAAAACAGGAGCAAACAGCAACCCTGGAAACCCAGACACCCGGCTATACAATGTTAAACATTAACCTAACCTACGAAATTCCCGCAGACCCGGTCGATTTTACTATCTATGCACGCGGTACCAATCTGCTCAACGAAGACGCACGGCGTGCCACTTCGTTTCTCAAGGATGTCGCACCACTTCCTGGACGAGCGGCCGTGATCGGCATTCGTGGAGAATTTTAGAATACCGGCTTTTCGAAATAGAAGCGAAGCCAAAGCAAAGGTTATGAAAGCAGATTAATACTTGTTCAATAAAAAGTATTAAAGCTCAACTAAACACATTAGAGAACAAAGAACATACTTACCAAGCCTTAACTCAATCAAGTAGGAGTTGTTCTCGTCCGACCCGAATGAAAAAAGATTGGCAGGGTATCGAGATTAATAGGTGTTTACAGCATAATAAAAAGGTAACCTGTAAATAATTAAGAACTTTAGAGGTGACTGCCCATCGCAACCTTCGGACTTTACCGATTAATTCGGTAACCTTGTTCTGCTGACAGACCGCTTACGACCCAGAGCGGTCTGTCGACTGTATGCATTTTGGAACTAGATTAACGATCCGCATAATTGGAAAAAAGTAGCGTAGTTAAGCGAGTCGCTACCTCGTGAAAGATTTTGGGACGTCCCAGTCTCCAAAATAGACTCGCCTACGCGACAACCATTATTGCCCCGGTCCGCCCTGCGTCCGTGCCGCTTCGCCACACCATCGCAAGCTCGGTGCGGCCAGATCGCTACCGGGGACTAACCGCCTTCGTTTCACTCTCCATGGCGGTTAGCGAAGGAACGAAGGTAGCTGGTTTTTTCCATGTTGATGCGATGGTTAGCCATTATGGCCTTCCAAGATTATTTCGGGATGCCGAAAAGCAATTTGGATCAAAGCAACTGCTGCACCAGATGGCTTTCTACGACCTTGCTCCCATTCCTGCAATGTACGCTTTGATATATGTAATGCCTGTGCAAATTGTGCCTGGGTAAGACCTGTTTTTGATCGTGCTACAGCAACTTCGTTAGGAATAACTTTAGACACTCGTGCTTTTTTCCCTGCTTTCATTTCTTGGATTGATTTTAATAGTTTTTCTCCTAACTCTACTCCTGACATTTCGTTTAAAGCATCAGTTTGACCTAAATTACTCATGTGCAATAGCCTCACGGATTGATTTAAGAATATGAGCGGGCATGTTCCCTTTTACAGTTTTGCTAAAAATAACCAACAACCAAATTTCTCCATTTGACAAACGAGTATAGTAAATGACTCTTACTCCACCTCGTTTACCTGTACCTGCTTTTGACCATCGTACTTTTCTACAGCCTCCACTACCAGGAATAGCATCGCCAATAGTTGGGTTTGCAGCTATCCATGCACAAAAAGCACCTCGCTCTTCTTCACTCCAAAGTTTCTTTGCATCATCCTGAAAGGTAGGTGTTTCAATGATCGTATACATAAATAAAAGAATACGTCATGGCCGTATTTTAGACAAGTTTAAATGGGCTAATGCCTGCTTCAATTGACGTAAAAAGTTCGGTCGCTAAAAATAAAAAACCCCAGTGATTACTGGGGCCTGTGTATGCTGCCGGATACTGAGTGTACATCCCAATCTGATTGTGCTGCCTTTTGCTGTGTTGTTTTCACTGTCTATCGCAGTGATGGCTTCGACGTTTAAGAAGTATTTGTAACTGCTGCATCAGCCGACGCTGGAAGGTATACCATGAACTTCAACAGCGCACTAAACTTTGATATAAAATCAAGCTTTTTCAACGAACTGAACTTCAATCGTTCAACTACAACTTTTGATTTAGCTTTTGTTACTCAATTTATAACGAATCCAGTTAGGATTTCTTCGCTCTGGCAATACGGCAATAATGTATGCTGCATTGTCATTTAAATCATAATAAATTGAATACGGAAACCTCTTTGAAGGCATTCGGTAATAACCATACTCTTTTGAATGAACACCCGCATAAATGATTAAAGACTCGATATCCGAGAGAAGCGAATCCCAAAAATATTCACCAACACCTTGTTCTTGGGTTTCATAGAACAACCGCCCATCTTCAAGGTCAGCTTCTGCCTCTGAAAATATCTGAATATGCTTGATATTCATTTTTCATGCTTTGATTTTAATGCTTCCAGCGTTATAAAATTGGCTTTACCACTTGCTATTTTTTCTTTTCTATCAGAGAGTATCTCTTCATGCCATTCAGGTGATTTAATTTCAGTAGGTTCGCGAGTGAGTGAGTCCCACAATGCTTCCATTGTTTGAAGGCGCTCAAGTACACTCATTTTTGAAATTTCAGTAATAGTCATTTACATTTCCCTTATCACATCAGGCAATATTTTAGCAGAAGTACTTACTGGTTTATGGAAAGCATATGTCTCAATTTTGAAGCTGACGTTTAGTTAAGCTACCTGTCGTTAAAGTCAAAAATACCATAACGACATTAATTTGAGTAGTCTCTTAACTGAAACTCGGGCGACATGTCAGCTTG
>CAZGQY010000066.1:0-19583 GCA_964528035.1 uncultured Methylococcaceae bacterium | reverse complement strand
AATTGTATTATATTGTATTATATTGCCTTTTTATTGGGAACCGTTTAGCCGTGCATTTTCCACCTTTTTGACGGCAGCGAACTAACTGATGAATCGAACAGATTAACCACAAAAATTGAGCCACCGTATCGCAAAGTTGCAAATATTCTCGAGCGGCATCTTCAAGATAACCCGCCTCCTCAATATAACCGGCACTTACAATGGACAGATTCAATGACATCAAAAACTCTACATCTCTTCGGTCATAGGTCTTGAAATCAAGCAACAAGCTCATAGGACCAGTAGAACTAAATTCTGATCGCCACCCCCCAAACCAATCTCCTAATGATATTTTAAGAGATTGATTATTAGTGTTCATATGACCAAACGAATGTAGATACTTGTTTCCTTGACAAGTATCGTCATCATTCGACTCGAACCACTTTGTACAGATTTTCATAAACCTAAGGCCTTCTCTATCTCTAAAACAGAGATAATATTTAGTGCTTTCTTGCACCAAGTCCTTAAACAAATCTACAACCGGTATTCGAGCCAAAGTATTTTCAGCCATATCGGTAATACCCTCAGCAACCCCCAATCTCGGAAAGTTCGGCCAACTGCCCCCAACTGTGATCGCTTCGGGTCTTTCACCCTCTATGGGCAAGCTATACTTTCCCTTCGACGTGCTAATTCGATAATAAATAAAACGGCGTATTTCATGCAAACTCACTGCATAGTGATAATGAGAACGAAGCAGGTAACCTTCAGCGCCCACCTTAACTTGTGTTCCCTTGAAGAAATAAAGATTTCCAGCTTTTGTATGTAGTTGCGACCCGACTAATGCAAAATTAGAATGGCTTACTCCCTGGCCTAAACTCGGCTCTGTAATTGTGACAGTCTGATTATTGAGGAAAGGTATAGTAAAACGTAATTCTCTCAGCCCTTCTTCTAATATGGTTCCGGCTGTATCTACACCCCCTTGCCACTTTTCACAAACCCACGCGCAGGCAAATATCGGTTGGTATATAATATTGAGATGTTTTAATATTTGATTTTGATTTTTCTTTTCTCCCTCATAGCCGATAAAATCATTGGCTATAATATTGTCATTACTTTCCAAATAGGCTTTTATCAGCGCATTTGAAAGCAACATACACTGCCGATATTGCAAAAATGCACGTTCCAGACTCCGTGACAACTCAAAAGTCATACCTATTTTGAGCATTAATCTTAAACGTACCGGCCCCCATGAAAGGAAATAGGATGCGTTTCTAACTCCACTCTCATCCTGTCCAAATATCGCTTTTAACGGTGGGATATTTCCAGAAAGTATTTCCAATAATCCGTCTCCATCGTTAGAGTCCACGTCCTTGCCAACCACATATTCAAGCTGCTTATCGACAATGGCAATAGAATGCCGGTAATAATGTCGAGCACGTTCAAATTCCTGATCGTATTCATATAAGTCGCCAAGCTTCGCCAGTAAGTCTGAATTATTGCGATCTGACTCGGCTAAAATCTTATGATAGATTTGTTTGAGCGCCTGGGATTCATCTAAAGTAAAATTAAAAGCGACCATCTCCGATTCTGAGTGACGGGATAAATACTCAATCTCTTTTGCAAAATCGCTGCGAAAACGATAGACATACATCCCATTCAATACTTTATGTAAGTATCTTTCAGAGAAATGGTTCAACAATTCTTCCAGTAGTTGTCGGACATCTGGTGCCTGATGAATGTCAACCAGCTCGTCAATCTGCTCTAGATTTTCCCAAGCAAACGCCTTCGAATGAAACTTCAATAAAAAATCAGTTAAATAAAACAGTGACACGACTATCTTGTCATCACGCTTCAGTAGTTGCTTCTCGAATCCCTCACGTAGGTGTTGATAAATAGAGCTTATTAATTGTATTTTTAATATCTGATTATCTGAGAAAAATACAATGTCCCGACATAAAAATTTTTCTTCGGCAATATTTCTTTTTGAAATAAATCGCGCACTTGAACGAACATATTCAGAAAATATCTCTTTAATACGTTTCGGGTTACCTGCGCTACGGTAAGTAATATAGTGGACAAAACTTCTAACGATTGCTGGAACATTGTTTTTGTCTTCAAATCTTGAATCTTCTCCATTGTTTACAAATTGAATTTCTTGATCCCCTGATGACCTACCAGTTTCGCAATCTATAATTTTCAGCCTCGGTATTAATCTCTTTACTGTTTCCAGCGAATACAACCATTGACTAAATCCACTTTCAAATTGAGGCTCACTGCGCAAACCGAAAAATGATGCCCAACGATCTGATATCCAGGAACCATAACGCTGCCACGCAAAAAAGTATTGTATTACTAAAAATTCCCAGGTTCTTGTGTGAAAGTTAAGCGACTCAGATATCGCCCCAATTGAATCCACTTGTTCTGGTGTATTTGGGAGTCGTTGATCCATTTGACCATCCCTGATTCCAGAATGATCCACCATAAGCGATGGAATATAAATTTGCCCTTGAAAGATACTTGTAAGCAAAGGCTGTCTTCGTGTACTGTCGGACAGCCATTCATCATGAAGTTCTCGACCACCGACAAATATGAACCTAGCTGGCGCCGAAGACAATATTCTCTTGAGATCCGAAAGCATTTGGTGCATAGATGCTGATCGTTCTAGTTTTGAATCACCTGTCTTTAAGGTTTCTTTGTTTGAATACACATCAGGATAACCAGTCTCCGTCGACAATTTATCGAGTTCGTCGAATACAAATGTAATTTCTACTGTTGAAGTAGTGATATTCTCTGAAAAAGAAACGGGAAAAGCGACTCTAACTCGCCGCACATCTTCGATAACATTTAAAAAAGCAAGCTCAACCGCTCGAGGGTCAGCAATCTCTTTATTTATTTGTTTCGTTTCGCTTTCGAAAAACAAACTGTATATCCATCGCGCCGGTTTCCATTGATCGCGGGATTTTTTTACTGAAACAACACCACTCAAGCTATCCAAGAGATCATCAATCTGCGCTAAAATTCGTATATGGGTAAATGGGTAAAAACGAATCCCAAACCATCTTACAAAAGCCAGAACAAATAGAAATAAAATGCCATGATAAATTCTTATACTAAACGAGGAATAATTTTTATATCTCTCTGTTGACCCGTATTTGTTTGGGTAAGAACGATTCTCGTGAAATAAATAGAACAACATGTGATTGGCACTGAATTTATTCTCACAACACTTTATATCTATAATAGTATAATATAAAATTGGTATTAGTATTTTTCCTGCTCCTAAACTGATGTTACATATACTTTCCGGTATTGGTGGCAATATATATCCTTTTTTCATTGAGGCATAATTTTTAAATTCATCGCCATAACTTTGGAATACGCAAGTATTTATTTCGTCAAAAAAATATTTTTGATAAAATTTACCATTGTCTATTTCAGGATAACTAAAATGACTCTTTCCTATGGCAGTAACAAAGATTATCACGATAAACACCAACACAAACCTTCTAATATTTGCATGTATCGAATTCCAAGCCAAAAATTTTTTGTAGTATTCTTGTCGAAGCGACACAAGCATAGCTTGAATAACACTACGATGATCCAATCTATCGAACCCTAAATTTATTGTTGACACAAGTGCTGGCATCCATAAACGATATGCCATTGAGGGTAATGTTAGTCTCTCTAATGTTCTGCAATATTTTCTGTAACAACCCCACCCATCAATAACTTCATCCAATTGCCTTGATTTTAAATTGAAACTATCTGCCCAACTTCTTTTGGCATCTGGATTTAATACACGATCTTCTCTTGCTGTAATAAGGGGCCTAACAATCCAACTATATTCAATAAGGTAAATAAATGATCCTAATATGAATATACCTATTATTCCTAAATATTGATCTACATTATTCATAAACCATACGTTTGTTTCTGACATCCAATTATAATTATTTTCCGAGAAATATTTGGGCGCCAATATATTATCACTCGTAACAAATGATTTAATATCATTGTCTTGAATAAAATAATTAACAACATATAAATTAGCTATAAATGGACGTACTAAAAAGGTCGCCAACACAATTGCAGATAAAGCCTTCAATGATAGTATTACTGCAGGCCTTGGTCTAAATGAATCAGGTTGAATATTTATTAATTTATTTTTATTATCATAGCCATTAGAAAAATTTACAAAATAATACATATAGTAGCTTACAACCAATTGCAACCCAAATAACCATAATTTTTCAATTTCCCAATTAATTGATAATGGTGTCAATCGATCAATTAATAATATGGATACTAAGCCAAAAAAAACCATAAAACTAAATACCATAAACACCTGATTACGAGTATTTATTAATGATATTGAATTAGACACAGAGGTTGCTACAACATTGGATTTCACAAGAAATGATAAATGTATTAGGCGAAACAAAAGACCAATCGCAACTACATAATTGCTTAATAACATTAAATTACATATGTTTACATATAATTTAATGTTATTGCCAATATCATTATACCTATCTTCTAAGTACAAAGTATCAAACTGTTGAGTTACAGGAAACCATGCTGCCCCCAGAGTAATAATGAGAATAATATAATACAACAAATTTTTGAATTCAATATTATTATTATAAGATAAGCATTGTGTAATGGAATAGCTTAAACTAGTCAACAATATTATATGATATATAACAGTCGATGCTAACTTTTGATTAGTAAATATAAGAAAATACGAGAATATTCCAGCTACTATAATAATAGAAATTATGCCAGTTGGATAAAGTCTTATCTTCTCGCGGCCTAATAATTTTTCTACAATTCTTTTAGAATATAAAAGTAGCCATAGTACGAATATGCAAATTGGAACGAAAAAAACCACATAGATATGTGTTGAGTTTTTATTAGCCAATAGTTCAATAGCAAACTCGATATAGACAAGTAGTGAAAGAAGTGTCAATATTCCCAAAAAAGCAAGCCAAAGCAAATCCCATAATGTACGAGCTACATTGTTCCGTAAAAAGCGATCGCACACGCTCTCCTCGTACTCCTTAACACAGTAGTCCACAAAACTAGTTTTACCAACCCCACGCCTACCCGTAACCAGGTAAGCACCTCGTGGGCCACCATGTGTCAGAAAATTGATTAATTCAGCTCGAGCGTTTTCTCGACCGACCATGTGTTCGTTGGAGGGAAATGGCGAATATCCAGAACTGGAATACTTACCGAAAGGAATTCCGTATCTCTTTTTATTAAACTGGCAATCGTCGCCTAATGTTTCATCTTTCTTATTGTTATCATTGCTCATTATTTTTCCTTTTTATAAGCATCGGATTCCATTCGCACCCTGAAATAAAAATAGTTTGATACTGAATCCTTGTAACCTATTTATACTGTGGAAAAAACAAAAAGTAAAATATATAGAAAATTACTAGTTCAGCCCTTATCAACCCTCGATATAAATTATTTAAGCATTACTCGCGTATATAGGTAAAACAGTGAATTTTGTTCAAATTAATGTAATAATTTCATCAACCCTTTTTCTGAGGCTTCAAGCCATTGATTATTCGGACTTCTGCAACAGGGACGTTGTCGCAGAGCTTACAGAGAGGATTTGCCTGTCTCGAATGACTAATGGCTTGTACTCGAACTACCATACTCGGTTAGTAGATATAAATTTATTAAAGCAGACAAGATTTTTCCGTTGAACCCTAAATTGAGTGCGTAAGAATAAAATAGTTAAATCAAATTTTCGGGAACCACTAGTATTTTAGCCCTTCTAAACCCGCCGAAAAATCAAAGAAGTATTAATCCCACCAAAGGCAAAACCATTACTCATCAGATATTCGCAGTCGATTGTCTGGGAACTGTTAGGGATATAATTGAGTTTGACGCATTGAGGATTGATATTGTTGCCAGTCGTTTCCCCAAAGAAGTGAGTACCCATGCCGGAGCTAACCGCTCACTTCAGTTCAGCCCTCCATTGACCGCAATCACCTGACGAGTGATATAGCCAGCATCTTCTGACATCAAAAATGCAACTGCAGCAGCCACGTCTTTACACTCGCCAATTCGTTTTAAAGGAATTTGATTCTTGATTTCATCCAGCGGTAAATCGTCGAGCATTTCAGTGTCAATCAGCCCGGGAGCAACGCAATTCACCGTAATCTGGCGTTTCCCTAATTCCACGGCGAGTGCTTTGCTGGCACCGATGATACCCGCTTTTGCAGCACTGTAATTCACCTGACCACGATTTCCAATCATTCCGGAAAGGGAGGATAAAGTGACAATTCGACCCGGTTTGCGCCGTCGGATCATTGCCATAGTTAAGGGCTGCAGTACATTATAAAAGCCATCAAGATTGGTTCTTAGGACAGAATCCCATTGCTCGCCTGTCAATGCCGGGAACGCATTGTCGGCATTAATTCCGGCATTACAAACAACGCCGTAATAGGCTTCGTGTGATTGAATATCCTTACTCAACACTTGGTCGCATTGCTGCCGGTCACTTAGGTCAAATTGAAGAATTCGGCTGTTGCCGCCAAGCGCTGTTATTTCCGACGCGACCTGATCAGCATCCGTACGCCGACTGCGACAATGCAATACCAGATCATAGCCTTGTTTGCCAAGATAGAGAGCGATCGCTTTGCCGATGCCCCGGCTGGAACCGGTGACTAATACAGTTTTTTTCATGGCTCTCCGTCTTGTTGTTTGTATCCCTTTTTTATAACAAAGAAGGCATATACGAAAAAAGAACCTATGCGGCGTATCCAGTATTTAAGGGTAACTGCTCGCCCCCCTATGGGTGATCTGTTCCGGAAGACGCCGTAAATACATCCTTGTAGGCTTGGATGCGGCTTCCCTGCCGCATACACTTCCTCCACAGATCCCCCATAGAGGGCTGTTTTGACAGGGGGGCAAATAGTTACATTTAAGGCATTAATCAACCCGCGTATCAGGCTACTCGGATTTGCCTCAATCAACAAATGAAGCCTTTTCCAGTCACTCTATAACCGCTCGGTTATCTTCGCCATTTGGCTGATAGACATTCAAATTAGCGTTTATCTTTATATTGTCGCCGGTGATTTCACTGTCAAATACAGCCAATCCGTTATTCTCCATAATCCTTTTAATTTCGATTCTTAAAGCGGTGCCGACGATGAATTCTGTAACATTACAATGATAACGCCGCGTACCGAGTAAATACCCGGGGTACAGAGGTATTTCAGCGCTGCGTCGAATGATACCATCAAGCGCGGCAATACTTTGCGCCATATATTCAATGCCTAACCAGGAGGGTACAGTATGGGCATTGCCAAATAAGCCTTTGCCATCAACACAAACCTCACTCACCAGTCTGTCAGAATCAAACTCGATTATTCGATCGATTAGAATCATTTTGCCGCTATGGGGCAAAACATCAGTAACAGAAATTTCTAGCATGTGCGTGAAACTACGACTGAAACATTGTTACCCCCAAAAGCGAATGAATTGCTTTGACAGTTTTTGATGTTTCTTCCGAGAGTTTGCTGAGGTTCTACAAAATTCAAAGCGGGTAATTTTGGGTCAAAGGTATCGTCATTAACATTAGCAATCAATCTGCCGTTACCGTCGCTATCTGTCAATAACAGCCAGCAAATGCCTAACTCTATCGCAGCAGCGGCACCCAAACAATGTCCCGTCATCCCTTTGGTCGAACTCACCGCGACACTGCTGCCGAATAACCGCTGTATTGCATTACTTTCCATCACATCGTTGAGTGCGGTTGCAGTACCGTGTAAATTGATATAATCAATATCATTGGCACTCAGTTGTGCCTGCTGCAGGGCTATTTGCATGGCATCGATGACCGCATCACCACTCGGATCAGGAGCCGAGAAATGATAAGCGTCAGTGGTACTACCAATGCCATCAAGCCTCACTGGCCCCGGCTCTTTACTCAACACAAATAAGCTCGCCCCCTCCCCCAAATTGATACCGTCACGATTCGCTCCAAAGGGTTTACATGGACCACTTGAAACCGACTCCAAAGACATGAAACCACACACTGTAAAACGACACAAACTGTCGGCGCCACCGACAATCACAGCATCGCAAAGATCCAGTGCAATCAAGCGGCGTGCCGAGGATAAAGCATGACCACTGGATGAACAGGCTGTTGATACAGTGTAGGCTGGCCCCCCTATACCACTCAAATGGGCAAGAAAATCGGCGGCAGCTCCGAATTGCTGCTGTTTGTAATGAAACCAATCGGGACGACCCTGACCCTTCGCTACAGCCGCCAGAGCCAGATCAGTATTACCCACCCCTGAGGTACTGGTGCCAATGACAGTACCAATACGATGCCGACCATATTTTTCAATCATCTGCTTTACGGTCATCTGAATCTGTTCGTAGGCCGCGAGTAATAATTGATTATTGCGACAATCGTACACCTTGAGTCTTGCAGGGATATCCGGCAAATTGCTGTCAACTCTGCCGACAAATACCTGATGTCCCGGTGAGAATTCATCTGTTTTTTTCAGTCCACTGCGATCCCCTTGCAAAAGTCGATGAAAGAACTCGCTTTTGTCATTTCCGCAAGCTGTCAGCAAGCCCAAGTCGTTCAAATAAAGTTTCAATTGAGATCCGGATTGCGGCACATTTCAACCAAAGTGCGTAAACGAGATTCAGGATTTTTAACATAGGGGTTATTTTTATCCCATACATAACCGGCAAATACCGAAGAAAGCAACTCTCGAATAGTGGCCATTTGCCGGTCATTTTGCTGGCGCTGAAAAAACACTACGTCCTGCAATCTACCGTCGTACCATGCCTGCACAAAAGTGCGAAAAGTTTCCACTCCAACCTGCAAAGGCTCAGTGAACTCGGTTTGCCAGTCGACTGTCTCCTGTTTAAACTGACGGTCCAGGATATCTGCAGCCAGACTCGCTGATTTCATAGCAATAGCCACCCCGGATGAAAAGACCGGATCGAGAAACTCGCCTGCATTGCCAAGCAGAGCAAAGCCATCTCCATAAAGACTTTTTACCCTCGCACTGTAGCCACCAATGCTTTGCACCGGTGTATCAAAATCTGCTTGATTGAGAAGCCTGGACAGATTTGGTTCAACACCAAGTAGCTTTTTAAATGCCAATGTATTGTCGCTATCAATTGATTCAAAGAGCGTCGATTCTCCCACCACACCCAGACTACAACGACCATTGCTAAAAGGAATTAACCAATACCAGATATCTTTGATTTCAGGATGGACGAGAATATAAGTTTTATTACGATCATAATTATCTTCGCATATGCGGTCTTCGATATGCGTGAACAGAGCTTGCCGATGTGGAAAATTTGAGGGTGTTTCCAGATCAAGCAGACGCGGCAATACCCGACCAAAGCCGCTGGCATCAAGGACAAAGTCTGCCTCGATCTGATCACTATGACCGGTTTTATTTTCAATTGTAAGTGTCGGGAGCCCGGATTCGAAATCAGCGTCGATAACTGTGGTTTGCCAATGAATCTCAGCACCAAAACTTATCGCCTGTTCAGCAAGTAAGGTGTCAAAACGATCACGTTGAACTTGATAGGTATAATTGAAACCGTCGTTGAATTTGTCGACGAAATCAAATTCGGCGGAACATCTATTATTTATAAATACAGCACCCGTTTTAAGCTGAAAATTTGCCGCCTTTACAGCCTCAAGCATTCCTGCTTCTTTAATAAATTCCATACACTGAGGAAGCAGACTTTCGCCAATACAAAAACGTGGAAAAATATCCCGTTCAAGCACAGTAACCTGGTATCCTTTCTTAAGCAAAAGGGCCGCAGCAATACTGCCCGCAGGTCCTGCACCGATAATCACAACTTTGGCCCTGTGGGTCATAAATTCTCGCCTGTTCCCAGAATGCTTCGCAACCAATTAACCTCCATATCTATCAAAAAAATACCAAAAGACCCTATGTTTCTGGCAAAATGCACCTTCAAATCAGGCTGTAAGCCTCATTCAACCGCAATAACTTATTAATTAGCTAATTAGATCAATACCAGACTCTGGTCTCTAAGTGCGGTCAGTATAGATTACTATTAATATGAAACAAAAATTACGCGACTTTATTTTTGAAGAACTGATTTTTGTGGCTAAGCCGAAGCAGTTCAGTGACGATGACGACTTGCTCGAAGCGGGACTCGATAGCATGGGTATCATGCGCTTAATTATGTTCATCGAAAATGAATTCGGCATTACCTTGCCAGATAACGAGATTGAACCGGATAATATACGATCCTTCAATACGCTGCAAAGTTGGATCTTAACTCATGATAAGAGTTAATCATGGAAACCAATAAGTTGCTACAAAAACTGAATCCAGCGGATAGCTTTACTCTGGCGATGGATGAAGAAATCCGCAGCGATGGATTAGCAGGTAGTTTCGGATGTTTTGCCTTGCAGCTCGAAGACCAACCTGATATGAATAAATTGTCTCAAAGAATTGAAGAATTTGCTGAGCGCTTTCCTGTCGCCAGAGCCAGTCTCAAACAAGTCGGAAAATTTTATTATTGGGTCGATCGCAAAGATCCACCGCCCCTTTTTCACTACCATAAATATCCGCAGGAGTATGACCCAGCTGATTTTCAAAAAGACACCCTAATTGCTGTGATGAATAAGTGTGAAACGCGAGAAACTCTTGCTCCCATCGAATTTCACTGGGTCAGCGGCAAAACAGGCGGTGTATTTTTTATTCGCTGGATTCATCCTTTTTGCGATGCACGTGGTGCCGATTTAATTTTTAAATTTCTGTGCACTGCAAATCGTGAGCAACGTGATATGCTCGGCATGCCGGAAACCGGATCGCTGGTAAACACTCGTCTGAAACAATACAAATGGTGGCAAAAAGCCTTATTGTTTTTTAAAGCCAAACGGCATATTGACCGGCTTGATCAAATGATCAGTATACAGCCCTTCGAATTACCACAAGATAATTTGCAGCTCGATTATCAAGTCCAGCGACTGTCGCCTGAACAAACTATTAAGGTCAATGAAATGGCACGCCAAACGGTCGGTTTAGGCTGTATCAGCCTATACTATATAGGCTGCCTGATGCGTGCATTAGAACAACTGAATTCAGAGGCTAAAGGCGAAGCTTATTGCGTGCCGTATGCCTTTAATCTGCGTAAGCAACGCGCTGTCACGCCGATGCTTGGCAATCATATCTGTGCATTGTTCGCACAAGCCTCCAGAAAGCAAGTTCAAAATCGGCGAGGCTTGTTTGAGCATCTAAAAAAACAGCATACCGAGGTTATTCGCAAACAATTGGACTATGCTTTTTTACCCTTGATGTGGGCAGGTGGTTTTTTGTCTTTGGATAAATATGGCAAGGTTATGCGGCTTGCTCATGGAAAAGATCATGAGCGTAGTTCATTTTGGTTTTCCGATATTGCCCAAGTTGATCTGAATAACGATTGTTTTTTCGACGCCAAAATCAGCGGTGTATTTCACGTCTGCCACGTCAGTTCACCACCTTCATTCGCCTTATTGAGCTGTATTCATCGTCAGCAGTTAACTTTAAGTTACTGTTTTGTAAAACCCGTTGCCACTTCAAAGAAAATAGACCGGCTACAACATCTGATGCTGACGGAATTACTTGCGGAAAGCTGATGAATCGCCCATTGGCAAACGATAATTTATTATACGGTTTTCAACAAAGCTGCCTGAATTATCCCGAGAATATCGCCTTTATCGAGTATGAACAAGAAATAAGCTACGCACAAAGCATGCAAATGGCTGTATTACTGGGAAATCGCCTTTCACAGGATTTCTCCGGGTGCCAGAGAGTTGCAGTCGCCCTGGGTCGTGGTATAGATGCTGCTGTTGCCATTTTAGCTGTGTTGGGTGTGGATGCCTGTTACATACCATTGGATCTTCGTAATCCGGTAAATCGTCTGGCATACATTGTCGATGACGCGGATGTTCAGGTAGTCATCGGCAAGGGCCCATGCCCCGAATGGTTACACAATACAAACCTTTGGCTGGACATTGAGCAAAAACCCTCGACCCCTCTTAATCAAAATCGACCTTTAGTCTGCACCGGAGACAATCTGGCTGCAATACTCTACACATCGGGATCGACTGGCGAACCTAAAGGCGTAGCCATGAGCCATGCTGGCATGCTCAACTTTGCGGAATGGGCCGCAAATCGATTCGAATTAAACGAAACCAGCAGGCTCGCATCACTCGCTCCTTTTTTTTTCGATCTGTCGGTTTTCGATTTATTCAGCAGTTTAAACCGAGCGGCTTCAATCAACTTTGTTCCTGCCCAATTAGCAATGGCACCGGCCAAACTTATTCAATGGATGCATGATCAACGTATCAGTGTCATCTACACCGTACCGTCTATGCTCAGCTTTTTAAGCATAAAGGGGGGGCTTCATGAGCAAACACTTCCTGACTTACGAACAATATTATTCGCCGGAGAAGTGTTCCCGATTGGCCCACTAAAAAAATTATGTGCCGTATTGCCTGACGTTGAATTCTTCAATCTGTACGGGCCGACCGAAACCAATGTGTGTTGTTTCTGGCCTGTCGACCGTAGCAGATTGGAAAAAATGGAAACCATTCCAATTGGTTTACCCGCCTGTAACGCCGACCTTAGAATCGATATCGAAACCCATGAGCTTTGGGTAAAATGCCGCAATAACCTTGCCGGTTACTGGCGGCATAAAGCATTGCAAAAAGTGGAATGCAAAAATGATTTTTTTCCGACCGGCGATAAAGTATCTGTAAATGATTATGCAGAACTTTGTTATCACGGTCGCCTGGATCGCATGTTGAAATGCTCAGGTTACCGGGTCGAACCGGCGGAAATTGAATCTGTGGTTGAACAATCGTCACAAGTTATTCAATGTGCGGTACTGGGAATCACTGACTCGACTGCTGGCCAACGAATTGTAGCGATGCTTGTACTTGAATCCGGAGCCGACCTGCAAAGCATTGTGAATAATGTTAAACACAGCCTGCCTGCCTATATGCACCCAGGCAAATACAAAATACTGGAGTCCATGCCGCAGTTAAGCAATGGAAAAACTGATTATCTTCGCCTACAACAACAGTTAGAAAAAGATCAGGGTTAATTTGATGAGTCAATCAGTTGAATTTGCCACAACCCGACAGCCGATTGTTGACTGTGCACGTCAGGGATTGTTCAAACATGCCATTGAGCAAAAAGCGGGGGGAAATGGCAATGGCTTTAGCGACCTAGTAATGGCTCATCAGGTATTTGGCAAAGTTTGCCAGGATGCCGGATTAATCCTTTCCATCAATGCACACCTGTGGGGGGCACTGTTCCCAGTTTTGAACTACGGTAGCGTACAACAAAAATCAACCTATATTGAAAAACTCATCTGTGGCGAGTTGATAGCTGGACATGCCATCAGCGAAATACAAGCCGGCTCTGATATTAACGCGCTGGAAATGAGCGCTGAAAACCGGGCAGATGGATTCTTGCTGAAGGGTCGAAAACGCTACATCACCAATGCTGCTATAGCCGACTTGATGGTGGTCTACGCGCGTTATAACGGTAATCTGTCTGCCTTTATCGTCCATCGACATGATCCCGGAGTCACATTTTGCGACGGACCCAGGGTTACAGCCTGCCAAAATGGAGCGATGGGTGACCTGATTTTCAACGATTGTCTGCTTACAAAAGAAAGGCTGTTGGGAAAAGCCGGAGCGGGCAACCTAATGATTCAATCCGCGCTGGAATCTGAAAGAGCCTTCATTTTCGCGGGACTTCACGGTGTTATGCAGTGGCAATTGGAAACAGTCATCAAGCATAGTCGTGAACGTCTGGCCAGTGGTGTCCACCTGGGCAAACATCAGGCGATCAGCCATAAGATCGCTGAAATGAAATTACGTTTGGACAGCATCGAGCTCTGGCTGAAAGAATGCGCCCGCACCAAAGACGCAAGAAAACGTATGGGCCTGGTCAGCGCCGAAACAAAACTATTCGCCGCCGAAGCATTTTTGCAATCCAGCCTGGATGCGGCACAGATATTAGGCGCGGGAGGAATGCTGGAAGAACAGGCAATGGCCAGGACAGTCAACGATGCGCTGGCCAGCCGACTATTTTCCGGTAGTTCAGAAATACAAAAAAATATTATTGCGAGTTTGCTGGGTACTGGCGACGGGTATAAGGGTAATCGAAAGACTTGAAAGATATTTCCCATGCATTCAGAGTTGCAATGATTCTATATCGCAGCCATCCGAATGAGCAAAGCTAGCCGAAGTTTTTTCCCAAACACCAGCCTGTTCGGCCAGTCGCTGGAAATTTTCTGACCGATTGGTCATTTGCGAAGCAACCAAAAGTAACTCGAGTTCCAACGGCGGCAATGATTTCATCAGATTTTTTACAAGTTCAGGCCTGACACCGTTATTGCCAAAATCCCCCAGCGATAAGGCCCGGGAAAACCCATAGAATTGTTGCATACGGCTTTCGCAAATCTGACTGTAACGTTTGCGATGTTGAGGTTTCCTCAATGCTTCTTTGATTGCCAGACTCGCTGTCGCGGCATTGTAAAAAGCATTTTGTACACCGTGGGAAAATATTGGATCAACAAAAGCCGCAGCATCGCCGATACAATAATAATTTTCACCACAAATATTATCTGAATAATACGAATAATCCGGTCGAAACTGCAGCGAACCCTGGATAAATCTTGCGGGTTTCAATAGTCTGTTTAGATAGGGTTGTGTTGCACAGTTATGCATGAAGAAATTTTCAAGCTGCTGCTTATCCATAGCCTTACTCCGCTGACTACCAATGACCAGACCCACACTGGTTTTCTCACGTAATACAATATGCCATAACCAGCCATCTTCAAACGACATGACAAAAGTCACCGGTTTAACACTTGCCAATTGGTCATGGCTATAACTTTTACGGTCAACACCAACAAACCGCGAGTTTTCGAAATATCCCCACAGCGACAGGAAATTCATCTGCTGGCTAACAGTCTGGCGAGATTTGAATTGTTTGGCCAGCAATGAACTATGGCCACTGGCGTCGATAATATAGCGGCAACGTAAATGTCCTTTGGCCACCGAATCGCCACGCTTATCGACGTAGAATACCGATGGCCATTGGGTATCACTAAAATCTATTTTTTTTACTCCAACCTGAGTAAATATCGACGCAGCACAACTGCTTGCATGTTGTAGCAGAATGTCATCAAAAAGGTCACGCTCGACATGTAAACCCGGTTTTGTATAGCCAAAATCAGAAAACAGAATCTGATGGATCTTGTCATTCCAAACTGTAATACCACCCGCTTTGGCAAGAAATTTTTGCTGCTGTATTTTTTTTGATACCCCGGTTAAATCTGTGAATTTCCAGATATGGGGAATCAGACTTTCCCCCACCTGATTTCGCGGAAACGCCGCGCGTTCCAGTAACACAACATCGATACCTGCCTGGGCGAGGTGGGTGGCGGCACTACTGCCAGCGGGTCCACCTCCAATTACAAGTACATCACAAGATTTTGGTATAGCCGTCATAAAAGTCTTTATACGTCGCGCATGAACAAATCTCAAGGCATTCAAAAAGCGGGTAACGTGTGAAGAAGATAGGACTAATGAAGTAACAGGCCATTGTTATTTTGCCTCTATATTGAGGCGTGACAAACGGTCCATGGAAACTTTTCTGCAACAATCATGTTGCAGAAGTCTGGATAATCAATAATTTGCACTTAAACGCCAAGTCAATTGCGTATAGTGCTCCATGGTGGGTTAACTTTTCCTTTAAATTTTCCCTAATCCTCCGGCAGCATAATATTCAATTCCAGAATCTCACGGTTGTCATCCTGTTCGACATTGACAGTAATTGCATTTTGATCGACATCGACATATTTTTGAACCACTTCCAGCAATTCTCTTTGCATCATGGGTAAATAGGAAGGCGCGTTACGTTGCTTCCGTTCATGAGCCACGAGAATTTGCAGCCGCTCTTTTGCGATTGAAGCGGTATTGGGTCGTGATACGCGAAAATAATCCAAAAGACTCATGCTTTAACCTCCAAATAGGCGCCCTAATAGTCCTTTTTTCTGTAATTCGATAAATCGGTGGGGTACATCTTCACCCAGGTATCGGCATACAACATCCATATACGCCTGTCCGGCGTCGCTTTCCTGATCCATGATTATAGGTGCTCCTGCATTTGAGGCATTAAGAACAGATTTGGATTCCGGTATAACCCCCAGCAGGTTCAGTGAAAGTATTTCCTGAACGTCATCGACGCTTAACATGTCGCCTAAATTCACTCTTTCCGGTGAATATCGGGTTAATAATAAATGCTCCTTAATGGGGTCTTCATTATTTTCGGCGCGTCGAGATTTGCTGGACAGAATCCCCAGCATACGATCCGAATCGCGAACCGATGAAATTTCAGGGTTAGTGACAACGATCGCGTCATCTGCATAGTACATCGCCAGAGTGGCTCCCCGCTCTATTCCAGCCGGTGAATCACAAACGACGTATTCAAATTCTTCAGACAATTCATCAAGAACCCGACCGACGCCATCTGTTGTTAGAGCGTCTTTATCGCGGGTTTGGGAGGCAGGAAGAACGTATAAAGCATTACAACGTTTATCGCGGATCAATGCCTGGTTTATTTTCGCTTCATTGTTGATTACATTAACAAAGTCATACACAACACGGCGCTCGCAGCCCATCAGAAGATCCAGGTTTCTAAGTCCGACATCGAAATCTATGACCGCAGTACGATGACCCTTTTGAGCCAGTCCCATGGCAATAGAGGCTGCGGTAGTTGTTTTACCTACTCCACCTTTACCCGATGTTACAACAATTATTCTTGCCAAAACTAAATCCTCCAACGATTGATAAGTTTAGCTAAATTCACAGGTCATCAATCAGTAGAGAATCGTCTGATAGATAAACTTGAACCGGCTTTCCTTGTAATGAATCATCTATGCCTTCGCTGATCTGATACTGACCCGAGATAGAAACCAGTTCAGCTTGCAGGTCCTGACAGAAAATTCGGCTATCTGTATTGCCACCTACTCCCGCAAGAGCACGGCCACGTAAAGTCCCATATATATGGATATTACCATCGGCGATTAGCTCTGCCCCGGCACTAACCGTCGCAAGTATAACCAAATCACAGTTTTTCGCATAAATCCGTTGGCCTGAGCGTACTGGTTGGGTAATGATCATGGCACTGGAGCCAACTTCAGTCGCCAACCCCTGCTCCTGTTTTTGTTCCTGTTTTACTGACTCTGATGTGTCCTGAGTTTCTTTCTCAATGGCTTTCTGCGCCGGTCTGCTTTCGGACAGGACTGCCAATCCAATTGACTGAGCGACATCGTTTAACGACTGACTGCCGCCACGTATGCCAACGGGTGTCAAATCCACCGCTTGTATTTTATTTACCAGGGATTCCAGCTTTATAGGTGGGTCGTCATCAGCAATGAGAAAGATATCCAATACTAAGGGCGCATTGCGGAAAAACTCCGGCGCCTGATCTACCTTTTCGTTTAGCTGCTCGATTATCGCCCCTATTGCGGTGGTTGACAGTTTCAATACCGGAAGGGTAAACGAATCCGCTCGTAATTCTATAACGGAAGACTGATTGGACTGCTTTCTCGACTTGGCTGACATCCGTTGCGAGTATAGTTGAAAGCAAACAGGAGATTAAAGATTAAGGGCGATTCTATCATCAGTGGGGAGAAAAGGTAAGTGGCTTATGTGTGCGTCGAATGATCGATTGAATCAAACCTGAAACTCCAACAACATTGGAGAAATCTGTCCAGTTCAGCACCGATGATTCATAATATTGCCAGGAATGGCCCCAATCACAATAGCATGGATATCGATTTCCACCCGATATCATCCGTCCTACACTTTGGTTGATGAAATAAATAGTCAAACATATTTAACAAAATATTAATGTATTTCGAAGCCTTTTACATGACTCTTAACCAAGTTACATGCAAAATATTCTGGCTTTTTGTATTGAATAAGCGAGTCGCTACCTCGTGAAAGATTTTGGGCCGTCCCAGTCTCCAAAATTGACTCGCCTACGCGACAACCAATATTGCCCCGGTCCGCCCTGCGTCCGTGCCGCTTCGCCACACCATCGCAAGCTCGGCGCTGGCAGGGTTCACAACGATCATCTGTCGACCCCGAAGTTGATAACGGATCAGAATCAGGCCATAGTATGGACGGCCGATGTCCAGGCATTTGGTACGGCAGTGACGAGTGGAGCATTGACGTTTAATGTGAGGTTTCCGGGGCAGTATTTTGACCAGGAAACGGGGTTGCATTATAACTATTTTAGATATTATGATCCGACCACCGGAAGGTACATTACCTCCGATCCGATTGGGTTGCAGGGTGGGCTGAATACCTATGCTTATGGTGGCAATAGTCCTATACGATACATAGATCCGTTCGGATTAACTACTTTTTCTGTTTCTGTCAATGTTACTGGTGGGGGTGTTATTGGCGGGACATTAGGACTAAACATTACTTTTGCTCCAAACGGTATACAAGTGACATCGACAAAAGGTGGTGGTTCTTTTGTAGGCGGTGGTGGAGCGGTGACTTTGAGCGGCGAAATTACAGGCGCAAATTGTTTGGAAGCTTTACATGGCCTTTCGGGGCAAATTGGATATTCTGTCAGCGGAGCCGTTTTAGTTGCAGGCTCAGGTGTCACATTTCCCTTGTCTGACTCTGATGGTAATAGTTTTCCCCACACGAAAGGTGCTCTACCTTTTGGTGGAAGTTTTGTAGAAATTGGTTTGGGTTTTGGTACTCCCTCAGCCGGTACTAGCTTCCTAACAATAACGGAACCAGTTATTCCTGGATTGTCGACTATACCTGTATCGCTTCCCTTCCTACAGACTCATTGAGGAGGGGCTTGTCAATGTGGATTGTAATAGCCTTTGGAATATTGGGCACTGTAATGGTTTACTCTAATAATTTAACGGCGAATTATCGGAGGAAATTTTTATACGAAATCCGGGATAAAAATGAAGACGTGTATAAAAAAATTGCGAATGGTTCTAGCGATAATATTTTAGACAGGACTTATGTGAAGCCGAAGGATTTCGTTATCGGGTCTAAGGTAGATTCGTTAATATTTAGCAAGTCCGGTACTGACTATGTGTCTTCGAAAGATATAGAAAATTACCGAACGATACGGTTAATATTTAGATGTTCTCTGTTTATATTTCTAAGCACTATCCTTTTTTTCATAGGAGTGCTGTTTTATGCCCTTATTGGGATTAATAACTGATTGAACTCCGATAAACGGAAAGTTATCTGGAGGTGATCAGCAAATTTTAAAAAAGTAAAAAAGAAAGTAAAGAAAAGAAAAAGGGGTCAAATCTTGACCTTAGCTATTAAAGGAGAGGAAAAAGGGGTCGTGGTAGAGGCAGGCAATTGATCTTTCATGGAAAGAAGTACTATCAGGCATTTATAGACTGCCTGTCAGCTAGCCATCAACGTTTTGGCTTAGAAATACAAGCCTATTGCCTGATGGGGAATCACTACCACCTACTGATTAAAACCCCACGCGGGAATTTAAGCAGGGCGATGC
>CAZGQY010000065.1:0-19824 GCA_964528035.1 uncultured Methylococcaceae bacterium | reverse complement strand
AGGATGTATTTACGGCGTCTTCCGGAACAGATCACCCATAGAGGGGCGAGCAGTTCCCCCCTTTGTTAAATAATTTCGCTTCTGAGTACAAGCCATTATAATTCTCTAAGCGATAATCAGTGAGTAGACTACGATCAATGCGTAAAATATTGGTGTCAGCCTTTGTCATATTTCATTTTAGTGCTGTCACCCTTTGGGTGTTTTGGCCCTACGCTGAGCAATTTTCGAAGGACTCCAGCCAAAAAACTCCGTTCGCTGCGTTGGAACGCGGTGTGTTAGAGAAAATTCGATCACTTGATGACGCGCCAGTATTTCGATTGGTTGATTTTTACATCAATACTTTGGGTTTACACCAGTACTGGGATTTTTTTGCACCCCAGACTCCAAGGGTTCACCGATATTTGAGAGTGTGCCGTCATATTTCCCTGGATCCGGAATCAAAATTGATTGCTTGCAAACAGCCGCTGTACAAAAGTTACCGAGGAACTCTCGGCGATGCAGTTCATTCTTTCGATGGTCTCAACAGTCGAGATTTTCGCTTTACAGAAAACATGGTACGACTGCACCGGCTGAATTTTTACGAAAAATTCCTGAAATATTGGCATGATCATGCACATACGGGTAGCGAGACGAAGCGATCAGAAATTTATGCGATCATTTCCGAGTTTGAGTTGCAACCGGATAGCCGTCCGAATTCAGCGGGTTCTATTCGTCGTGATGAGGTGGTCTGGATGATCACGCCTTAATGTTGAATTTTATATCATGTACATGGGATCGGTTTCTGTTTGTCCGTATTGACATCAAACAATATGCGTTTTTACGGATTGGCATTGGTTTTCTAATCACTCTGTATCTCATCAATTTATTGCCCTATTATTCGGTGCACTACAGTTTCAATGCTTGGCTCAGCCCAATGGGAGATCTTGATCTCTACCATTCCGGTTCTTGGTCAATACTTTTTTGGCTGCAGTCACAAACTCAATCGTGGTATTTTCTTTACTCAGCAATCGCCTGCAGTATGCTGTATACACTTGGAGCAGCAACGAAAATCAGCGGTTGCTGTACTTTGATCGCTTTAATCTCACTGTGGAATAAAAATCCGCTTCTATTGGATGGGGACGATGCAATACTGCGAGTAATGTTGTTTTTTTTGCTTTTTAGCCCTAGTGGACGCGTATTATCGATTGATGCTTTTTTTAGACTGCAAACACGCCACTCTCCAGTCTGGCCGTTACGCATGATGCAGATTCAATTCGCGTTTGTATATTTTGTGTCGGGGTGGGTAAAATTTCATAGCCCTGAATGGTTGGATGGTTCTGTTCTGCAGACTGTATTGATTCATCCCGAATATTCTCGCTTTAATCTTTCCGCCTGGATGTCCTATGAGTGGCTTGTGAAACTGTTGGGTGTCATTAGTGGGTTGATAATGTGGTGGGAGCTTCTTTTTCCCTTATTGTGTCTGCAGCGTCACGCTCGGTTTATTTGTGTGATATTTGGAATAATATTCCACCTGGGACTTTTGTTAATGATGAATTTGCGTGAATTCTCAATTATTATGCTGGTACTGTATATGGTTTTTATTCCAAACCGGTATTTCTGTTCGAATAGATCATCCAGCAGCCAGAATTAGGTAATCTGCAGTTGGTAGTCCTGGAAGGTTATCCGACGATTGAGAGCCCGGTAAAAAATTATTTTGTGGCCAATATTTCGATAAAATATGCGTAATTGCAAACAGAAAACACCTTTTTTGATGTATACACTTTTTGTTGTTGGTTTTGTCGCAGCTTGCAGTGACCCATCCGATGATCCTGTCTGTATCGGAGTAAATATCACAGAAGTACGTAATGCAGCTACGTTAGGTCTGGTCGAGGCGCAGAATGAGCTGGGGCAGCGTTACCAGAACGGCGAGTGTGTGGATAGAGATTTTACCGAAGCGGCACGTTGGTATCAGCTGGCTGCAGAAAATGGTCATGTGAATGCGCAAAAGGTATTGGGCTTCATGTATGCCGGAGGAATGGGAGTGGACAGGGATAATGATTTATCTTTAGTCTGGTTTCGTACTGCTGCAAAAAATGGTCATCCGGAAGCTCAGTTTGGATTGGCGACTGCTTACTTCAGAGGTATTGGTGTAAATCAGGACAAGCAAATGGCCGCCGAATGGTTTCAAAAATCAGCCAATCAAAACTATGATCGTTCCCAGTATAATCTGGGAAATCTTTATGAAATCGGTCAAGGTGTGCCACAAGAGCCGATTCAGGCTTATTTTTGGTATGGGTTGGCCAATCGCAACGGTTATCCGAAAGCAGCCAAAGCTATGGTTCGACTGGAGGATTATTTACCCGCAGATATGATCGAGACCACTCGGATCAAAATACACAACTGGACACCGTCGTCCAGTTCCAAGAATGAGTATGATAAAAAATAATAACCAATATCCTTTGCTATCTGGGGGAATCGTACCGTTGCTGAAAACAGTTTTTTGAGAATACGACTTGCCAGAGTTGGTTTTCTCTGGCGCGAAAGCTGCCAGCAAAGGATAATAGATAATATTTCCACATTTTGTAGAAACGTTCATCGTAGTGCTTCTCCAGGTTGCTCCAGCCATTATTGAATTTATTGAACCAGGCCATCAGGGTTTTATCATAGTCGGGACCGAAATTTTGCCAGTCTTCCATGACCAATTGGTTTTCTGCTGCTTTTCCAATCTGCGCGATTGATGGCAACATCGAATTTGGAAAGATATGGCGGCTGACCCATGTATTTCCAACTTTATCTGTATAGTTGGAACCGATTGTATGGAGAAGGAAAATGCCGCGATTTTCCAGATGCCTGGCTATAAACTGCATAAAGGTTGAGTAGTTTTTAAAACCTACGTGTTCAAACATGCCCAGGGATAAAATGCGGTCATATTTGCCTTTAATCTGCTTATAGTCCATCAGTTTAATTTCAACTGGTAGATCTTTGCAGACAGTGCGTGCAAGTTCTGCCTGTTCTACCGAGACGGTTACGCCGACGACTTCCGCGCCGTAGCGTTCGGCGATAAATTTTGCTGTACCGCCCCAGCCGCACCCTATATCCAGAACCCGCATGCCAGGCTTCAGATAGAGTTTTTTGCAAACAAGATCAAGTTTGGCTTCTTGCGCTGAGTTCAGATCGGTGGCATGTTTCCAATACCCACAACTGTATATCATTCGCTCGTCTAACATTTCTTTATACAGGTCGTTGCCGATATCATAGTGATGTCGAGCCACTTCAAAGGCCCTGGATTTTGCCTGTAGATTTAGAAATGTTGTTCGTAATACGCCCAGATGGTCTATCCAGGGGTTAATCGAGGTCCTCAACTGCGCCTTAAAAAGTCTGCACACGAATTCGTCTAATTTCTCGCAGGACCACCATCCGTCCATATACGATTCACCCAGACCTAAAGTGCCGAAATTTAGAAGTCGGGAGTACAATGAGTCATTGTGAGTCTGTATGTCCCAAGGTTGCTCCCCATTTAACTGGATGCCAGCCTGGTTCAAAAGATGTTCGATTTTTATCCGTGCTCGATCATGCTTTTGTTGTTTTCGGTGGGGTATCGATGTCGTAGTAACGGTCATTTTTATAATTCTCGGATAGCCGTTTTTTGTCTATAAGTATTTGTAGTTCGGTCGCGTATTAGAACATTTCCTGCTAGATACGATCAATTAATTTATCGGATTGGCTTCCAATTACGCCTTTTTTAGAGCGATATCGAATATAGCTGCTATTTTCAGGCGGTCTCCCGAGCTTGCAGCAAAATTGCTTTTAGGATTATCATCCGCGCCTGTTAAATAAGAAGTAATTATTCATCGACTATTTTTCTGAGGAGGTACATCATTCATTATATGGGCTTCTGAAACTGGATAGTTTCACGTCTCCTGAATAATCAATGGTCTGCGCCGGGGTCATGAAATAGCTTGGGTAAATACAACAATAGATAAAGATATCGGTTTTGGAGTGTACTATGCAAGAACATGAATTAAAAAATGAATATGATGTTGTCATTTGCGGCGGCGGGTTGGCTGGGCTATCAATGGCAAAACACTTGCATCTGAATCTACCCGAGCTGACTGTGGCGGTTATTGAAAAAACTGAACGACCTTTGCCGGAAGCAGGGTTTAAGGTCGGTGAGTCTTCGGTCGAAGGGGGTTCCAACTATATTGGTCGGGTGCTGGGATTTCATGATTATCTGAAAGATAAACACTTTTTAAAAAATGGCTTGCGTTTTTTTCCGGGTCGCGCCGATGAACCTTTGGAAGATCGACCTGAAATGGGACCCCCGTGTCTTCCATTGCTACCGGCTTATCAGATTGATCGTGGGGTATTTGAAAACGACGTTCGTCAAATGCTTGAAGACGAGGGTATTTTGTTGTTCGAAGGCTATGGTTTGCGTGACTGTGAGCTTTCTTCTTCGGGTATGCATGAGATCCAGGTGCAAAAGCGAGGTTCCGATGAGATGAAAACCGTAAAATGCCGCTGGCTGGTAGATGCGACGGGTCGTCGTTTTTTTCTGCAATCAAAATTGAAGTTGAAAAATCGCTGGTCTCATAAGTTGGGAGCAGCCTGGTTCAGAGTGGAAGGTCGCTTTGATATCAATGATTTTGTGACCAGAGGAGCATGGCATCAACAAAGAGATCCCAATGATATTCGCTATTTGTCGACCAATCATTTAATGGGACATGGTTATTGGGTGTGGATTATACCCCTCGGATCAGGGCATACCAGTGTAGGAATTGTGGCAGCAGAGGAACATCATCCGATCAAGCAGAGAAGTAATTATGAGCTCGCCTTTGAGTGGCTTAAAACACATGAACCGGTGGTAGCCGAGCACCTGCAAGGGAAGCAGCCATTAGACTTTAAATGTTTTAAAAATTGCAGTTATGGGTCTCATCAGACTTTTTCCAGTGACCGATGGGCATGCGTGGGTGAAGCCGGAGTGTTTCTTGATCCGTTATACAGTTATGGGCTGGATTTTATTGCGTTGAGTAATTGCATTACAGTCGAGATGATTACCCGGGATTTTAACAGTCAGTTAACGGCAAATGATGTTGACGAATTTAATCATTTTTATTTAAGTCTGACGAATAACCTGGTACAGCTTTTTAACGGCTCGTACCATATTTTCGATAAAGCTCATGTAATGCAGGCAAAATTATACTGGGATACTGGGTTTTACTGGGGTTTCTTTGCGCCACTTTCTTTCTTTCAGATCTATAAAAAGCCGGAGTTAATTTCTAAAATGGAGGCAATGAAGAATACATTGGCTTTGAATACTCGAATGCAGCAGTTGTTCAAAGACTGGGCAAATCTACCGTCGAAGACAGATGTCTCGGATTTTACACGATACCCTCATTTATACTCTTATCTATCTCGAGCCCATGTTGAATTGTCGCGAAAGAAATCACAGAGTCGAGCTTTGCGCGATATCGAAAAAAATTGTCGAATGCTTGAAGATGTGGCCCGGGTGTGGTTTTTACGGGCGGTTGAGGCCACCCTGCCGGAACAATTGGAAAGGGTGAAAAAAGAAGGTAGGTTGAATCCGTATGCGATCAGTCTTGATCCAGGCCGTTGGGATGAGGAAGGCTTGTTCGACAGTGAACCGCAGGCGCTGGACCTGATGGAGAAAGATGTAAAGTTATATTGTGGCGAAATTACATTGTCAAAGTGGCAGTCACTGGCCCATTTATTCAGGCTCTATTGGTGGGGATGGACAATGAAAGCTTCGGCATTGGTCTGATTCTTTAATTGTGCTAATCGACTGTATCTCGTACAATTCCGCGATTGCAAAATTTACTGCGTTTACCGGGAGGCTGTCCTGTTGGTAAACATTCCTGCAACTTTCTGTTGTGGAAACCTGATAAACCAATAAACTGCATCCATTAGGGTAAAATGTTGCGGTTAGTTATATTCCTGTATTGTATTTTTGAGGCAATGAAATTTTGAATAATAAGGCGATCCTGGCGCTCGAAGACGGTTCTGTGTTTACTGGTGTCTCTATTGGTGCTGACGGTCATTCGGTGGGGGAGGTTGTGTTCAACACCGCAATGGCCGGTTATCAGGAGATAATTACCGATCCTTCCTATGCGCGTCAGATTGTAACATTGACCTATCCACATATTGGCAATGTTGGTATAAATAAAGAAGATGAAGAGTCTGCACGAATATTTGCCAGTGGTCTGGTTGTCCGGGATTTACCATTGCGGACGAGTAACTGGCGTTCAAGTGGCTCGTTACAGGAATATTTGATCGAACGAAATGTTCAGGGTATCGCAGATATTGATACTCGAAAACTGACCCGTTTATTGCGCGACAAAGGTGCTCAAAATGGGTGTATTATGGCAGGAGACGTTGACGGAGATAAAGCAATCGAATTAGCGCGAAAATTTCCCGGTTTAAAAGGCATGGATTTAGCCAGGGCAGTGACAAGTAAAGATTTTTACACGTGGAAGCAGGGTAAATGGTCAATTGACCGAGGTTTTGTCGACAGAACGGAGTCTTTGTTTAACGTTGTTGTCTATGATTTTGGAGTGAAACGTAATATTTTGCGGCTATTTTCAGAGCGCGGCTGTGGGCTGACTGTTGTGCCAGCGACGACTCCGGCTGATGAGGTTCTGGACTTAAACCCCGATGGTGTGTTTTTGTCGAATGGGCCAGGTGATCCGCAACCCTGTGATTATGCCGTCGAGGCAATTCGTACAATATTGCAAAAAAAGATTCCCGTATTCGGGATTTGTCTGGGACATCAATTGTTGGCATTGGCATCAGGAGCTGAAACCAAAAAAATGAAATTCGGGCATCATGGTGCCAACCATCCGGTACAGGATTTAGCTACCGGAAGAGTGTTGATCAGCAGTCAAAATCACGGATTTACCGTCGATGAACAATCTTTACCGGATAACCTGAAGGCAACGCACAGATCTTTGTTTGACGGCAGTTTGCAGGGAATAATGCGAACCGACTGTCCAGCTATGAGTTTTCAGGGGCATCCGGAAGCCAGTCCAGGTCCGCATGACGTGGAATCTTTGTTTGATGGTTTCGTCGAGCAGATGTCACTTGCTCGACACTGAGCATTTATTTCTTTTTCTAGTTAGATATGCCTAAAAGAACAGATATTCAATCTATTTTATTATTGGGTGCCGGTCCAATTGTGATTGGTCAGGCCTGCGAATTTGACTATTCCGGTACGCAAGCATGTAAAGCATTGCGTGAAGAAGGCTATCGGGTCGTATTAATTAATTCCAATCCGGCCACGATAATGACTGATCCGGGTACGGCTGATGCGATCTATATCGAACCCATTGATTGGCAGACCGTTACTAAGATTATCGAATTGGAACGACCCGATGCACTGTTGCCGACCATGGGTGGACAAACCGCCTTAAATTGTGCTCTGGATCTGGTTCGTGAAGGTGTTTTGGAGCGCTTCAAAGTAGAACTAATTGGCGCATCAAAGGAGGCTATTGATAAAGCGGAAGATCGTGGTCTGTTTCGAATCGCGATGGAGAAAATTGGTCTGGAAGTGCCACGTTCAGAAGTCGCAAAATCCATACCGCAAGCATTGCAGTCGCTGGAATCAATAGGCTATCCGGCGATTATAAGACCCTCTTTTACACTCGGCGGAAGCGGTGGTGGCATTGCCTATAACCGGGAAGAATTTGTTACTATCTGCGAGCGAGGGCTTGAGTTATCACCGACCAATGAGCTACTGATCGAAGAGTCAGTGCTGGGTTGGAAAGAATTTGAAATGGAAGTGGTTAGAGACAGAAAAGATAATTGTATTATTATCTGTTCTATTGAAAATTTTGACCCAATGGGTGTTCATACAGGAGATTCGATTACAGTTGCACCTGCTCAGACTTTGACAGACAAGGAATATCAAATTCTACGCAATATTTCTATTGCTGTATTACGGGAAATAGGGGTCGATACCGGGGGTTCCAATGTGCAGGTAGCGATCAATCCGGATAATGGACGTCTGGTGGTCATTGAAATGAATCCCAGAGTTTCCAGATCGTCGGCGCTGGCTTCTAAAGCAACAGGTTTTCCAATCGCGAAGGTTGCCGCAAAACTGGCAGTGGGTTATACGCTTGACGAATTACGCAACGAAATTACTGGTGGGGCGACACCGGCTTCGTTTGAACCCACAATTGACTACGTCGTAACCAAGGTGCCTCGGTTTACATTCGAGAAATTTCCGGATGCCGATGATCGACTCACCACGCAGATGAAATCGGTGGGGGAAGTCATGGCCATTGGCCGGACATTTCAGGAGTCCCTGCAAAAAGCCATCCGGGGTTTGGAAACGGGTGTGGATGGTCTTGTGGAAATGATCCAGCCATCAGACGAGGATGTTGCTGATACACTGCGCCGCGAATTAAATCATCCCGGTCCTGATCGCCTTTGGTATGTTGCAGATGCGTTTCGAAGTGGCATGACTTTGGACGAGGTTTTTGATAATTGCAAGATTGACCCCTGGTTTCTTGCTCAGATCGAAGATCTTGTTTGTGTCGAAAAATCCTTGATTGGAGCTGATTTGTCGTTGCTCAGTCATGAGCAAATGTTTGCTCTTAAGCGAAAAGGTTTTTCCGATTCCAGGCTGGCATTTTTATTGCGGGAAAGCGAAGAAAAGGTTCGACTGGCCCGTCATGCATTCGGCATCAGACCTGTTTATAAAAGGATTGATTCCTGTGCGGCTGAATTTGCCTCGTCAACAGCCTATCTTTATTCGACCTACGAAGAAGAGTGCGAAGCGGGCGTTTCAGATCGTGAAAAGATTATCGTTTTGGGCGGCGGCCCCAACCGGATCGGTCAGGGGATCGAATTTGATTATTGCTGTGTACACGCGTCGCTGGCGCTGCGCGAAGACGGCTATGAAACGATAATGATCAACTGTAATCCGGAAACAGTATCTACAGATTTTGATACGTCTAACCGCTTGTATTTTGAGCCTTTAACGCTTGAAGATGTGATCGAGGTGATCGATCTCGAAAAGCCTAAAGGGGTAATTGTGCAATACGGTGGGCAAACGCCACTAAAACTAGCTAAAGCTCTGGAAGCCTGTGGTGCGCCCATAATTGGTACATCGCCGGATTCTATCGATCTTGCCGAAGATCGGGAACGGTTCCAGAGTCTGGTTAATCGGCTTGGGCTTAAGCAACCGCCGAATGCCACTGCTCGTTCGGTGGAGGAAGCGATAGTTTGTGGTCGAGATCTCGGTTTTCCGATCGTGGTAAGACCATCCTATGTTCTTGGTGGACGTGCGATGGAGATCGTGTTTAACGAAAATGATTTGCAGCGATATATGCTTGAAGCCGTCAGCGTATCCAATGAGTCTCCGGTGCTTTTGGATCGTTTTTTGGATAATGCGGTGGAAATGGATGTTGATGCAATTTGCGATGGTAAGGACGTGCTGATCGGTGGGTTAATGCAACATATTGAGCTTGCTGGGGTGCATTCGGGTGATTCGGCCTGTTCGATTCCTCCCTATGATCTTGCTGATCACCTGCAGGATGAGTTACGGGCGCAGGTTCGGCAACTGGCAACTGAGTTGGGTGTGGTCGGCTTGATGAATACTCAATTTGCGATTCAAAATGGCAATATTTTTATTATTGAAGTCAATCCGAGGGCATCGAGAACAGCACCATTTGTCTCCAAAGCAACGGGCTATCCTTTGGCAAAGATAGCGGCTCGGTGTATGGCGGGTATTTCATTACACGCTCAAGGTATAATTGAAGAAAGAATCCCCAAATATTTTTCGGTAAAAGAGGCTGTGTTCCCGTTCGTGAAGTTCCCCGGAGTTGATCCGGTACTAGGGCCGGAAATGAAATCAACCGGAGAAGTCATGGGTGTGGGCTTGTCGTTTGGAGAAGCATTCGCCAAGGCTCAGCGAGCCGCGGGTGTAGATCTTCAGCGTGCTGGAAAAATAGTAATAAGCCTGCGTCAGAAAGATAAAAAAGATATGGTACCTATTGCTTTGGATCTAATCGATCAGGGCTTTGAACTGGTTGCGACCCAAGGGACTGCAAAAGCATTAACTGATGCCGGTGTCGAGTGTTCGGTCGTCAATAAAGTGAATGAGGGCAGGCCGCACATTGTAGATTTAATTAAAAACGAACCAATAAAATTGATTATCAATACAGTTGAAGGTAAAAAATCGATTTCAGATTCATTTACAATTCGGCACGCGGCTCTACAGCAAAGAGTCACATACACGACAACTTTACCGGGTGCCAGAGCAACTTGTGCGGCATTCGCGAGATTGAACGATAGACAGGTCAATCGTTTGCAAAGTTTGCATCAGGAATTTGACTAGGAGGCTGTCTATTTTCGGACAGACTACAGGATACTCATCGGGTTTTCTGTTTTAAAACTTGCTTCCCGATAGGATAGGAGTGGGTAGATCCGCTGGTGGTTGCAGTTATAGAAAAAGTTGTACAAAGTAATTAGGAGAATGCAGGAGATTTATTGATGAATAAGATACCACTGACCATTTCGGGAGCGGAAAAATTACGTTCGGAGCTCAACGAATTGAAAACTGTCGTTCGGCCTCGAATTATTGCGGCTATAGCCGAGGCAAGGGAACATGGGGATCTGAAAGAGAATGCGGAATATCATGCTGCAAGGGAGCAACAAAGTTTTACAGAAGGTCGAATAGCGGATATCGAAGGAAAACTATCGAATGCTCAAATCATCGATGTCACAAAGCTGGATGCTGGTGGTAAGGTGGTTTTTGGTGCCACCGTAAAATTGGAAGATTTGGAGTCTGAAAGTGTAGTGACTTACCAGATTGTGGGTGAAGATGAAGCTGACATTAAACAGAGTAAGATATCTATATCATCTCCGATCGCGCGTGCCCTGATTGGGAAAGAAGAAGGAGATGTTATTTCGTTTAATGCACCTGGGGGTTTAAAAGAATATGAAATCCTGAGTGTTAGTTATGTATGATGACTTTTAGTGGTCTGATGGACCTCATTTTATAACCCTATTAAGGTTACAGCTAAAATTACTGCTCCTAATGTTTGTCAGGACGTGCTCTGTATAAGACCGCGATTTGGCCAATACTCTGGATTAGCTCGGCCTGGGTATCCTTACAGATTTGTTGGACAAGTGTTTTTCGTTCTTTAGGGTCACCGTTGCGTACGCGTATTTTTATCAGTTCGTGGTATTGCAGGGCGTTTTCAATTTCAGAGAGCACATTCTTTGTCAGTCCGGACTGTCCCATCATCACTACAGGTTTTAAAGTATGAGCCCTTGTTCTGAATCTTTTTTTATCTGCGGCGAGCACTTAATGTATCCTCTGATTTTTAGAGGGTGTGATTTTACACTAATATTAAAACCTGTTGGATAAATACTTTTTGCAATTATTCAGCGGGTTGCACCTTGATCACGAAACTACCATGAGTAGATTCCTGCTCTTAATTTTAATGCCTGAAGAATTGTTCATTCCATTGCTTTATTTCCATCGATACATGTGGATCATACGTGTTCCAATGTCTTTTGAGCCATAGACGCTATGGCTAGAAGTAAATCCAGTGGTCGGTGGTTGGATGAGCATTTCAAAGATGAATTCGTTAAATTGGCTCAGGCTCAGGGCTATAGATCTCGATCTGTGTACAAGCTAAAAGAAGTGGATCAGCGGGATTTCCTATTCAAACCTGGGTTCAGGGTATTGGATCTTGGTGCCGCTCCAGGAGGCTGGTCTCAATATGCCAGTCAGAAAATTGGTAAACATGGAAAAATAATCGCATCGGATATCCTGACAATGGAGGAAGTTTCTGGTGTCACCTTCGTGCAGGGTGATTTTACAGAGAATAACGTCATTTTAGAGCTTAAAGCCCAGCTCCAAGGTAAAAAAGTAGATCTTGTATTGTCGGATATGGCGCCCAATTCCACGGGAATGACTGTTATTGATCAACCAAGAGCAATGTACCTGGCGGAATTGGCGGCTGAAACTGCGCAGCAGCATTTGGTTAAAGGCGGTAGTTTTTTCGTAAAGGTATTTCATGGTTCCGGTTACGAGTCATTTTATAAAGATGTGTCGAAACTGTTTCAAAAAGTCGTTGCCAGAAAACCCAAAGCATCGCGTCCACGCAGTAAAGAGGTTTATATTTTGGCCAGGAACTTTAAATAATGAGATTTCACCCCCATATCCAGAACGGTAGGACTAATATATATTGTGTGAAATTGGATTCTGTGGCTAAACTAAATCTTATCAACACTACAGATAATAGAGTTATATTGGACTTCGCAGGCTCAGGAGTAACCAATACAACTATGTATTATCCTGATACAATTAAAAAGTTTCTTTATTTATTCGGCTTCTGTCGAATGGGAGTACCACTTTGAATGATATGGTCAAGAACATAATTTTGTGGGTCGTCATCGCAGTTGTGCTGATGTCAGTATTCAATAATTTCGGATCTCGAACGAGCATGGAAACCCCCATGTCCTATTCGGAGTTTATTGATGCGGTAAAGGCAGGCCAGGTGCAAAAGGTGGTGATCGATGGTCCATCGGTAAAAGGTCGTACCCAAAGTGGAAGAATTTTTAACACCTATAGCCCGGGTGATCCACGCCTGGTGGACGATCTATTGGAGAATGGGGTTGAAATACAGGCTAAAGCACCCGAGTCTCAATCGTTGCTGATGCAGATATTTATTTCCTGGTTTCCTATGTTATTGCTCATTGCGGTGTGGATTTTTTTCATGCGTCAGATGCAGGGCGGTGGCGGTGGCCGGGGTGCAATGTCATTTGGCAAGAGTAAAGCCCGTTTGCTTGAAGAAGACCAGGTAAAAGTGACATTTACCGATGTTGCGGGTGTAGAGGAAGCCAAAGAAGAAGTATCGGAAATGGTCGACTTCTTGAAGGATCCCAGCAAATATCAGAAACTGGGTGGGCAAATTCCTCGAGGTGCATTAATGATCGGGCCTCCTGGTACCGGTAAAACTTTGTTGGCTCGAGCCATAGCCGGTGAAGCAAAAGTGCCGTTTTTCACAATTTCCGGTTCGGATTTTGTAGAGATGTTCGTCGGAGTGGGCGCATCGCGAGTACGTGATATGTTTGAGCAGGCAAAGAAACATGCGCCCTGTATTATCTTTATTGATGAGATCGATGCTGTTGGTCGCCATCGAGGTGCCGGACTCGGTGGGGGACATGACGAAAGAGAGCAGACGCTTAACCAGCTTCTGGTTGAGATGGATGGATTCGAAGGCAACGAGGGCATCATAGTGATTGCGGCGACCAACCGTCCGGATGTATTGGATCCAGCATTACTGCGTCCAGGTCGCTTTGACAGGCAGGTTACTGTCGGGTTGCCGGATATACGCGGAAGAGAACAAATCCTCAAAGTCCATATGCGTAAAGTTCCTGCATCGGACAATGTCGAAGTTAAATATATTGCCAGGGGAACGCCCGGATTTTCCGGAGCAGATCTGGCCAATCTCATCAACGAAGCGGCATTATTTGCAGCGCGGACCAATAAGCGTTTAGTTGATATGGAAGACCTGGAAAAAGCCAAAGATAAAATCATAATGGGGGCTGAACGTCGCACCATGGTTATGGGTGACGAAGAGAAAAAGCTAACGGCCTACCATGAAGCAGGACATGCGATTGTCGGCCGATTGGTTCCCGAGCATGATCCGGTCTATAAAGTCAGTATCATGCCGAGGGGTCGCGCCCTGGGAATTACCATGTTTTTGCCGGAATCCGACCAATACAGCGCCAGTAAGCAAAAACTGGAGAGTCAGATTTCCAGTTTGTACGGTGGTCGAATTGCCGAGGAATTGATTTTTGGCGTTGAAAAAGTGACTACAGGTGCATCTAATGACATTGAACGAGCAACTGAAATTGCCCGCAATATGGTAACCAAGTGGGGACTGTCTGAGCGCTTGGGTCCATTGGCCTATAGTGAAGAGGAGGGTGAAGTATTTTTGGGTCGGTCTGTAACGCAGCATAAGTCAGTCTCAGAAGATACTTCGCACCTGATTGATGAGGAAATCCGTTCGTTTATCGACCGGAACTACGAGCGAGCTGAAGGTATGCTCAAGGATAACATGAGTATTCTGCACAGCATGGCTGACGCGCTACTAAAATATGAGACCATTGATCGATTACAGATTGATGATTTAATGGAAGGAAAAGAACCACGGAAGCCCACAAATTGGGAAGATAACACGCCTTCGGACAGTAGTGGTAAGTCTGCAATGGATGGATCAGAAGAAGTCAGCGATGGCAACAAGGATAAGCCTTTGGGGGGGCCGGCAGAGCAGCATTGATCTGGTTCAAAACGAGTGTAAATTACTAATTCCAGGGCACAAAGAGTGAAGCACTCTTTGTGCCTTTTGTGTTTTTGTGCCGGGTCACTGGTTCGACTTGCTAAGCTTGGTTTTCGTGCATGCGCCATAATGATTGGTGATGTGCAAATACTTTTCTGTGACCTCTGCTGCAGAAGCTTGAAAAATCAATGGTTCGTACACCGGAAAAGTGCTTTCTGAATAGTTGCGGATAATTACCGCGCTGATATTTAAAGTTAGCGCAGATTGTCGATTTCTAATATTCGAGTAATAACACACCATGAGAGTCACTAACCGGGTTGAAAGTGCTACTAAATAGATGGATATTTAAGTGCTTGTCAATTCTGGGGAAGCTACCTATGGATTATTAAATCGGTTCCGCTGTTTTCAAATTGATATGAAGTAGGAGGCAGAATGAGTAAAAAATATTTTGGTACTGATGGAATTCGAGGTACGGTAGGCGATTACCCCATTACACCGGATTTTATGCTGAAACTGGGTTGGGCGACTGGCCGAGTGTTTGCTTCAGAAGGCCATTCCAATATCATAATTGGCAAGGATACACGTATTTCAGGGTATATGTTTGAGTCTGCTCTTGAGGCCGGACTTTCTGCATCGGGTATTAATACACAATTGCTCGGTCCAATGCCCACACCCGGAGTTGCCTACCTAACCCGAACATTTCGTGCACAGGCTGGAATAGTCATTAGTGCATCGCATAATCCTTATTTCGATAATGGCATCAAGTTTTTTTCCTCTCAAGGTACCAAGCTTCCCGATGAAATAGAGCATGCAATCGAACAGCAACTGGAGCAGCCTATGACAACGGTTCGCTCATCCGAACTGGGTAAGGCAACTAGAATTGATGATGCGGCTGGGCGTTATATCGAGTTCTGCAAGAGTACGATTCCGTCCGCGATGGAATTTAGTGGCATGAAGATCGTCGTCGATTGTGCCAATGGTTCGACCTATCACATTGCGCCATTTGTATTTGAAGAAATTGGTGCTGATATTGTTCGAATTGGGTGTCAGCCTGATGGCTTGAATATTAACGACCAGTGTGGAGCAACCAAGCCGGAGTCTCTTAGGCAAGCTGTTCTTGAACACAAGGCAGATCTCGGAATTGCCCTGGATGGCGATGGTGATCGAGTAATGATGGTCGATCATTTGGGAGAAATTGTTGATGGCGATGAACTCATCTATATTATTGCCCGATCCAGACTTCAGGTTGATCAGTTGAGAGGCCCGGTTATCGGTACCTTAATGACTAATCTAGGCTTGGAACATGCTTTGTCAGAGCTGGGAGTTGACTTAAAAAGGGCGGCCGTCGGTGATCGTTATGTAATGGAGTTATTGGTGGAGCATAATGCTTCACTCGGAGGAGAAAATTCTGGTCATGTTATTTGTAATGATCGTACCTCAACCGGTGATGGAGTAATCGCCGCGCTGCAAGTATTGGCTGAAATCTGGAAAACAGGAGAGTCTTTACACAAACTAAAAAAAGGAATGCATAAATATCCGCAAACACTGGTTAATGTTCGGGTCGATAAAAAGGTTGATATCGATAAGGTGGAAGTTGTTCAGAAAGCCAAGCTGGATGTAGAACAGAAGTTGGCTAATGATGGCCGGGTATTGCTTAGGGCTTCGGGTACGGAGCCTTTGATTCGCGTCATGGTGGAAGGAAAGGATATTGACTTGGTGGATGACCTGGCGAATCAGTTAGCTGGTGTAGTGAGTGATGCTTTGGGTGGCGGTTGATATTATTCTAATTCCAGCGCAAACCTGATAGCCTTGCCAACCTGCCTGAGTTTTTCTTGCGGTAGAAAAGTGATCTTTGAGCCGATTTTACTTTTCGAGACGGTCTGTATGTGATCAAAATTGATAGCACAATCTTTAGACATTCCATCCAGTGCAGACAAATTTACTTCACTAGGGATATCCCTGACAGTTGTTGTTATCGGTGCAATTGAGACTTCCCCAAGATAAGGTATGACAGAGTTTCTGGTTAGGATTAATACAGGACGCTTTTTGTCCGGCGGTTTGAATTTGTACCATCTGATTTCACCACGATTCATGAATCTCCCCAATTTTGTTCATCTTCCCATACCTGAAATTCTTCACTATTAACGGGACGTAATTCATAGCCGTTACGGTGTTTTTTCTCAAGTTCGAGAGTTTGATATTGTTTGAGTGCAAGTCGTAATGCGTTTCTGGTAAACGCCGAGCGTGTCGTTTTGATGGTCTTAACGATTTGGTCAACTTGATCGACTAAATCGTCATCCAGCGTCATTTGAATAGTGCGCATATTTATTGATTTCTATGTGGATAATAATAGCTATCGTAGTCCATTTGATTAAGTATGGAAAGTGAAAAAGGTCACGATCTAGTAACGTATACCTGCCGAATGAGAGTGTGGAGCAAAAGAGATCGACCGTAAACTGCCCCTGTTTTTTCTGAGTAACCCAATAGATGTCTGAGCATTCCACCTCCGCCTGGTCGGCGCAAGCGAAGAAGGCTAGAAAGTCGCTAGCTGAGATGGATGGCGAATAACACCAGCCTTGTACCATGTGACTATATTTATCTGGCGAGATTTTAAGAATACCTTGAATGAAAACGATGATTAAATTGGATTTACCATGAAGACAAAGCATGCAGAAACAGGACTCCTGACCGTTATTACTGATGTGGTGGTCACATTTAAATATCGGATTATACTTTTATCCAGAATTGCTTTTTTTTCGGATATACCAAGCCCCTAGAAATCCCCCCGATTTTTCTAGTAGCCCTCAGTTTTATTTCTGCACTTACATTTCACTTACGCGTGATGTCCTAAAAGTCGACAACATTGTAAGTTATTGATTTATTGGAGCCGATGAGCAGATTCGAACTGCTGACCTACGCATTACGAATGGCTATTTAGCGATTCCAGACGCGCCGAAACAGACTGTAAGTACATTATATTATTGAACATTTTGAATTGTCAATGTGGGTGGGTGTGTGTCGTTTCGTGTGGTGATGTAACTCCATGTGTACCTTTGACCTTCGCACGAAAAATGCGATGGTCATAAAAAAACCCAGTCGAAGCCAGGGTTTTGAAAGAAAAAAACCCGACCTCGAGGCCGGGTTTTTGGATAGATGACGGCACAATCACTGACCTCGAATTTGGGGTGAGTGTAGATTGAGTGTGTGGCGGCTATTTGCTATTCAAGACCTTGATTGCTTGCGCCGTACAGTAATCAATATGGTCGATAGCGTCGATGACTACCCTGTTGCAGGTCTGAAACTCCTCACTATCACCATTGCTGACTAGCAAAACGGCAATGGCCCCGGCTCCACGCAGTATTCGACACGCTTCCTCGATTTTGTCTGGCTTATTCATGATACATGCCTCGAGATACCGCTAATAGTGTCTTCCAGGTCATCCATTGCTTTTTTCAGTACCAACGCAACAGCCTCAATAGCCGGGGTTAAGTCCGTATCCCCTAATTCATATGAGGTGCGCACCAGGTACTGTAGAGCGTAAACACCGATGACCATGTCAGTGTGTATATCGTCTAGTTTTTTAACGCCGGAGGATTTGCTCATGAAACACCCCCCAGGATTATGCCTACCTGCGCAACAGCGGTCTGGATATTGTTCAAATCCACGTCGAGTTCATTCAAAACTCTGGACTTTTCTGGGTCCAGTGTGTTGACATTCTGAATTGCGCCTTGGATATCGTTAAGGCGATCTACGACATAATCAAGTTCTGAGTTCAGCCATTGCTTGTTCATGGCGGTTAGATCGGAGTGAGGTAAAGGTCTGGCTGGGTATTTTTGGGTGGTTGTTGAATTAGGCATGATGCCTCCTTATAGTGGTTATCAGAATATAAAATGCCGGGAAGTGATAACCGCTATAAGACGGCCGGACTATTCCCCCGAAGGGTATTTTATTATCCGCTTCCCGACAAAAACTTGTAGGCACAAAAAAACCGCTTAGCTATCGGGTGCGGGTGTCCGCTTATAGAGGGTTATCAAGCCCTGCAAGCTAAATATACGCCAGGCAACTGGATTGAGCAAGTGAATATTACCGTTATCACTGGCTCAATAAATAGGTGTCAGTCGAATTTCCGTGGTACAGTTGGATATTTACCAACGGAATCTAAGGGAATTTTTATTGAATTCGAAGATGTGAATATTGACGCGCATTTCGGATAAGATGATGATAGATTCTTAATTGTGTGAAGTCCGGCACAAAATTAATCAGGAAATGTCTAATATTAAACAAGTGCTGTCTGAGTTTTTAGCGGAAATAGGTGCACGGTTCCTGAAAATCTTTAAGATATTTCTATTTTTCTTGATGGATTTTGCACTGGCTTTTGCGGTTGGGTATTTAACTTTATATTTGAATTCTGTTTTAAGCGCAAAAGCTGAAGAATTTCACGTTAATCCAGAGTATGCCAATATTTTGGTTTTATTGATTGAGTTTCCGCTGGTGTACCATGTGACTATATTTATCTGGCGAGATTTTAAGAATACCTTGAATGAAAACGATGATTAAATTGGATTTACCATGAAGACAAAGCATGCAGAAACAGGACTCATGACCGTTATTACTGATGTGGTGGTTACATTTAAATATCGGATTATAGTTTTATCAAGAATTGCTTTTTTCTCGGTGATCATTGCTGGTATTTTGGTTTTGTTTATGAGTATTTACGCAGCCTTTCCGGTATATATAAATTGGATGCTTTTTGGAATCGTTGCCGGGTCGGTGGCTCACTATCTTATCGTGGGTCACTGGTGCGAAATTTGTGAAAAAGCAGCTAAGTTGGTTGTATGCGGAATACGGTTTGTTCATAGAAATATGTATCCGGATATATAGGAGACAAAGACTATGACCGAACTAGAGCAAGCCTGGGCGGATTGCAAAACCTACATCGTTAACAACAAAGAAGGTAGGATAATCACTCTACCGATTTTTGTGGTTTTAACAACATGGGCCGTATCAGATGGCCTCAGTTATTTTGCTGCCCTGATAGCGGCAACTTTTATTGCACCTGTGGTGGTCCTACCTGCGGCATTTGTTGGTGGATTGATTTATAGGTTTTTCGAAATAACTTATGAATTTCTCAGTAGACGTAAGAATTATTGACGGTCATAAGCCTCCTTCAATACCCCTTCGATCACCTGGTCGCACAAATGCTTGACGGTGGATTACGTCGATTACAGACTCGTCTCCAAAATTTCCTGAATGGATAAAGTCCAGGTGGTTTTTTTCAATCCAGAGGAAGAACATTAGTGCATCTGCAGGGTTGCCGGTTGCCTGGTGGGTTGAACACCATCTTTTCCAAAGTTTTTTTAACCGGGCCTGGGTTTCATGGCGAGATAAGGAAGACACAAAATAGACTTATAGCAAATATATATATACTGATAATGAAAAGGAAATGGCTTCCAGAATTTCAGAGCTAGCGAAATTCCGCGGGGTTCTCCTCCGTAGTAGGAAGAGGCTAGGAAGAACCTTTTTATAAATC
>CAZGQY010000064.1:0-19930 GCA_964528035.1 uncultured Methylococcaceae bacterium | reverse complement strand
GTTCAATTGTAAGAAAACAGGATGTTGCCATTGCCAAGAATTATCTGAAAGCGGACGAAATCAAAGATCTGAATGAAATTGTTACCATGTATCTGGATTATGCCGAGAGACAGGCGCGCAAAAGGCAGACCGTTACCATGGCACAATGGGCGGATAAACTCGATGGCTTTCTGGAATTTAATGAACAGGAAATATTGACCCATGCCGGGAAAGTGAAAGCGGAAGTCGCTAAAAGAATTGCCGAAGAGCGTTACAATGAGTTTGATAATAAACGCAAAAGAGCAGAGGCATTGGCAGCGGACGAAGAAGATTTGAGACGGCTTGAAGAAATAGAGAAAAAACTGCTGGAAAATCGGGGCAAACAGGATGAATGAAGCCGAAACCAGAGCAGAATTAATCGACCCTAAACTTCAAAGTTGCGGTTGGGGCGTGGTCGAGGATTCAAGAATCCTGCGTGAACGCAATGTTTGTAAAATAACCGATGGCAGAATACAGGTTGGCGGTGGCAGAAAAAAACCGCTGATTGCTGATTATATTCTGGTTTATAAGGGCATCAAGCTGGCAGTAGTCGAGGCGAAAAGCGATGAATTGGAAGTGGGTGAAGGCGTAGCACAAGCCAAACTCTATGCTCAGAAACTTAATCTTGAAACCACCTATTCCACCAACGGTAAGGAAATTTATCATATTTGTCTAAAAACAGGCGAAGAAAAATTAGTCGATGATTTTCTGTCGCCACAAGCATTATGGGATAAAACTTATAGTGATCAAAATGACTGGCGAGATAAATTTGCTTCGATCCCCTTTGAAGATAAGAGTGGTACTTGGCAGCTTCGGTATTATCAGGAAATTGCGGTAAAAAACACGCTTGAAGCCATTGCCCAAAATAAAAACAGAATTCTATTAACCCTTGCCACTGGCACAGGGAAAACCGCTATTGCATTTCAAATTGCCTGGAAATTGTTTCAAACCCGTTGGAACTTGAATCGTGATGGAAAAAGACGACCACGCATCTTGTTTTTGGCAGATCGGAATATTCTGGCAGATCAGGCATTTAATTCATTTTCTGCTTTTCCCGATGATGCAATGGTTCGCATCAAACTCAAAGAGGTTAAGAAAACAGGAAAAGTACCCACCAATGGCAGTATCTTTTTCACCATCTTCCAGTCATTTATGACAAAAGCTCCAATGAGTAAAATATCCCCATCAAAACCAATAAATGATGAGATAGTCGCTATGGTGGCTGAAAAACAACCACAATATGAAATTAATTCATGCAACTTTGGCCAATATCCAAGTGATTTTTTTGATTTCATTATCATTGATGAGTGTCATAGAGGTGGGGCTAATGATGAGGGTAACTGGCGAGGTATTTTAGATTATTTCTCCCCAGCCGTTCAACTGGGTCTAACGGCAACACCCAAGCGTAAGGATAATGTGGATACTTACGCCTATTTTGGTGAGCCTGTTTACATATACTCGTTAAAGGAAGGCATCAATGATGGCTTTTTGACACCGTTTAAAGTCAAACGCATTAAGACGACATTGGATGACTACATCTATACACCTGATGACAATATTATTGAGGGTGAAGTTGAAGAAGGCAGGCTATACGAGGAAGATGATTTCAATAAAATCATTGAAATCAAAGAGCGAGAGGCGAAACGGGTTCAGGTTTATATGGATGAAGCCAACCCGGATGATAAAACCATTATCTTCTGTGCCACTTAGGTTCATGCGGCGGCAGTTAGAGATTTAGTGAATCAGTATAAAAACTCCACGGATACAAATTATTGTGTACGTGTTACCGCTAATGATGGCGAAATAGGCGAGCAGTTTTTACGGGAGTTCCAAGACAATGAAAAAACGATTCCGACCGTTTTAACCACCTCGCAAAAACTTTCCACGGGCGTGGATGCCCGAAACATACGCAATATTGTTTTAATGCGTCCCGTGAATCAAATTATTGAATTCAAGCAAATTGTAGGGCGTGGAACACGGTTTTTTGAGGGTAAAGAGTTTTTTACAATTTATGATTTTGTCGATGCCTATCAACGGTTTTCTGATCCCGAATGGGATGGCGAGCCTGTTGAAGAAGATCCCTGTAAGGTTTGTGGTGAAAACCCTTGTGTTTGTAAAAAAGAACCTCCCAAGCCATGTTCTGAATGTGGAGAGTCGCCCTGTATTTGCATCAAGGAGCCACCGCCACCTTGTGAAAAATGTGGGCAAAGCCCTTGTGTTTGTACCAAAAAAGTAAAAATAAAGCTAAAAGACGGAAAAGAAAGAGAAATTCAGCACATGGTTGCTACTTCTTTTTGGAGTGCAGGCGGCAAGCCGATTTCAGCAGAAGAATTTTTAAATAATCTGTTTGGTGAACTACCTAATTTATTTAAAGATGAAAACGAATTACGAACTCTATGGAGTAACCCGCAAACTCGTAAAACACTATTGGAAAAACTGGATGAGGCGGGTTTCGGTAAAGATGAATTGGATACGCTGAAAAAATTAATTGATGCCGAAAAAAGTGATCTATACGATGTATTGGAATATGTTTTTAATAGTGACATAAAGCCCATAACCAGAGAAGAAAGAGTAGGCAGAGCAAAGGCCACGATATTGGCATTTTTAAATAAAAAGCAGCAGGAGTTTATAGAGTTTGTCTTAAACAAATATATTGAATCAGGTGTAGAAGAGCTTGATCAAGAAAAATTACCTGTATTGCTTACCAACAAATATCATTCACTTGAAGATGCAAAGGAAATATTAGGCGAAGTGACAGAAATCAGCTCTTTATTCATTGAATTTCAACAGTATTTATACTCTCAAAAGGTAGCGTAAGTGCATAAAAAGGGCTAACAAAAAAATCCAGCGGACGCAAAAAGCCGCGCCGCTGATTTAGGCGTTAGTAGAACCTGACTGATGACATAATGCACACATAAATGCTATTCTTACTCGTATGCGCATTTATGATTGGGATTCCGAAAAGAACGAGCATTTAATTGCTGACCGAGGGGTTTCTTTCGAAGAAGTCATTTTCTTTATCGAAAATGGTGGTTTACTAGATGAAATTGCTCACCCAAATCAGAGGGACTACTCCCATCAACGAATATTTATTGTTGCTATAGAGGACTATGTATACCTGGTTCCATTCGTTGAGAATGAGGGAGATTTTTTTCTGAAAACGATCATTCCCAGTAGAAAATTCACCAAAATTTATCTTGGAGCAGACTAATGAAAAAAGTCAAATTAAGTAAAGAGGAAAAACAACTACTCGAAGCGGTAGAAGCGGGTGAATTTGAATCTGTTCTTACAGACAAACGCAGAGCTGAGTTAGTTACTGCTGCTAAGAATACTGTGCGCAAAGACAAGCGCATTAATATTAGAATTTCTAACCGTGATTTGAAAGCTGTTCAATTGAAAGCATCAAAGGAAGGAATACCTTATCAAACTCTAGTATCTAGCATTATCCACAAATTCATTTCAGGTTCGCTAAAAGATGTTTCCACTAACAAGCGCATGCACTCGGATCCGGCTAACCGCCGGACTCGTGATGCGTGACGTTCTGTCTGTAGAAAAACCTAAAAGGGTCTTAAGATTTGTTAAAATAGTGCCATTGAAGAACAAGGAAACAGGATGGCTAAATACAAGCACTACGACTATCGCCAAACTGGGGCAGGGATTCTGCTATTTTCTGAGCTCCTGAACCAGGATCCACGGTTTAACAACTACGGACCACAGTGAGGAATTGGCTTTATACCAGTTTAATGCCTGTTCGTCAGACACTTTGTTAATCTCTTTATTTTGCATCCATGTTTCAATTTGAGCTTTGTTGTTTTCTGCAATCTGGCAGGCGACATCGATTAAATCCAGATCTTCACTAATGAAAATTACCTGGCCTTTTGCAAAGAAACGTTGTAAATCCTGCCAGGCGATTTTTGATGTTTCTGAGTGGAATCGTTCATGCAATTTCAAAGTTTTATTTTCCAATCTCATTTTCTGGCACCTGCTTTGATTTGAGCGGTTGTCTTGGTTATAGAATTACTTCTCGCCTGTTCTTTGATATTTGTAGATCTAGCGGGAATATCAACTGCGCCAGCCAAAGTAGGCTATTCATCGCCATCGATACTGTCGAGCGCATGGATAAAAAATTGGCGGTTTGCGACGCTGCTTTGATTGGCGGATGTGTATTTTTAGATAATATTACAGGATTGCAATAGGTGTTTTTCAAAAAATGTTCTCAGGCACCCTTTTTTTTGGGTGAAATTTCGTCCGTAATAGATTCAACAAATTAAACTTTAAGAAGAACGGTTGCGAAACAAACTTATCATCCGGTAATTTTTAACACATTTTCTGTGTATCGAATCACTGTGTTCATCAATCAAATCCTGGAAACTTGAACCCAGGATGAAGTACGACATAAATCCTTTTCTATATAGATATTCGAAAATTAATATTTGGATTAATCATAATGAATAAGCTATTAAAACAATCAGTTAAGGTGTTTTCGGATGGATACGATATGGCTTTCAAGAAAATACAAATGCTTAAGGAGATGATTATGCTAAACGATTCGCAGCGTAAACAAAATTTTGGGTCAGTCGGGAATAGCGCAGCGCCAAACGCGCTAAAAGAGCGGTTACTGACGTTGATTTCAATTGTTCTGTTTATAATTGGGTCGAGTGTATTTCCGGATGCTGCTCAAGCAAATTCACGCGGCAAATCTGCTACGGAGAAACAGTGCCAATGTATACTCGATTTTGGTGAGGGTTGGGACTTGCAAGGACAAAGCAAACAATTTGCCTCGTATTTTAATGAAGGTTATGCGGAGGACAGGTTGGTTTAGGCCTGTATTATTTGTATTTGCTCAGCGAATTTCGTGGTTTGCACCTTCAGATAAATTTACGCAAGTACTCCATCACAGTTGTGTTGGGGGGTAGGTTATGTCGAGAAGTGGTCAGCTGCTAGGCGCAGGACTAGTCGCACGTGTCAAGCGAGTGCAACAACGCAGATGGCTGCTTATCGGCTGATATACCCGTCAATACAACAATGATGGAGACTAGTGTATACACGAAGACAACTACAACGACTGATCGAAAGTAGGGGTTCTACCAAGCTGGTCGATACTTAAGGTTAGTAATTTCTTTGAACTGAGAATTCAGCCAGTGCCACCATCGCGTTTTTGTATTTGGATGGCGGTAATATTTCTAAAGCTTGCTTTGCGAATGCTGCTTCTTCGCGTGCTCGTTGTTCTGTGTATGTGATGGCATCGCAGGATTCAATGATCGCGAATATGTCGGCAAAAGCATCTCTATTACCTTCTTTGATCGCGGTGCGGATGATGTCTGCATCCTTTTCGCTGCTTTGTTGGATCGCGTGAATTAAAGGCAATGTGGGTTTTCCTTCGCTGAGGTCATCGCCGATGTTTTTTCCTGTTTGTTCCGGGTTTGCGCGATAGTCCAAGACGTCATCGATTAACTGAAACGCAATACCGAGGTGCATGCCGTATTCCTTGAGTGCTTTTTCGGTAGAGGCGTCAGATTCATTAAGAATTGCGGTGAGCTGGGTTGCTGCACTGAACAAAATAGCTGTTTTTCGGGAGATGACTTCTAAGTATTTCTTTTCGGTAGTGGCTGGATTGTGAATATTCAGTAGCTGTAAAACTTCGCCTTCAGCGATGGCAGTGGTTGTATGTGAGACCAGATCCATGACGCGCATATTACCTGTACGCACCATCATCTCGAAGGTTCTCGATAATAGATAATCGCCCACCAGTACGCTGGCTGCGTTACCCCAGACTGCATTTACAGTGTTGCGTCCACGTCGTAGATCGGATTCATCGACTACGTCGTCATGCAAAAGTGTTGCTGTATGTATGAATTCGATAACTGCGGCGAGTATCAGGTGATGTTCGCCTTTATAACCCAGTGCTTTGACGGCGAGTAGCAGTAGCATTGGTCGCAGCCGTTTGCCGCCGCTGTTGACGATATATTGACCAATCTGATTGATTAGAACGACGTCTGAAGACAGTTCCTTTAGAATGAGCTGATCGACTTCTTTGGTTTCTGATTGAGTTAATTCGCGTATTGCGTCGAAATCAATCCGGTCGTTTTCCGCAGTTTGATTATCCGGGCAAGAAATAGTAGATGTCATTAGGATTATTAGCGGAGTAGGGTAAAATGTCGTTCTGTGAAAGGTTGCATGCAGCGTATTTGCTGCTCTGATCTGTGTCAAGGACTAGATCTAATTTTTTTAAAGCGGTGATTATAGCATAGCTATTCGCCGCTATGTGTTTGACCTGAGCAGGTTTTAAATATAGAATTCCCTGTTTACTTTTATCATGTGATTTTTACTTAAAGCGGGGTTATGCAGATGTATGCGGTTATTCAGACGGGTGGGAAACAGTACCGTGTCGAAGAGGGGCAAACCCTGAAATTTGAAAAGTTGGAATTCGAAGACGGATCGGATATAGAATTCGATAAAGTTTTGTTAATTCAGTCTGATAGTGGTTTACAGGTTGGTGCACCCTTTGTTGATGGCGGAAAAGTCACGGCTACGGTTAATTCGCAGGGTCGGCATAAAAAGGTGAAAATATTGAAATTCAAACGCCGCAAGCATCATATGAAGCAAATGGGGCATCGTCAATATTACACTGAGGTCAAGATTACTGGCATTACGGCTGGATAACTGGAGTATAAAGATATGGCGCATAAGAAAGCAGGTGGTAGTTCTCGAAACGGGCGTGATTCGGAGTCAAAGCGACTGGGTGTAAAGCGTTTTGGCGGTCAGGTTGTTTCAGCAGGTAGTATTATTGTTCGTCAACGGGGTACGCGGTTTCATGCGGGTGACAATGTAGGCTGTGGAAAAGATCATACTCTTTTCGCGAAAGCTGATGGCCAGGTGGAATTTCGGCAGAAAGGGCCGAAGAACCACAAATATGTGAACATCGTTGCTGTTAAGTAAAACGATCAATTTTCTCTGGATTTATTCCGGAATATTAAAAGCCCTGTCTTCGGACGGGGCTTTTTTGTATGAGTTATGCGGTTTGTAGACGAAGCAGAAATTACGGTTGAGGCAGGCGACGGCGGTAATGGTTGCGTGGGTTTCCGCCGTGAAAAGTTTATTCCACTCGGTGGTCCAGACGGTGGCGACGGCGGTGATGGGGGGAGTGTTTATCTGATCGCCACAAGCAATATGAATACGCTGGCAGATTTTCGTTATCATGCGGTTCATCGGGCTGAGCGAGGGCAGAATGGCAGTGGCGATAATTGCCGGGGAAAGAGCGGTGAAGATTGTAATGTGCGTGTACCTGAAGGTACTTTGGTATTCGATTCTGAAACCGGTGAGACTATAGGTGATCTTGTTAGTGAAGGCGAGTCTTTATTGGTCGCCAGAGGTGGTTTTCATGGTATAGGTAACGCCCGATTCAAGAGCAGTACCAATCGGGCTCCACGAAAAGCCACCAGTGGCACTCCCGGAGAAAAACGTCGTTTGCGGTTGGAGCTAAAGCTCATTGCGGATGTAGGGCTGTTGGGAATGCCCAATGCGGGCAAATCCAGTTTAATACGTAAAGTCTCGTCGGCGCGCCCCAAGGTGGCGAATTACCCGTTTACTACATTACATCCAAACCTCGGTGTTGTTGGTGTTGATTCGCTGAGGAGCTTCGTAATGGCTGATATTCCTGGGGTTATTGAGGGAGCGGCTGACGGAGTGGGCTTGGGGCTACAGTTTTTGAGGCATTTGTCCAGAACCCGGTTATTGCTACATATCGTTGATATTTATCCCTTTGATCAGCAAAGTCCGTTGGATAGTGCCAGTAAGGTGGTCGCGGAGTTGGAATCGTGGAATACGGATCTTGCAGAGAAACCTCGATGGCTGGTGTTGAATAAAACTGATCTTTTACCTGAGGATGCTGTTGACGAGGTGTGTCAGGCACTTATCGCTGATTTGGCGTGGAATGAACCGGTTTTTAAAATTTCTGCGTTAAGCGGGGCAGGTGTGAGTGAGATGGTTAACGCGGTGATGGACTTTTTGCAAATACTAAGTGATCAGGATCAGCAGGGTCGATCTAGAGATGAGAAGTAGATCTGAGTTTTCCCAACTTCGGCGTGTAGTCGTCAAAATAGGAAGTTCACTGTTGACAGATTCCGGGCGAGGGTTAAATCTGTCCGCAATCCGCGATTGGGTCGAGCAGATGGCAGAATTTCGCAGTCGTGGTCTGGAAGTGGTATTGGTATCCTCGGGATCTGTGGCGGAGGGTATGTGTCGGCTGGGTTGGCATACCCGCCCTCAGGCGGTGCATCAATTACAGGCTGCGGCGTCAGTTGGGCAGATGGGATTGGTGCAAGCCTATGAGTCAAATTTCCAGTGCCATGGTTTGCATACTGCACAGGTTTTGTTAACCCACGAGGACTTGTCTGACCGTAGACGATATCTAAACGCCAGGAGTACACTTTTAACCTTGTTGGAATATAAGGTGGTTCCGGTCATCAACGAGAACGATGTGGTTGCTACCGAAGAAATTCAATTTGGTGATAACGATACTCTGGCAGCACTGGTTGCTAATTTGATAGAAGCAGACCTGATGATTATTTTGACAGATCAGCAAGGCCTCTATGAGGCGGATCCGGTCTTGAGACCGGATGCTCGATTTATAGATCAAATTGATATCTCTGATTCACGACTTGGAGAAATGGCTGGTATTAGCCACAGTGGTCTGGGTCGGGGCGGCATGGTCACCAAGGTGAGAGCGGCGTCTTTGGCGGCGCGTTCCGGTGCGGCAACAGTCATCGCTTCGGGGCAGGATAATCGGGTATTGGCGAGAATTGTCGCCGGTGAACTTGTGGGTACTTTTTTGGTTCCGGACGTTGAGCCTTTGCAGGCGAGAAAACAATGGCTTGCTGGCCAGTTACAAGTTAGAGGGGTTCTGGTGTTGGATACGGGTGCAGTGAGAGTGCTTTCAGTTTCCGGAAAGAGTCTTTTACCGGTGGGGGTTGTTGACGTTAAAGGTGATTTTTCAAGAGGCGAACTGGTGGCCTGTATGGACGGTAACGGTCGGGAAATTGCCCGTGGCCTTGTGAACTATGCGGCTGAGGAAGCGAAAAAGATCAAGCAATACCCAAGTTCCCAGATTGAAGAAATTCTAGGCTACATGGGCGAAGTGGAATTGATCCACAGGGATAATTTGATACTAAGTTAGTCCTTTCTTCCAGGAGCCTTCCGGTGGCGATATTTGTGAAGTCAGCGTTAGTACTAGTACTCCATCATTGTTGTGTTGGGGGGTAGGTTATGTCGAGAAGTGGTCAGCTGCTAGGCGCACGAGCGCAGGACTAGTCGCACTAATTCAAGCGAGTGCAACAACGCAGATGGCTGCTTATCGGCTGATATACCTGTCAATACAACAATGATGGAGTACTAGGCTTGTAGCAGCGTCTTTATGCGAGTATTGAGACGACTTTTATTCCGTGCAGCCTTATTTTTGTGAATAAGACCTTTGTTGACTGCAGAGTCTATGATGGGCAGGGCTTTGCCATATGCAGCCTGCGCTTTTTCGGCGTCACCTGCTTCAGCGGCGGATACGACTTTCTTTATTGCAGTGCGTAGATTGCTGCGTTGCCCGGTTTTAAGCGCTCTTCTCTTTATTGCTTGACGTGCGCGTTTGGTTGCTGAAGGTGAGTTTGCCATATTTTTTATGCTTAGTTACTTGCTGAAAAAACGACTGATTATGTATCTTCATAATTATTGTGTCAATATTTATGGTGTTTTTTGTATCGTGGTGGTGGTTCAGGTGATTGCGACTGGCAGGCTTATAGCCCAAATAATGTTTCATTTCCGAATCATGGCGTCAAGTTGGTAATTTTATAAATAGATGATAATAAAAGTCTTTATTGATAGGTTATGGGTGCCGTGCTAAACAGGGTTCATATTGTCTGGTAATAGCCTGGTGCACAGTAAATGCAGGATAAATTAAATAATGGAAGTGGAGAATTAAACTGAGTAAGAAATTGTTTAAATCAACAGCAGTGGTCAGTGCTATGACATTGTTGTCTCGTATTCTGGGATTTGTTCGGGATATGATGTTTGCTCGTATATTTGGAGCGGGCGAAGGTACGGACGCTTTTTTTGTTGCCTTTAAAATACCTAATTTTTTACGACGACTGTTTGCTGAAGGAGCGTTCGCTCAGGCCTTTGTTCCTGTTTTATCTGAATATAAACAAAATGGGTCGCGAGATGCGCTAAAACTGTTTATTGATCGTACGGGTGGTACATTGGCCGTAGTTCTGATGATTGTTACCATTCTTGGAGTTATTTCTGCGCCCATTTTGATTATGCTGTTTGCACCGGGGTTTTTGTGGCAGGGCAATCGCTATGATCTAACGGTCGAAATGTTGCGAATTACCTTTCCGTACTTGTTTTTTATTTCATCGACCGCTTTCGCTGGATCGATACTTAATACCTTTGGGCGCTTCGCGGTTCCGGCGTTCACACCCGTGTTTTTAAATATCTGCATGATATCAGCAGCGCTATGGTTGGCCCCATTGATGTCAGAGCCTATTGTTGCACTGGCCTGGGGTGTGTTCATTGCAGGCGGTGTTCAACTGGCATTCCAATTCCCTGTATTACTGCGATTGGGTTTGTTGCCACGCTTGCAATTTGGTTTTAAGGATCCAGGTGTGCGTCGTATCATTCACTTGATGCTTCCCGCAATATTTGGTGTGTCGGTGACCCAGATTAATTTATTATTTGATACCTTGATCGCATCCTTTTTGGTGACGGGTAGTGTTTCCTGGTTATATTATTCAGATCGTTTGGTTGAATTTCCCTTAGGGATTTTCGGTATAGCCCTGGCTACAGTGATTTTGCCCAGACTGGCTAAAAATCATGCAGCAAAAGATACTCGAGCATTTTCCAGTGCACTCGATTGGAGCTTGCGTTGGGTGTTGGTCATTGGTGTCCCCTCTTCTTTGGGCTTGCTGCTGCTGGCGGAACCGGTATTGGCAACCTTGTTTCAATACAATGAATTTTCAGTCAATGATGTTCAAATGGCTGGGCTCAGTTTGATGGCCTATTCTACGGGCCTGGTTGGATTCATATTGGTTAAAGTGCTGGTTCCCGGGTTTACTTCCCGTCAGGATACCCGAACTCCGGTTCGATTCGGTATCATTGCAATGATTTCGAATATGATGTTAAACGTGCTGCTGGTATTTCAGTTTGCCCATGCCGGATTGGCGCTGGCGACTTCGTTGTCAGCGTTTTTAAATGCATTTTTGTTACTGCGCAGGTTATTGAAACAAGGGGCTTACCTTCCAGGCAGTGGATGGCGAACTTTTTTTCTGAGAATAGTCCTGGCGAACAGCGCTATGGCCTGCGTTTTGTGTTTATGGGTTGATCCTTCGTTATGGTATGGCTGGGGTGTATTGGATCGGGTGACAAATCTATTCGTATGGATTTTTGTAGGTATGTCGGTCTATGTGATCGGGCTGCTAGTGGTAGGGATTCGGCCCCATCATTTAAGTGTTAAGTCCTAAAATTGGAATTTCTTGAAGGCTAATTATTGGCTACAGTGCGACTTGTTTTCTACAGTGGGAGGAAACTCACAGTGTTCAATAAGAAAAACTGGGTTAGAATCGTCTGTCTTTTGTGAACAAAGGCGTTCGGTTATTTCATGCAGTTAATTCGTGGTCTGGCCAATCTAAGAAAGTTTTCCGGTGGGTGTGTTGCGACTATCGGAAATTTTGATGGGGTGCACCTGGGGCATCGGGCAGTTATCCAAAAGCTTTCGGAAAAGGGTCGGGAGATGGGATTGCCGGTGGTTATTATATTATTTGAACCGCAACCACAGGAGTTTTTTCTTAGCGAGGATGTCCCTGCACGATTATGCCGCTTGCGTGAAAAGCTGGCTCATTTTAAATGTCTGCCGGTCGATTACGCAGTTTGTATTCGCTTTAACCGAGAATTTTCGAAATTGCAGCCTGATGACTTTGTGCAGAATATTCTCATTGACGGTTTGGGTCTAAAATATTTGGTGGTTGGCGACGATTTTCGTTTTGGATTCAGGCGCAAGGGTGATTTTCAGCTATTGGAAAAGATGTCGGTGGCAGCCGGTTTTACAGTTGAGGATACCGGTTCGTTATATGTTAAGGGCGATAGAGTGAGTAGTACCCTGATTCGTGAGACACTGAAAGCAGGGGATTTGAACAAAGCGGCTGAATTATTGGGTAGAGCTTTTTCTGTATTGGGCCGAATAGTTTACGGGGATCAAAAAGGACGAACCATCGGATTTCCGACAGCGAATCTTCGCATGCAACGAAAGAGTTCTCCTATCGAGGGTGTATTTGCCGTTACAATGACTGGTCTGGCTTGTGGTGAGCGGTTCGGTGTTGCGAATGTAGGTTCGCGTCCCACCGTGCAGCGCGGACAAACAATATTATTGGAAACTCACTTGTTCGATTTTGATGAAAATATCTACGGTCAGCATGTAGAAGTGCATTTCCATGAAAAAATACGCAGCGAACGACGCTTTGATTCGCTTGATGAATTGAAGAAGCAAATTGCAAAAGATGTCAGCCAGGCACGTCAAATTTTAAACGTAAAACAAAAGATGAATCTGGCCGCATTCAGAAACAAGGCTTGATGAAAGATGTTGTAATACTGCGATCATTTATTGTGGTTGATACGAAATTTAGAAAAATAACAGAGGAACTACATTGTTCTCTTGCTGCGAAAGCAGCTAATGATTATTTCTTACCGATGGTAAGTTAATAAAACTATTTGTTGATTTTATTGATGCAACATGGACTATAAAAACACACTCAATTTACCCAAAACTTTATTTCCGATGAAAGCCGGTTTGGCGCATAGGGAGCCGGAACGTTTAAAGCGTTGGCAGGAGATGGATTTGTATGGAATGCTTAGAGAGCAATTTGCGGGCAAACCAAAATTTATTTTGCACGATGGTCCCCCTTACGCCAATGGGGCGATTCATATTGGCCATGCAGTAAATAAAGTGCTCAAAGATATAATTATTAAGAGCAAGTCCATGAGTGGATTTGATGCGCCTTATATTCCTGGGTGGGATTGTCACGGATTACCCATTGAGTTAATGGTGGAAAAGAAAATTGGTAAATCCGGGGTTCAGGTCGAACCAGCGAAATTTCGAAAATCCTGTCGGGAATATGCGGAAAAACAGGTTAAGCTGCAGTGTGATGAATTTGTCCGCCTGGGGATATTTGCCGAATGGAATAATCCGTATTTGAGTATGGACTATAGCTTTGAAGCGGATGTTGTACGTGCCTTGGCCAAAGTTTCCACTAAGGGTTATATCGATAAGGGCGCCAAACCGGTTCATTGGTGTACAGACTGTCGGTCAGCCCTGGCTGAGGCCGAGGTTGAGTATGAGGATAAGCATTCGCCGGCAATTGATGTCCGTTTTGCTGTGATTGACGAAAAACAATTTCTGGATTGTTGCCATCATATTCCAGGTCATGATGGCAATGGCCCCATCTCAGTTGTCATTTGGACTACGACACCTTGGACTTTGCCCGCGAATCAGGCGGTTGCTTTGCATCCGGATCTTGAATATGCGGTGGTACAATTTGAAAAAGACAATGGCCCCGAACGCGTTTTACTCGCCGAGGCACTGATAAAGGATGTGATGCTTCGTTATCGGGTAGAAGACTATGCGGTAATTGCCTACTGTAAAGGACAGGAACTGGAATCAATTGCATTACAACATCCATTTTATGATCGCCAGGTTCCGATTATTCTGGGAGATCACGTCACTGTTGAAGCGGGGACGGGTGCGGTACATACGGCACCCGGTCATGGGCAAGACGACTATGTGGTTGGGAGAAAATATAACCTGGAGGTGGATAACCCGGTTTCGGACAATGGCACATTTAAGCAAAGCACTGAAATATTTGCCGGCGAGCATGTGTTTAATGCAAATTCCCATGTGGTCAGTGTATTGGTTGAGCGAAAGGCCCTATTGCACGAAGAGGCTATCGAACACAGTTATCCGCATTGCTGGCGGCATAAAACACCGATTATATTTCGCGCGACGCCGCAGTGGTTTATTTCGATGGATAGCAGTGATCTTCGCCGCAAAGCACTGGATGAAATTAAGCAGGTTAAATGGATACCTGATTGGGGGCAGGCTCGAATTGAAGGCATGGTGTCAGGAAGGCCGGATTGGTGTGTGTCCAGACAACGAAATTGGGGTGTTCCTATTGCATTTTTTATTCATAAAGAAAGTGGAGACTTGCATCCGGATACGCCTAAATTAATAGAGTCAGTGGCTGAATTAATTGAACAGGAGGGAATTGAGGCGTGGTTTTCTCTGGACCCGAAATCTTTGCTGGGTGATGAGGCGGAAAACTATGAAAAAATAAATGACACGCTCGATGTGTGGTTCGATTCTGGTGTCACGCATTCCTGTGTCCTGGATAGAAGGACGGATTTGGGTTTTCCTGCTGATCTGTATCTTGAGGGTTCGGATCAACATCGAGGTTGGTTTCAGTCTTCATTACTGGCGTCTGTTGCTATGAACGATGTAGCACCCTATAAGGCAGTGCTGACTCATGGGTTTACAGTGGACGCGCATGGAAAAAAAATGTCCAAGTCCCGGGGTAACGTGGTTGCGCCGCAAAAAGTAGTGAAAAATTTAGGAGCCGACGTTCTTCGCTTGTGGGTGGCATCCACGGATTATCGCGGAGAAATGAGCGTGTCAGACGAAATTCTCAAGCGTACCTCGGATGGTTACCGACGGCTGCGTAATACTGCCCGTTATCTGCTTGCGAACTTAAATGGATTTGATCCGGCGCTTCATATTGTGCCTTACGAAGAATTGCTGGAACTGGATAAATGGGCAATTGACAGAGCATTTTGTCTTCAGCAGGAAGTGATAAAGGCTTATGAAGATTATCATTTTCTTGACGTCTACCAAAAAGTTCACAATTTTTGTTCTTTGGAGTTGGGTAGTTTTTACCTGGATATTATTAAAGATCGTCAATATACCTGCAAACAGGAGAGTCTTGCCCGTCATTCTGCACAGACAGCGATGTACCATATCGTGGAAGCTTTAGTCCGATGGCTGGCGCCAGTATTAAGTTTTACCGCCGAAGAAATCTGGGGCTTCATTCCTGGTAATCGTAAGCCATCGGTATTTCTTGAAACCTGGTACCAGGGTTTGACAGAGATGCAGGAGTCTTCGGACTTTAATCGGGAGTTTTGGCAGCAAATCATTTCGGTTCGAGAAGTTGTGAGTAAGGAGATTGAGCAACTCAGGGAAAAAGGAACTGTAGGTTCAGCCCTGGATGCTGAGGTGGAACTCTATTGCAGCGATAAACTTTTTCGTAGCCTTAATCGAATGAAGGATGAGTTGAAATTTATACTCATCACGTCATATGCAAGCGTGGTGTCGGATGAGTTCTGTCCGGATGACGCGATAGACACCGAATTATCGGGCTTGCGTTTGAAAGTATTCCGCTCTGAACATGATAAATGTGTGCGTTGCTGGCATTATCGCCGGGATGTTGGTGAGTCTTGTGAGCACCCTGAGTTGTGTGCTCGTTGCGTTGAAAATATTGCGGGACAAGGCGAATCCCGTCGGTTTGCTTAGGTGATACCAGGATGATGAAGTGGTTTGCAGTTTCGGGGATTGTTTTGCTTGTCGATCAGGTGACGAAAATCTGGGTGTCGAAGTCAATGGGTCTAAGAGAATCTATAGAAATAATACCCTATTTTCAATTAACTTACGTTCACAATCTGGGGGCGGCCTTCAGTTTTTTGAGCGACGCAGGTGGTTGGCAGCGTTGGTTTTTTGTTATTTTATCTGCAGGTGCGAGTCTGTTTATTACTGTTTGGTTATGGCGCTTATCCAGATCAATGGTTCTTCAGGCCTGGGGATTGGCATTAGTGTTGGGTGGCGCAGTCGGTAATCTGGTGGACAGGGTTATTTATGGTTATGTAATTGACTTTTTGGATGTTTATTACCAGCATTGGCATTGGCCAGTGTTCAATGTTGCTGATTCGGCGATCACAGTCGGTGTGATTTTGTTGCTAATTGAGTCGTTTCGTCAAACAGAATAGTTGTTTCTTATTAGCCACTATCCGTTTAATATTTCAAGTAATGCCTTTGGTTTGCCGACACCGTATCCCTGTACATAGTTAACGCCTATCTCACTCAACAGGCCTGTGATTTTGTCGTTTTCGACAAACTCGGCAATGGTTTGCAGTCCCATGACCTGTCCTATTTCATTAATTGATTTCACCATGGCATAGTCAATGGGGTCATCGACAATATCTTTGACAAACATGCCATCAATTTTCAGATAATCTACCTGCAGATTTTTCAAATAACCAAAAGAAGAGAGACCGCTGCCGAAATCATCCAATGCAAACAGGCATCCTCTAGTCTTTAGAGTGGAGATAAATTTGACCGCTATGCCCAAATTAGCAATGGCCGCTGTCTCGGTTATTTCGAAGCAAATTTTTTCTGCGTCAATGGTGGATTTGTCCATTGTCGTCAACACGAAATCGAGAAAATCCTGTTCAGCTAAGGATTGCCCCGAAAGATTAATGGAGAAAAAGTTCATTTTTTGCATGAAATTGGGGTTGTTTTCCAATTGGCTAAACGCGGTCTCAATGACCCAGCGGTCAATTTTACTGATCACATTGTAGCGCTCGGCTGCAGGAAGAAATGCGCCGGGAGGAATAATATTTCCGTCATCATTGGTCATCCGAATTAACAGTTCATAGTGATTGCCTGGCACATCATCTCGAAGAGAAAGAATCGTTTGCGCGTACAAACAGAATTTGTTTTCATTTAATGCCTGATGGATGCGGGCTACCCACTGCATTTCACCTTGCCTCTGAACTAGATTGGTATCGTCCGGGCGGTAGACATGAATTCGATTACGCCCCGAATCTTTAGCGGCATAACAGGCTGCATCTGCATGCATTAGTATTTCAGATAAATTTGTCGTGTCCTCCGTGATTTCTACTAATCCCAGACTTACACCGATCTTGAAACTGTGCCCCTCCCATGAAAACTGATAGTCTTGAACCCCCTTTAGTATAGCGGCGGCGACTCGATAGGCCTGATCCAGTGAGCAGTGTTCCATTAAAACACCGAATTCATCGCCTCCAAGCCGGGCCAGCGTGTCTCTGTGTCTTACCGTGGATTGCAGCGCTGAGGTGAGTTGGCGTAAAAGTTCGTCTCCGGCGGAATGTCCACAAGTATCGTTGACGACCTTGAACTGGTCGAGATCCATAAAACACAGAGCATGTTTTGTGTTATCGTTTTTTATGCTTGACAGTAGTCGTTGTGTGCGACGTTCAAATTCCCGCCGGTTAATTAATCCTGTTAAGCTGTCATGGGAGGCCTGATGAGTGAGTTTTATTTCAGCTTTTTTTCGTTCAGTGATATCGCTGACAAATGCGCATAAGCTTTCTTTGCCCTCATAGCAAAAATAACTAACGGTTATTTCTATCGGAAATATAAGCCCATCTTTAGTAATGTGATGTGATTCGAATGTGGATGAGCCTTTGGTTTTCCATTCGTGCCAATGAGATTCCCAATTTTCCATAAGGAAGTCTGTATGAAGATCAGGCACGTGCATTTTAAGCAATTCTTCACGTGTATAGCCGAGTTTCCGACAGGCCGTTTCATTGACGTCAATAAATTTCGATTCGGAATTTACCCAATAGATAGCGTCGTGTACGTTGTCAATTGAGAATTGTTTAAATAACAAATCAGATAATGAATTCTTTTGCTGTGTGATGTTCGTATCTGCACCCACCATCCTCAGTGGCTTACCTTTTTCGTCCCGCTCGATAACCTGCCCACGGTCCCGATTGAAACGATATTCACCGGATTTCATTCTCAGGCGGTTTTCGACATCGTACCTGACCGTGTGATTTTCGAAGTGTGCGTGGAGTGAATCGCTAACATGCTGTTTATCATCTGGGTGCAAGATGTTCTGCCGAAAACTTATATTTGCGGGTACTTCATCTCGACGATACCCCAGAGACTCAATCCATTTGTCGCTATAGAAAACTTCGTCGGTTTTGATGTTCCAGTCCCATCCACCGTCACTGACAATATCCAGAGTTAAGCGGAAGCGCTCCTCGTTCTCTTCGATCCTTCGTCTTTGCTTGTATTGTTCAGAAATATCCCGAAAAACAAGAATAGCTCCCAATATCTTATTGTTTTTGTCTTTGATAGGAGCCGCGCTATCCGTGATCTGATACTGGGTCCCGTGCTGAGATAACAATGTAGCGTGGGTGTTTCTGGTCACATCGTCATCAATTAATACCTTTATGACTGGGTTATCAAGAGTGCTCCCTGAAAGGGTATCAAAAATCTGAAAAACTTCATTTGAATTTTTACCCTTTGCCTTAGCCAGGGGCCATCCGGTGAGTCTGACTGCAACAGGATTCATCGATGTGATGCAACCCTTGGTATCCGTTACGATAGCGGCATCCCCTATAGAATTAAGAGTTACCTCCAGGCGTTCTTTTTGTCCCGAGATCATTTGATGGGCTCTTTCAATTTGCGACAGCATATTATTGAAGCTTTTTCGCAGATTTCCGAATTCACTTTTATCTGCTTTGTTTTCTTCAAATCTAAGGTTGTATTTTTGTGTGCTTGTTATTTGGGCAGTTTTTTTTGTGAGTTCGGTTAGGGGTTTAGTGAAAAAGCGCTGCAGATACATCGCGCCAAGAACCGCAAAAATGATGCCACCAAAAATCGTGAGGGTGATAGTCTGAAAAAACACCCGCAGACGGTTGTCAATTTTTTGGGTTGAAATTACATATTGGACAAGCCCTCTTTGTTTGCTGTGGACAACAATTGGGAAAGGAATGAATAGTCGCTCTTTGTCAAATAATGATGTCTCGCGGAAAATTATTTTAGGATCAGTGTGCTCAATGGGGCTGCGGTTGAAGTGCAGTATATGCGTTCCCTGTTCATTCCTTAGGTCGGCTTGTAGAATCATTGGGAATGACTTAAGCTTGGAAACAATATTTGCAGCAACTTCAGTTTTATCTGTCAGAAGCAGGTTCACAAAATCTTGTGCCAATACTCTGTTGGCAATCTCAGTTTCACCAATCAATTGCTTCTTTAGGTGCTGCATATCAAAAAAAACAGTGACTAAAGTGTTGCCGACTGTAACAACCAGAACAAGACAGACCATGCTGACTATGAGTCGCAATTTAATTGGCAAATAATGAATCTTTTCTGAAAGTGTCATTATTTGAATGTATCGGCGTGTTGTTCGGTGGGTGAGTTTGGATTAGCGACCGGCAGGTCCGAATTGTTACTCCATTCGAACCAGCCACCATCGTATGCAGATACTTTATACCCCAGGTTACGCAATACAAAGTAGTTAAGGGATGATTGAATGCCATAACTACAATAGACAGTTATGGTCTTTTTTTTGTCATGTTGACCATATATTAAAGACAATTCAGTCATCGGCCGAATCATTTGTTCGTCAGTATTTAAATTCAAACTGTATGGGATATTAATTGCTCCGGGGATGTGACCCAATGTGTCGGTTTTTGAATTTAGCCCCAAATATTCTTTTTCAGGTCGTGTATCTATCAGTATATGATTCGGATTATCGACAGTAAGTTGCATCTGAAGGGTTGTGGTCAAGTACTCTGGTTTTATCGCAGCTACAAATTGGATTGGTTTTGCAAAAGTTGCTGTATTCGAAAAAGGATATCCGGATTCCAGCCATTTTTCATAACCTAGGTTCAATAAAGATACTTTCCTGTGGCCAAACACTTCCAGTACCCAAAAAAGCCGGGCAGCATTTATGAACGAGCCATCGTCATACACGACTATATGCAACGATTTACTAAGGCCGGTTTGCCCAAGTAAATGGAATGGTTCGCCTCGCTCCCCCAACTGGCATCAAATGTGCCAGAA
>CAZGQY010000063.1:0-19996 GCA_964528035.1 uncultured Methylococcaceae bacterium | reverse complement strand
CTTAAGCCTTATGATCTTACAAAATTGGAGGAATCATGGAGTTAAACCACGCGATTGCTAACCATGTTGCCATCGCAAAACGAAATTATAATGATGCGCAAGCAAAGCAGAAGATAGCACAAGATGAATTAAACTCTTTACGAGCCCGCATGGGTTCTCTGACCAGCGAGCAATCCGAAATTATCCAGGATCGCGCCGCCGGTAATGTTACAAAAAAACAGGAAGATCGGTTGGTTGTGCTGGATGCTGACATTCGAGGATTAACGCCGTTAATCGAAGAAGCCGCTAAAAAAGTTGAATCTTTAAATTGCAGTCACCTATTGAAAAACGTACAAAACGCCGAAGCGCAATGGACGCGCCACCAGCAAGACGTTGCTCTTTACAATTTAAACGATCGCTCAAAAGAAATTGAAGCACTATTAATTAAAAATGTTCAAACCATCCTGGATTTGGGCCGCAAAACAGGCCGCGGACAACGATTGTCGACATACTGGAAGCCCTCAAACGCACTCGAGCGATTAATAAAACTAAACGTTTTAGAAGGCCGTCCTGGAACCTAATTATTTATCCTTTGCCCGGTCGTTTTCTTCCACAAAAGCTCATCGCGACCGGGTTTTTTTATAAAATAAGTTACCAATATCCGAGGGGGCGACGAATGAACGATGATGATTCTTATTTTGGCGAGCACATTGTTGTCGAAGTAGAAGATATAGGTGCCTTTGTTTTCAGGGTCCCGACAGAGATGTTTGCCGGGCAGGTTAAGTGTTTATCAGAGATGATATTTCCAGACGAAGCCTGTGAGAATATCGCCAGCGTTCGTCTTGTCGTTATCATGGCAACATCGTTTACATTTTTGATGATACAGGCCCCGGACTCATTCGATGAGGACGAACTTGACCCGATGAGAAATCTCGAAGACTTTCAATTCTACTTCAAGATATTCGATGCCTTTTTGGCCCACGTTGAAGCCTACGCAGAAATGGAAGATATACCCGATCCTGCGCTCGCATTCAAAAAACATACACTAAAGCAAAACCGACTAGTAAGTTTTTGTTTGAAATAAAAAGACTGTATGAAAAACCACTCGTTATAAAACCATGAATAAACAATCACTGATATTAATACCATGTAACAATATCTAGTGCTAAAAATTACAGTAAAAGACAATAAATAGACGAATATACAGTTAGATACAAGAGTCTTTCTCTGCCATGTTGAAGCATAAAAGCCGTGTTATAATGAAAAATCCTTTCAAAAGACTGAAAAAAAACCACTGAACAAACAATCATAAAAAATATTGAAAACTGATTCAGAATTTACCGGCGCGGTGGAATTTTAAAGAAAGCCCTTATTGCGTTATTCAACCCCGCTTTCCAAGACATCCCTAATTTTGACGAACCCACCAGACCGCCCCGCCCCAAACTGCATCTGCCCGTGCCCCGCCGGTGGAATGGGATACAGATTTTGATCAAACGCCTCTTCAGGAATCGGGACAACAAGTTGAACCGGTACCAGAATTTGAATATGATCAAACCGTCAATGGGTAACTCTAGAAGATTCAATTTTTAAGTACTGCTCCAAAAACTTAATGGAGCCGGCATAGGGAACCTATTGTCTTTCGCTCTGAGAATCCGCATTCATCACTCGTTTATTGCACTGAGAGTACATCAATAGGTATTTTCATTGCCTGTTGTCACGACACCGATATTCATTTTTGTCAATAAAATTCTTGCCATAAGCAGGGAAAGGGCATTAAAATTCCTATCCTTTTATTTCATTATCAGGATATTGGTGGCAAGCCAAGTTCTTTAAGAAACTGGTTATGTGTTTCAGCTGCTTTTACAGCCTTCTTTTCCAATTCGGACAATTTCGTATGTACCAACTTCAAATCAATTGGCTCTTCTGGCTTGGCGGTACTGACATAACGTGAAATGTTCAGGTTATAGTCGTTTTTCTCAATCTCTTCCATCGACACGCGTTTGGCGTAACGCGGTTCTTCCTTACGGTATTGGTAGGTGTCGACAATCTTTTCAATATGCTCTGGCAACAAACGGTTTTGGCGTTTACCTTTATCGAAGTTTTCGCTGGCGTTAATAAACAGCACATCGTCGGGCTTTTTGCACTTTTTCAATACCAAAATACAAACCGGAATACCGGTTGAGAAAAACAGGTTGGCAGGTAAGCCAATCACGGTATCGATATGGCCGTCTTTTAACAGTTTGGTTCGAATGCGTGCTTCTGCGCCACCGCGGAATAGCACGCCGTGAGGTAGAATAATCGCCATGGTGCCTTCGTCACTTAAAAAGTGAAAGCCGTGCAGTAAAAAAGCAAAATCGGCTGCGGATTTGGGCGCAAGGCCGTGGCTTTTAAAACGAAAATCTTCACCTAAAGTCTCAGTAGGTTCCCAGCGGTAGCTAAACGGCGGATTAGCGACGACAGCATCGCATTGCAGCTTTTTAGAAGGGTTCATTTCGTTGAGAATATCCCAATCGTTCAGAAGTGAGTCGCCGTGGTGTATTTCGAATTCGGAATCCTTAACGCCGTGCAGAAGCATGTTCATGCGCGCTAAGTTGTAGGTGGTGATATTTTTTTCCTGGCCGTAAATTTTACCAATACCATGTGCGCCTAATTGCTTGCGCACATTTAGTAATAACGAGCCAGATCCACAGGCAAAATCCAGCACCTTGTCTAGCTTATTCTTTTTGCCTGTTGCCGGTTCCTGGCTATCAAGGGTGACAATTTCAGAGAGAATGGTAGAAATCTCTTGCGGAGTATAAAACTCACCGGCTTTTTTGCCAGAACCTGCGGCGAACTGACCAATTAAGTATTCATAAGCATCACCCAGGATATCACTATCGCTGGAAAACTCGGCAATACCCTCGGCGATTTTGCTGATGATGGTGTAGAGCTTAGCATTGCGGTCTTCGTATTTTTTGCCGAGCTTTTCAGAATCCAGATTAATTTCCGAGAACAGTCCTTGAAAAGTGCTTTCAAAGGATTGGTTCTCAATGTACTTAAAACCCTTTTGCAAGGTATCCAGCAAATTTTTGTCATGTATTCTGGCCAATTCCGCAATACTGCCCCACAGGTATTGCGGTTCAATCACATAATGCACTTTGCGGCGCATTTGTTTCTCAAATTCGGTTACATCATCAGTATTCTCATCATACCAAAGCGATAGAGGCGTGCGCTTATCGTCGGCTCCCAGTTCGGGGTAATCTAGCCCCAACTCTTTTTTTGCTGAAGCTTCGTAGTTATCGGACAGGTAACGCAAGAATAGAAACGACAACATATAATCGCGAAAATCGTCGGCATTCATCGCACCGCGTAGATTATTGGCTATCCCCCAAAGTGTACTACCCAGCCTGTTTAATTCTTGTTCTGTCATGTCGTTATCCTTCTTGTGGTGTCGCTGAGTATTTCCGGCAGATCAAACTGAAAAACATCAATGAAATCTCTAAGAATTTGTCGGAATAAATTTTGATTATCTTCGCCCATTGGCGTTGGTTCGTGAATAGCATAGCTTCCGTGGCTGAGAAGATTAAGCGCCCGGTTAAATAATGCTCTATTCTCATCATCATCTAGTGTATTGAGACAAAAAGAGATGTCTGAGTGGCCGAAAAATGTAGCAGTTTTCTCCATAATGCTGCGCAGAGCGTTAAAGTGGAACGTATAGAGTGTGCCTGCTTCTGGGTCAGCCGCTTTTTGCAACTCAGCAAGCGTTGCGACGTGATGAAAAAAGGGGCTGTCTTCAGTAGAGCGAAGAGTATACCTCCCCTCGTCATTGGGGCGATGGAGGAAGTAACGCTTGTGCCTTATCTTAGATTCATTTTCTTTCGATCTACCGATCTCGTTGCACATTACATTAAAAAAGAGTGAATGATGAGAAGAGACGACGACTTTAATAGGATCAGGGGAATCATTTTCGTCTTTACGGTTGGTGGCACGACGTAGAATTTTAGCTAGATCACAGGCAACCGAGATTGCATTATTATCATCAAGAGATGATACTGGATCATCAATATAAATATGTTTTACCCATTGATAAGATTCATGGCCGTCAAGAACCCGCTCGCAGATGGCCATGAATATGCACCAGATAAAAATACTTTCTTCTCCTCGGGATATTTTGATATTGTCTTGCCCATCTTTATTAAATTTTACAAAGTGTGGTTTGGTAAACGTATCTTCCCCTTGCTGAATTTCCTTGTACTCAAAATCGAAACCAAAATCAGCATAGCGACTGAGGTATTCATCAATAGTCGGCTCTAGTCCTAGGTTAGTAAATCCATCAAAGAATTTTGAAAATTGGTTTACTCGTAATCCACGAGTGGAGTCATTTTCTAGATCGTTTTCCCAGGTGAACAAATCTTCGGTGAAGGCGTTAAAGTAAAGTGTGTCTGGATTTCCTCCATTGTTACGTTTTCCTCGGTCTTTGAAATCCATTGACAATCGAGTTTTTCCTGTACGATTGTAGGCATATAGAAGCACCAATTCCTTGTTGTTTAAGTCATCGCGTAGCCGAGTAACCAGCCTGTTCAAATTTTGGTAGGTACGTACGCCGTTCATGCGCCCACCCCATCAGTTGCGGTGAAAAGCTGATGCATCAGGCCTTTTTTATGGTCTTTGAGTGACTCTATTTTTTTAGCTTGTGAGGTGATCAGGTTGTCGATGGAAGATAGGCAATCGGCGATTTTTTGTTGCTCAGGAAGATCAGGGATATTGATATCAAGCCTTTCTAATTGGCTCGAATACAAATGTACAACTGAAATACCTTGCGATAATTTTGCAATAGACTTCTTTTTAGCGCTATTTAAATAATACGATAAAAAAACACCATTCATTTTTGAGCGGATGATATTCAAATCCCCACCTAGTGCAATACCGCTATTTATTACACATGATGCTGTAGCAATATCCTCTTGGGTTTCACCTGAAGCAGGGATAATCACATCATTTTCTTTACTCAACACTAAATTATTAGCTGATATATTTGTGTGGGAGCTTACATTTTCTATTGTTTCATTGTAGAGTGTATAAAGCTCTCCATATCTAATGCATGGCTGCTTTCCATCAATTGCTACATCCGATTTAGAAATACCTTTACCTTTTGAAAACGTAGCAACTTCTCCTAGCGGTTTATCCTCCCACTCCCCCGCATCCCGAAACTCAGGAAAACGCAGTTTGGGCACGGTTTTGCCTTCGGCGGGGAATAGTTGCTGCATCAGGCCTTTTTTATGGTCTTTGAGTGTGTCGTGTTTTTGGCTGTGTGCGGTGATTAGATCGTCGATGGAAGACAGGCAATTGGCGATTTTTTGTTGTTCGTCAGCTGATAGAGCAGGAAGAGGCATTTCTTCAAAATCATCATTTGTAATGCTCATCCGGTCATGTCTTGCACCGCTATTGGATACTATTCGTAGATATTGGTACCAGTGTGTTGATTTAAAGTACTGCTCATAAAAACCATTGTTACTATTTTTGAATCTGAAAACAGTATACAGCGGTGACATCACGCCTTTACCAACCTTATTCTTAGAGATGGGTCCAACTGGAGCAACATTCGAAATGCGAGGATTGTAAACATAGTCACCCTTATCGACAATAAAGTACCCACCAAGATTATTTTGATTAGCAATGTCTTTGTCAAAGTAGTCTCGCTGATCCACAATTCCATCTACTGCGGAGTTGGTTAGAACACGAGTTACTTCAGTTTCTTTGTTCTTTTGAGTAATTCTTTTAGCTAATTCTCTGAGTGTTTTTTGCTCCCACTCCCCCGCATCCCGAAACTCAGGAAAACGCAGCTTAGGCACCAGCATTTTTGTCGTTGGCTTACTCATACGCAGCTAACCCCGAAATATCACGTCCTTGAGAAAGTTTTTTAAGTAAAGGCATAAGCTCTTCCATCAAAGACAGTTCTGCCTTGGTGCGCGCTTTCCAACCCAACTCCAGTGGTTCGAGTAAATCACTAAGTTGTTCGCCGTCGAAGATCATGCGATCCATGATGCCATCAACAAAGCTTTGTAGTGCGTCATTGCTAATCCCATGCTTTTCGGCCATGGCACGCAGTTCTTGAGTGGATTTGTTTGCTTTAAATTTCTTATACCCTTCGCGTATGGTTTTTTCATTCAGACTTTCACCGGCTGGCAGGCTGTTGATGTAGGCCACAATATCATCGCGTTCATCCATCAGGTTGGCACTGGCACTGATCAGGTCGATCAATTGTTGTCGGGTCATTTTCTGCTTGCTGGGTTTATCGCCGGTGGATGAAGCTATCAGCCCCATGATGTAGTCGTAATCAATCACGGCTGAGGCGAATAAGACCAGTTCAAAATCCAGTTGTTGTACGGTGTCACCGGCATCGCCCCCGCCTTTGCCTTGTTGCGTCTTGAGACGTTGCGCCGTTTCCAGATACATGCCGCGAAAGCCGCGCAGTTGCTCTTCGGGTAATCGTGCATTGACGCTGTCGACTTGCTCGTCGCTTAGGTCGGTATATTGATCGAGCTGAGTTTTCAGGCGCTGCACTTCTTTAAAGTGGTTAATAAATTCACCGCGTGCGGCATCACCTTTGAGGTTGTTGACGGCTTCTGGCGTACAAGTAAGGCCTTGCGAGTCCATGAATTTTTCTAAATTGCTGACCGCACCGTCTAGTTGTTTAATCACTGCAGGTGCAGGATCAACCAGCCAGATTTCTTTGGCCTTGTCTTTGTTGGCACCTGAGAACAGGGCAATAGCATCGTTAACGGCTTTTTCCTGATAACGAAAATCCAGAATTTTACCGTGAGGCTTAGTGTCGTTTAATACGCGATTGGTGCGCGAAAAGGCTTGAATTAAGCCGTGGTGTTTGAGGTTTTTATCCACATATAGGGTGTTGAGGTATTTAGAATCAAAACCGGTGAGCAGCATATCCACAACAATCACGATGTCGATTTTGTTTTTATGCGGGTAATCGGTGTTGCTGTATTTATGATCTTTAATGCGTTGTTGTACATCCTGATAATACAGATCGAATTCGTTAATGCTGTGGTTGCTACCGTACTGACTGTTGTAGTCGGCAATGATGGCCTTAAGCGCGGCTTTCTTTTTTTCGGGCTCTTTTTTGTTGTCCTCTTTTTCCTGTGTTAAGTCTTCCTGTAGCTGTTTAACATCTTTATTGCCTTCGGCGGGTGGCGAAAACACGCAGGCAATATTTAAGGGGCGATAGCTATCGTCTTCGCCATCTTTATTCGTTTGTATGGTTTTGAATAGCGTGTAGTATTCAATGGCGTTATTAATGGAGGCGGTTGCCAATACCGCATTAAAACGGCGCTGGTTGGTGGCGGCATTGTGTTTATTAATAATCTCGTTAACAACGGCGTTGGCTTCAGGTGCTTTGGGTTTGGCTTTGCTTTTTTCGACCTCCTTGGGTTTTTCACCAAAGTAGTCGATAGCAAAACGCAGGACGTTGCGGTCTTCAATGGCGTGGGTAATGGTGTAGGCGTGCAGTTGTTTTTGGAATATGTCTTCGGTGGTTTTGTAATATGCTTGTGTGCCGTCGATTTGTTTGTAGGTGGCGTTATCTTCAAAAATAGGTGTACCGGTAAAGCCGAATAATTGAGCATTGGGGAAGAAGGCTTTAATGGCTTGGTGGTTGTCACCAAATTGGGAGCGATGACACTCATCAAATATAAACACGATGCGCTGGTTGCGCAGCGGCTCTAGGCGTTGTTTGTAGGTTTGCTTGCCTTTTTGTTTATTCGCCTGGTTGCGCTTGCTGGTTTCGTCCAGCGCAAGGCCGAGCTTTTGAATGGTGGTGACGATGACTTTATCGGCGTAGTCTTCCGAGAGCATGCGCCTTACAAGTGTTTCGGTATTGGTGTTTTCTTCGACACAGCCTTCCTGGAATTTGTTGAATTCTTCGCGGGTTTGCCGGTCGAGGTCTTTACGGTCAACTACGAATAGGCATTTATCAATGTCCGGGTTGTCTTTGAGCAGTGTGGAGGCTTTAAACGAGGTGAGGGTTTTGCCACTGCCGGTGGTGTGCCAGATGTAGCCATTGCCACGATTTTGATGAATGCAGTCGACAATCGCTTTTACCGCATAGATTTGGTACGGACGCATAATCATCAGTTTTTGCTCGCATTCTACCAAGACCATGTAACGGCTGATCATTTGGCCCAAGGTGCATTTGGCTAAGAACTTGTCGGCAAAGTCGTGTAAGAGGGTGATTTTGCTGTTATCTTCATTAGCCAGTTGATAAATCGGCAAAAAGCGTTCGTCGGCATTAAAACTAAAATGCTGGTTGTGGTTGTTGGCAAAGTAAAGAGTATTGTTTTCATTGCTGACAATAAACAACTGCATAAAACACAGCAGCGTGTTGGTGTAGCCGTTGCCAGGGTCGTTTTTGTAATCGACAATTTGTTCCATCGCGCGGCGGGTAACGATCTTGTGCGTTTTAAGTTCTATTTGCACCACGGGTACACCATTGATCAGCAGAATCACATCGTAACGGTGGTGGCTGTTATCGGTATTGATGCGCAATTGGTTGATGACTTCAAATTCGTTTTTACACCAGTCTTTGATATTGACCAGCGTATATTGTAGAGGTGTGCCATCTTCGCGCAGGAAGGTGTTGCGTTCGCGCAGAGTTTTAGCAGCGCTAAATACATCGGCGTTGACAATTTCATCGCGCAATTGGGCGAATTCTGAGTCGGTTAGGTTGACACGGTTGAGCTCTTCGAAATGTTTACGAAAGTTTTGTTCAAGCGCTTCGCGGTCGCGAACATCTGGGCGATAGGTGTATTTGAGATCGGTTAATCTAGCGATGAGGTCATCTTCGATCTGGTTTTCTTTTAGTATCATTAAAAAAGCTCTTTTTGTCCTTTCAAGCGACCTTGTTACTGCCAGTCATTGTGAGTGCTACATTATCATTAATTCGTTCGAAAATGCGAACATATCTAATACTGAGGTAAGCGTTCACACCCATATAATTAAACGGCTCCAATTGGAGTTTTGGCGACGGGAATTTTCGGCGCATCCAACCCCTGACGTCGTAGCGTGATTACATCGCGGATATACAACAAAGGCGAATGCCCACGTAAACGACACGTGGTGATGACGCTGGCGAATAAAGCCAGTGCCCGACTGCCTTGCGGCGAACGTGTGCCTTGGGTAATTTTGCGCATAATCACCCAGTGACGTAAAGCACGTTCTGCTTCATTATTGGTCGTGGGCCATGTGGGATGCTCCAGCACACGAAATATCGCGTCCCAATCATTAAGAAACTCGCGCCCCAATGCGCGTGTTTTTTTATGCGAACACACGGTCATCTGCTGACACACTTTACGCAGATGGGCAAGATCATCCTGATGCTCGGCTAAAATAGACAGTTTTCCTTGACCCGGTCCTTCACGGGCTTGATAAATCGCATCCATCAATGAATTCATGATATTAACAGTCAGATATAGGAGTCTTGTTCTACCATGGCGAACCATATAAGTTACGAATAATCTTTCAAGCCTTGATGAATCTATCCGCGTCCTTTTTTCTCTAAACGGCCTGACGGTTTCTAGGAACCGCTGTGTGAAACGGATTTTAAAAGCACTGGTCTGACCTGTTTGTGTCATCAATAGGGATGATTACCTCCGCAATCTGGTTTTACTCGGTAATTAAACGCTGAAGGTTATCTGCTCGCTTTGTCCATAGGCAAAGAGCCCTTTAGGTTTAGCTCGGCGCCTGTGGGCAAAGCGATCCCGAAGTGTGATTAAGCACTGACAGTCGCTTGATAACGCTCTGCTTTGTTTGCTAAGGCACATAGAATACGTGCGTTTTTATTGGCTAATGCCACGGCCGCCACATTAAAACCACGCCGCTTCATCAACTTCTGACACCATAAACTCAGCTGGTCTTCCCTGTTTTGACAGGTTCGCAATACGGATCTGGCACCATGGATTAATAAGGATCGGATGTAACGGTTACCGTGCTTGCTAATGCCTAACAACACCGATTTTCCGCCACTGCTGTACTGTCTGGGAACGATCCCCAGACTACCTGAATAGTGCCGGCCATTGTCATACTGTCGACCATCGCCTAAATCTGCGGCCACGATGGTCGCGGTCATCGGGCCTACGCCGGGAACATCGGTTAATCGCTGGCTTAGCTCGTTGGTCTGACAGAGCTGACTGATTTGTTGGTCATAGGCCTGGATTTCTTCATCTAAGGCCAACAGGCGTTCGTATTGATGGGCAAAGGCGGCACGACTCAGTGGGGTTAGAGAGTTTTCCGCATCTTCGAGTAGCTCTGGCAAACGCTTCCTGACCTGATTGACACCCTGTTCAATAACAATGCCTCGCTCGCTTAATAAGCCCCTGGTTTGATTGACCAGGGCTATTCGTCGTTTCACAGTCTCTTGCCGTAAGCGATGAATCATTTGGATGTCCTGTTGTTCTACGGTTTTAATCGCAATCGTTCCGACATTCGGTCTCGCTTCCGCATCATTAAAGTCATTTTTGGTAACTACTCGCCCCTTCGTTAAAAAAAAGCGAAAAAACACTTGACAGGTTTTTTTGCCTAAAAAAATCTTTTTCCTGCTTCGTCATAAAACTTACGTTGATAGCTCATTGTAAAAGAGCTGTGAGGGTAAATCCGATTGCTTGAGGTTTTGTATCGAAAAAGCCATTTCAATCGCCTCAGCTCGACATCAGAACGTCAAAAAAACCAATGATATAATACGCTTACTGTAATTATATCATCTATTTATTGATGGCGAGTCTGGATAAAACCTCAGTGAGAAATGAAGTCAATCGACTCAAGGACGATTTCGAACAACTCTGCTCCAAAGGAAAAATCACCACAGAAAGTCAAGTGCTCATGAACAGTATGTTCATGATTATTGAATTGATACTCTCCATCTTCCTCGAAAGAAGCACACAGAAAAACAGCAAGAATTCCAGCACACCTTCGTCTCAAACTGAAAAAGATGAATCCTCTCTCCGTCATCCAGGAAGTCACAGCAAGGGTAAAAATGAAAACAAGGGGAGGGCTAAAAATACCCGAACGAAAGAAACCATCATCCTGGCTAAAGTTCATACCTGTGATGTTTGTGGTGAAGCACTGACAAACACACCCTGTCAACACATTGAAAGACGAACAAAGATTGATCTTATTTTTGAGAAAGTGGTTGAACATGTGGATGCTGAAGTCAAGTACTGTCCACTGTGCGATTCAACCGTCAAAGGTCAATTCCCTTCAGATATGCACGGCCCCTTACAATATGGCGAGGGTTTAAAGGCGTTTGTCATCAATTTGCTTGTCTGTCAAATGGTGGCGCTTAATCGCGTACAAAAGTTGGTTAAATCAATGGTGGGTGTGGTCATTTCCGAAGCCAGTCTACTGAAGTTTGTACTGCGCTTACACCAGGCTCTAGACGCATGGGAACATCAGGCGACACAACAACTTCTTAAAGCGCCCGCAATCAATGTGGATGAAACATCCTTACGGGTGGATAAGAAAAACCACTGGATACACGTGTATTCATCGGGTGATCTTACACTTAAGTTTTTACACCGAAAACGGGGTAAAGAGGCGATCGATTTCATTAATATTATTCCACGATACGGAGGCTCGATTATTCACGATTGCTGGTCATCCTATTTCTCGTATAAACACTGCGGCCATGGACTGTGCGGTTCACATTTACTGCGTGAGCTCACATTCATTGTTGAGTCGAATGAGTACGCCTGGGCGCGCACGATGAAACATTTATTGCAGGAAATCTGCATCAAAGTGTCTAAAAGCGAAGAAAAGAAATTGACCGACCAGGATCTCGCAAATCTACAAAAGCGTTACCGAAATATTTTAACGCGGGGAGAAAAAGAACTGCCGCCTATTCCACCCAAGCCGAGTGGCAAGCGCGGTAAACTGGCCAAATCGGATGCACATAACCTTTTGGAACGTTTAAAAGCGCATGAAGCGTCCGTTCTGCTTTTTGCAAAAGATCCTTTTGTCTCTTTTACCAACAACAGAGCAGAACGCGATTTGAGAATGTCCAAGGTTAAGCAAAAGGTTTCGGGGTGTTTTCGAGCAGACGTTTACGCGCACGCCTATTGTCGAATATCAAGCTATCTGCAAACCATGGCAAACAAGGGATATAATCCGCTTATTGCTATTCAAATGGCCTTGGCGGATGAATTCGATTAAGGGGGGCGAGCAGTTACAATAAAACTAAATTAAAGGAACGAGGTTGGACTGAGGGTGCTATTAAAAAATTCCTTGGTAAGCTAGATGATACAGGGCGTAATCCGCATTATCTGACAGGACCACCTGTGCAGTTATTTAATCTGGATCGTGTGGAAAAGGCAGAGGCGTCTAAAGAATTTATTGAATGGAGTAACCGTACCGCTAAACCACGGAAAAAATTGAGCGATTTAGCTAAACAGCGAGCTGATATGAAACGAGAGGAATTAATAGTCTTCATAAATAGCTTGAATATAAATGTGCCAGTGATGAAACTGGAAAAATTAATAAAAAAAGCTGTGGAGCACTATAACGATTTACAAGTTGAGCGAGGTAATTATGATAAGGAGGCAACTATTAATGATTCCCCTAAATTTCTTGCGAGAATTTCAGCGAACATGCTGCGTCACGAGTTTTCGGACTACGATGACGAACTTGATAAAATGTTTGGAAAAGTTGGTCGGAGTGAAGGGGCTGTCTTACTCAGGGAACGGGTTATGAATAAAATATTCGAAGTATACCCATGGATTGATCAGCAATTAAACGATGACGACGACGATGATTAATTTTGTTTGCTATTTGATTGAATATTTTTTCTTTTCCAAGAATTCACCATAAAGGTAAAGTTAAATGAAGCAGGTAGAGACTGAGCTGAAAAATAAAAACCGGCATATTTACCCCAAAAACCCAGCCATTGCGCTTGGTTTTTCCGTAGAAACCTAGAATATAGCTATTTTTGGCAGTAAAATGTCACCAAAGTGTCACTAAAATATTCAGGATGATTTATGCCGACCAAGGAAGAAAAACAAGCAGCCAAGGAGGCTATCGCGGACCATTTAGCGGTTCATGGGAATAAACATTGGTCTTTAACAAAAGATAAGCATCCGAATATTAACACCAGAACCTGGTGGCGGTACGTTGAAAAATCATCCGGCGGAACGGTACCTGCGCCTAAAGAGCATTTAGAAAAATCCAAGGAATTTTTGTTAAGTGAGGCGGCAAATCATTTGCCGGTTGCGGTCGCTCCCGCGCCTGCCACACTGGCAAAAACGGGTGACGAAGGTAAGCGAGCCATTGACGTTCTCAACAAATTTACAGAGCTTTACAACGACGCTGAACTGTTGCGCAACTATTCCACCGATAAAAAAGGCGTTATTACAAAGCCACAAGTCTATAGTGAGTCCATAAAGCACCGACGGGAACTGTTAACCGCAATGGTTAAGTCTGCAGAAGTGCTTTGGGAGTTGCGGCGGATACAAGATTACTATGATTTAATCCTCGAGGCCATAAAGGACGTAACCCCGGAAGCCGCTCGAAAGATTGCAGATAATCTTGGTGCGTTGGATAAAAAACACGGTATGACGATTAACGGCAAGTTTTAGATCTTATTCGACGCCACTGTTCGGCTATTTGATCGTCTGTCAGTACGGGCCCAGGCCGACAATCCTGATAATCCAGCTTTAAACCAAAACAAACCTTTAATTTTTTTAGCACCCAATATGAATACAAAGCGCGACCCGAAAATACGCAAGGGTCTATTCAGTTTCACCTTTGATGAGCCGATCCCAGAAGAGATTATAGAGCAGATAGAAATATTGTTGCCGTTCTTTTATTTGACGCATGATATTCATGCCGTTAACGACCTGTCTCGCATGATAGTAACCCGAGAAATGAAACCAGGTGATGCTAATAACTTCGTATACATGCCGGAATTACTAAAGGGTTCGCCAGTCTTGAATCCTGCCTGGGTTTGTGCGGCTGAGGTTATTAGAGGGTTTGTTGTGAAGTAAATATAGTGAGAATTTTAGATTACGATTGAGATTTTAATTGTTAAAGAGATATAAAAAGGTGTTTATTTGATAAAAAAGTAAAATAAAGTGCTTTTTTTAGCTATATTTGTCAAAATAGCCAATGAAACTTATTAAACGTTAAATGAAATGCTTATTGAATTCACCGTAAAAAACTTCCGTTCGATTCGTGAAGCCCAGACTTTGAGTCTAGTTAAAGGAAAGAGTAATGAGTTTCAGGCAACTCACAGTTTTCAACCGCCTTCACCGGGAGCGTTGCCGCTTCTCCGTTCGTGCGCTATTTATGGCCCAAATGCCGCTGGTAAATCAAATTTTATCAAAGGTTTAGGTGTCATGCGATCCTTTGTAGTAGAGTCGGCAACTGCTAAGCAATTGGGTGATGAGATTCCCGTTACTCCGTTTTTGTTTGATGACCAAGATGCTAAATGTCCAACTGACTTTGAAATTGTTTTTATTAATGAAGGTGTACGTTATCAGTATGGTTTTTCTGCAACAGTCGAACGTGTTTGGGATGAGTGGCTATTGGCTTACCCTAAAGGTCGACCGCAGCGATGGTTTAGACGTGTTTATGATGCTGATACTGAAACATATAACTGGGAAATGGGTAGTGGCTTGGCGGGTAAAAAACACCTTTGGCAGGAATCTACGCGCGCAAACGCACTTTTTGTATCGACCGCCGTTCAGTTGAATAGTGAACAGCTAAAGCCCGTTTATGATTGGTTTAGAGAGAAATTGCGCATTACGAATATTCGAGGATGGAGCCCTGCCGTCACCGCTTCCCTATATTCAGAGATTCAATTTAAATCCGACATAAATGAGTTTTTGCGAGCAGCGGATTTGGAAATTCAAGACGTTAATATTAATACAAAAAAATTTGATTCTGGCGATTTACCGGATGATATGCCCGATGTCTTGAAATTAGAATTAATTAGCGAACTAAAAGGTGCGGAAGTATTCGATATTAAAACGATTCATCAGAAAAATGGCGGCGGTACATGCCAGCTTGAATTTGATGAAGAATCAGATGGAACCCAGAAATTATTTTCTTTTGCTGGTCCGTGGTTGGATTCACTGGCTAATGGTTATGTATTAGTGATCGATGAATTGCACGATAATTTTCATCCTGCCATCGTTCGGTTCTTAGTGAGCCTTTTTCACAATACTGAAAAAAACCCAGAAAATGCCCAGTTGGTTTTCACTACCCATGAGACATCTATTTTGAGCCAGGATGTTTTTCGGCGAGATCAAATTTGGTTCTGCGAAAAAGACCAATACCAGGCAACCTCCCTCTATTCCTTATCCGATTTCAGTGTGCGTAAAAAACACGAAAACTTGGAACGGTCTTATTTATCTGGACGGTATGGTGCCTTACCATTTATTCGCAATCTTAAGACTGGCTAAGGAAACCGTGTGGGTACGGAAAACTTATTTCGAAAACGCAAAGCAAGACAAGCTAAAGACTTGAGGCGACAAAGGGAAAGTCGAGAAGCGTACGACAAAGTTCTGATTGTTTGCGAGGGGGAAAAGACAGAGCCGTATTATTTCCAGGGCCTAAGGGCATATTACAAACTTAATACGGCCAATGTTGAAGTTACAGGCAAATGTGAGTCAAGCCCAAAGAACGTTCTGGATTATGCATTGGAGCGTTATAAAAAAGAAGATAAATTAGGTGATGCTTACGATCAAGTTTATTGTGTTTTTGACAAAGACATCCATTCGACCTATCAACTCACATTGGATCGGATCGCGAGTCTCAAATACAACAAGAAGAAAAAAACCGTTATTGCAATTACGTCTGTGCCTTGCTTTGAATATTGGCTTCTTCTACATTACGAATATACCACAAAACCATTCAGGGCCTCTGGATCAGAAAGTGCGGCCGACAATATAATTGCAGAATTGCGCAAATATCGTACTGACTACAAAAAGGCAGAAGTGGGTCTTTTTTCGAAATTATTCGATAAGTTAGAATTAGCCAAAAGTAATGCAGAACGGGCGACGATTGAGGCCAAAAACCAGAATACCGACAATCCTAGTACCCGCGTCCACGAATTAGTTGGCTATTTGCAAAATATTAAAGGTTAGCATTTTATCGATAAATTATTAGATGAGCGCCTGTTAGAAAATCCAACCTTAATTCTAATTATCCTTTACTACAAAAAAATCATGTGTCAGGGTTTGTTCTGGAATAGCCTGTTACTTTTCAACCTCTTTTCCAATCTACCTTACAGGGCTATTTCGCGGGACAATTTCGGGACACTCAGAGGTAATAATAGGCAATAAACGGCAATAATCAGCAATTAGTGAAATAGGGTAAGTCTATGTTATTATTGTCATTAAGTGCTGTGTGTTGTTGTGGGAAATCGTATAGATGTGACTCATAATCCCTTTGTCGTAGGTTCGAGTCCTACAGGGCCCACCATATTCAGCCTCTAGCTATCAAGTTAGGAGCTTTTTTGTGTCAGAACGGGTGGGGGAGAGTCGGCAGGAAAGCTAATATACCACTCCAAAGTTACTGGAGTGGTATATTTAATTCACAAAGACTTAGGCGTGTGCAGCGAACGGATGTTCCATGGAGCCCTTCTGAGCAACTACGTCACGTGCTTTAGGTTCACGTGCAATCGCGCGTTGAATTGATTCCTTGGTGGCAGCGTAGTTGTAATCCTGAATTTTGGCATCATCTTCTGCCATCCAATGAATGAATACACCGACACAAATGAATACATCATCGGCTTCATCCGCTGGAATGGTTCCATCTTCGACACAATCCGCAACGGCCATTGCTACGCCTCGTTGTGCTGGACCGAACATTTGTACAGCCTGCTTGGAGCCTTTTATTGTGACTTTGTTGAACATGACCGTAGCCGGTTTGGCAGTTAAATTTGGTGCAACGACAGCCAAAAGATTAGAAAAACCGTCTTTGTTGTTTGTCAGACAATTTGTGAAGGCGGTTTCCACAGCACTCCCGCGGGGACCAATCATCAGGTCTATATGGGCAACTTCATTACCGTCCCCTTGTAAAGATTCACCCACTAATACGCGATCAATGAGCGCATGTTCTAAGCCTCCATTACCATTACCTGCCTTTTCCCGCGTTAGCGCAAACAGCGCAAGCATTAGTGCTATGACTAAGCCAAAGACTTCTACAGGCAAAGATTCAGTCTTTGAAAACACAATTGCCGTAGGTGGCTCATCTGCAGCAGGTGCAGGCTTGCTGCTACTAACCCGCGGTGTGCTGGGCTTGGCTTTGTTTTCTTTAGCCGCGAGATCAATGATCGATTGATCTTGGTAGACTATGTAGGGTTCAAAATCTGCCGCCGGATATTTTGCGTCGGCTGCGGCGTAGTTAAAACCACCGAATAGAAACAACGCGGCGGCGAAAATGCCCGTTGAAATGGAAATTCTCATGTTTTTCTCCGTATTTTAAATTCCGAGCGGCAATTCGCTCTTGCATCTGTCTAATGCATTAAGGTTATCCGCATCCCTGCTAGGGTTTTAGTGCCAAGATAAGAACGTAAATCTATTGCCAATAATTAATCTAGCCATCCGCAACTATTCAGGATGGCATATTCAATGCGTATGGCTATGGCTAGGCGTGCGCAGCGAATGGATGTTCCATAGAGCCTTTTTGAGCCACCACATCACGTGCTTTAGGTTCCCGAGCGACCGCGCGTTTAATGGATTCTTTGGTAGCAGCATAGTTGTAATCCTGAATTTTAGCGTCATCTTCCGCCATCCAATGGATGAATACACCGACACAGATAAATACATCATCGGCTTCGTCCGCCGGAATGGTTCCATCTTCGACACAATCGGCAACGGCCATCGCTACGCCTCGTTGTGCCGGGCCAAACATCTGGACAGCTTGTTTGGAACCTTTGATGGTCACTTTGTTAAACATAACCGTAGCGGGTTTGGCTAATAAATTTGGTGCAACCACCGCTAAAAGATTAGAAAATCCGTCTTTATTGTTGGTCAGGCAATTTGTAAAGGCCGTTTCCACGGCACTACCACGAGGGCCAATCATCAGGTCGATATGCGCAACTTCATTACCGTCCCCTTGTAAAGATTCACCCACTAACACTCGATTGATTAAGGCCATATTTTGTTCTCCAGAAGAAAAAAAAGATGTAATTGCATCCAGAATGGACATTGTTATTTCCTTTATAGAAAGTACGCTAAATTAAAATTACCTCGAAGGTCCTCAGCAGTATATTATAATTAATTCACTTCTTTGGAAATACCTCTTTTGTTTTCAAAGCATGAAACAACGGGGCCAGGTCTCGGATAGTAGCGTATATGGGCTCTGTGGGAGCTAATTAAATTGACGGCTCTCCATGCTTGTGACTAAGTTTACTAAGAATGGCCGCTCGAATGTTTGTCCTTGTGGTTACCGTGGTTTTTGAATTAGTTGGTGGGAGGGTGGTTTCTGTTGGACGGGCTTTTTCAAACTAGAGTCAAACTGGTATAGGAGAGCCTCACATTGTTTTATAATACACTGAAGTTATAAATAATATTGACTTATATTTAGAGGAGGAATAATAATGTATTCCGAAAACTTTAACTGGCCTTGTTTGTGCGTGGATAATTTATATCCTGGCTATTAAATCCTATCCGTATGCTGATTACATGGGGCTTCCGATGATGAAGCGGTAATTGATGGTGTGCCGGACACAGAAGTAGAAAATGACGAAGAATCCGGCGATTGAGGCGAAGAAGATGCTGCAGAATAAAATAAAGAAACATTAAATGAAGAAGACTAATTCATCTGAGGGCGTCTTTTTATAAATTAATGGGTTTTTGTAATGTAGGTAGGCAAAATTAGGGTTGTTTGAAATTAATTTTTTTCTATTTTGCTTGCGTACACTTTCCAGAAAGGATTTTGCCGGTACAAACTATATTATATGAGATCAATTTATCACTATACACCAAGATATATCAAGAATCGTTTCGTGGATATGGTTTACCAACGAAGCTATCCGGATCACCCGTGGTTGACTCGTCAGGCCAATGAAATATTAGCGGGCTATCTTAGGCAATCGGATGTTTGTCTAGAGTTTGGCAGTGGCCGAAGTACTTTATGGTTTGCTAAGCATGTTGGACACATTACCAGCGTAGAAAATAATGCGCTGTGGTACAAGAAAGTAAGTACGATGCTAAATAATGCGGGACAGCAAAATGTTAGTTATTTCCATGTTCAAATGGATAAGGAAGATCGGGAAGGTGGTGATTCTGCATATGTGAAGACAATAGATAAGTTCGCAACGGACAGTGTCGATTTTGTGCTTGTTGACGGCGCCTATCGGGATTACTGTGCACAAAAAGCTATTAGAGTGATTCGTCCAGGCGGTTTACTCGTAATCGATAATGTGAATTGGTATTTACCCAGTGATTCTGGCACTCCATCTTCAAGAACCTATGAACAAGGTCCAAACGGGACGATCTGGGCAGATGTTAGTAAGACCATCGCAGGCTGGCGGTCTATTTGGACAAGTTCAGGAGTCAGTGATACCGCATTCTATATAAAGCCCTACATGTAATAAAAGGGATGGTTTTGCTTTCTTTTTTCGCTGGGCGTACGGCTTAGTCTGTTACTCTGTATTTGATCGAAAAAAAAGTTTGAGTTCTGTTTTTAAAATTGATTGAAATAAAACAAAGAAGAGTATAGTTAAACAAGGCTATACCTGTAAGTTCAAGTGATTCTTCTATAGTTGCAATAAGCTTATAAGTCTGGTCATTTAAGCCATGTTCATAGGCTCTTGTAACACCGATTATTTCTATTCCTAAAGCCCCAAAAACATAAAGAAAACCCGATGCGAAAAAAAGTAGTTTAAACCGACCGGCTAGATGAAAGAATAATTTTAAGTAACAAATAAGAAAGCTTAACACTAAAATACTGTAAGGTATTACCCAGGCTGCGTAAAGAGCACGGCGAAACGGTTCTAAACTTCTTGACACGAGGATTTCATTCGTGGTGG
>CAZGQY010000062.1:0-20087 GCA_964528035.1 uncultured Methylococcaceae bacterium | reverse complement strand
ATTTAATGAACCAACGCCAGTAAAATCCCGGCGGCAACCGCTGAACCAATCACACCGGCGACATTCGGGCCCATCGCGTGCATCAATAGAAAGTTATGTGGATTACTCTCTAAACCCACCTTATTCGCAACCCGTGCCGCCATCGGCACTGCAGATACCCCAGCGGCACCAATTAACGGATTCACTTGGGTATCGCTGAGTTTATTCATCAGTTTCGCCATCAATACGCCGGCCGCCGTACCAATACAAAAAGCGATCATTCCCAAGCCCAGGATACCCAGTGTCTCCGCGCGCAGAAAACTGGTGGCGCTCATCTTTGACCCTACCGTTAATCCCAGAAATATCGTGACTATATTGATCAATTCATTCTGAGACGTCTTACTCAGGCGCTCAACCACACCACAACTGGACATCAGATTGCCCAGGCAAAACATCCCCACCAAAGGCGCCGCTGACGGTAACAACAGTGCGCACAGTACCACTAACATTAATGGAAAAACGATCTTTTCACGCGCGCTCACCGGCCGTAACTGTTGCATTTCAATCTTACGTTCAGCTTCAGTCGTTAAGGCGCGCATAATCGGCGGCTGTATCAAAGGCACCAGCGCCATATAAGAATACGCGGCAACAGCAATCGCGCCAAGCAAGTCGGGCGCCAGTCTGGAGGCCACATAAATCGCGGTGGGGCCATCGGCTCCACCTATAATCGCAATCGCTGCCGCATCTTTAAAGCTGAATTCGAAACCCGGAACCATATTCAGCGCCAATGCACCGATCAATGTGGAAAATATACCGAACTGCGCCGCTGCCCCCAAAAACAGCGTTTTTGGATTCGCCAGCATCGGCCCAAAATCGGTCAGTGCACCCACACCCATAAAAATCAACAATGGAAATATCCCGGTTTTTACACCGAAATACAGGTAATACAAAAGACCCCCTTCTTCTGCAATGCCCGCCACCGGTATGTTGCTCAGAATCGCTCCGAAACCTATGGGCACCAACAATAATGGCTCAAACCCTTTTCGAATCGCCAGATACAGAAGCAAAAATCCCACGCCAGTCATAATGACCTGGCCCGAGGTATAGTTATATAAGCCTGTGTCCTGCCACAGGCGCAGCATTTGTTCCATAATCAGCCCCCTATGACAGATTTATCAGTACTTGACCCACTGCCACTGCATCACCTTCTTTTACTGCAATGCTACTGACAGTGCCACCACTGCGAGCCCGAACTTCGGTCTCCATTTTCATGGCCTCCAGTATGATGACAACATCACCCTCGGCAACCGTTTGACCCGCGCCAACCATGACGCGAAATATATTTCCAGCCATTGGCGCGGCTATGACTTCGCCACCCCCCCCGGAGGGTGCTGCTGGAACGGGTGCTGCTGCAACTGGCTGTACATTGCTTACCGCTCCACCCGGTCCTACTTGAACAGCATATGAGGTACCGTTTACCGTAACCGTATACGCTTCGTTTGCCCCTGCAGAGGCCGGTGCAGCCGCAGGGGCCGCTGCCTGACCCGTTGGAGCAGGCTCAAAAGCCGAAGCGTCGCCTCTGTTTTTAAGAAACTTGCCACCGATCTGAGGAAATAACGCAAAGGTCAACACGTCATCAATTTTATTGTCCGCCAGTGTAATTCCATTTTCGTCGGAAAAAGCTTCCACTTCTTTCTCCAATTTCGCCAATTCCGGATCCAACAGATCCGCAGGGCGACAGGTAATTGCTTCTTTCCCATCCAATACCCGATCCTGGAGTTCTTTATTTACTGGAGCAGGGGACGCACCATACTCGCCTTTCAGTATCCCGGCAGACTCTTTGGTGATAGATTTGTAACGCTCGCCCTGTAGTATGTTAATCACGGCCTGAGTCCCCACAATCTGTGAGGTCGGCGTGACCAGGGGGATAAAGCCAAGATCTTCTCTTACTTTAGGAATTTCTTCTAAAACCTCGTCAAACTTATCCTCTGCTTGTTGCTCTTTTAACTGGCTCTCCATATTCGTCAACATACCACCCGGTACCTGACTGACCAGGATGCGGCTATCCACTCCCCGCAGATTGCCTTCAAACTGGGCATATTTCTTACGCACCACTCGAAAATAGGCTGCAATTTCTTCCAGCAAACCCATATCCAGTCCGGTATCCCGATCCAGCCCTTCCAGAGAGGCAACGATGGTTTCCGTCGGACTGTGTCCATACGTCATACTCATTGATGAGATTGCCGTATCGACATTATCGATACCTGCTTCGACGGTTTTAATGATTGTTGGTACACTCAAACCGGTTGTTGCATGGCAATGCATGTGGATAGGGATATCGACGGTCGCCTTAAGCCTTTTCACCAGTTCATAACCCACATAGGGTTTCAACAAACCCGCCATGTCCTTAATCGCAATCGAATGTGCACCCAGATCTTCCAGACCTTTCGCCAGATCCAGCCAGGTGTCCAGTGTATGTACTGGACTTACTGTATAGGATAAGGTGCCTTGCGCATGCTTACCGACAGCAACGGTGGCTTTTATTGCGTGCTCCATATTGCGAATATCATTCATCGCATCAAAGATCCGAAATACGTCTATGCCATTGACCGCCGCGCGCTCAACAAACTTATCAACGACATCGTCTGCGTAGTGGCGGTAGCCCAATATATTTTGCCCTCTGAACAACATTTGTTGGGGTGTATTCGGCATGGCTGCCTTCATCAGTCGTAACCGTTCCCAGGGATCTTCACCCAGATAACGGATACAGGCGTCAAAGGTTGCACCACCCCATGTTTCCAAAGACCAGTAGCCGACCTTGTCCAGTTTTTCACAAATAGGCAGCATATCTTCGATTCGAAACCGAGTTGCCAATATTGACTGGTGCGCATCACGAAGCACAACTTCGGTTATTCCCAGCGGTTTTGCCATTGTTTTAATCCTCTATAAAGATTTGTTATTAATTCTTTTTTTGTAACTGCTCGCCCCTCTATGGGTGAGCTGTTCCGGAAGACGCTGTAAATACATCCTTGTAGGCTTGTATGCGGCTTCCCTGCCGCATACACTTCCTCCACAGATCCCCCATAGAGGGCTGTTTCGATTTGGGGGCAAGTCGTTACCTTTTTTTGAACTTAATGACAGCATCGGCCCATTCAAAGATGCCACGGCCAAAAAGTTCTGAATTTGTTTTTTTACAATACCAGTCGCTAACCACATCATTGAGTGAGCCTACAACCATTGCCTGCCTATTTATATATGAGACTCATCCTCAACCAGGCATATATTCAACCGCATATTCTTGCTTGTCTGAACTACTTTCCACCGCGATATTTATGCACCGCCGCAGTGATAACCGGTATCAAATTATCGTTCTGTCCGCTTCCTGCCGCAGCCGCTGCGACTGGAACCATTTCTTCTTCGGGTGCGAATCGAGCCACGGCAAGGGTCATTATTTTTACCAGCAACACCAGTAATGCCAGGAATAAAAACACCAGCCCCATACCCACAAACATTAAGTTAACACCTTCACTGATTAAATTTGGCATCTATAGATTCCTATTTACGGTTGACGGCCGAAAATTTTCGACACATTATTCTCATTATTGGGTATTGTATTCATCTCGATAAGAAGTTCCAGAATAATTTCATACTTTAATGATTTTTTTCTGAAAAATGAATACCTGGTTCTTGACTCTTTCAGGCTTATTGCTATCAATCCCCAAGAATAAAGCACTATATGGCTATGCGTTACCTACACGGTTAAACTACGCTAATTGTTTCGTCTTAAACTCTACACCAACCGAAATTAGAGTACCTATTGTGGAAAACAACAATGAATATTAACGAAGATTCCTTCACCACTAAACAAACCATATCCGATGAAGTGTCTACGCAAACGCAGAAAACTATCGACCTGTTATACAAACTGTTTCTGGATATTATAAAAATCCGTCAACCTGAAATTCAACCGGTATTACTCGGTGAAGCAACCGTACCAGTAAGCAACCGCGGTCTGCTTATGCGATCCCTGCAGGCCGAGGGCATCTGGTTTCAGTTACTCAATATTGCAGAAGAAATTTCTGCGATGCGTCGACGCCGGGCTTTCGAATCCAAACTCGGAGCCAGTCAGGTTGAAGACAGTTTCGCCGATATCATCAAACAATTCAAAGACAATGGTATCACTGGCAACCGTATACAAACACTCCTGAATGCAGCTGATATAAGACCTGTCATCACTGCGCACCCGACTGAAGCCAAACGTGTCACGGTACTGGAAATCCACCGAAGAATTTATCTCTTGTTAATGGAACTGGAATCGCCGCGCTGGACAAATAGAGAACGCGATCATCTGATCACAAAATTGCACAATGAAATTGATCTTTTGTGGCTGACGGGTGAACTCCGACTGGAAAAACCCGGTGTTCACCAGGAAGTTTCCTGGGGCCTGCATTTTTTCAACGAATCATTATTTGATCGACTCCCTGAAATGATCGATAAACTGGAATGGGCCTTGAATCTCTACTATCCCGATGACTCATTTTCAATTCCGCCATTATTCCAGTTCGGTTCGTGGGTTGGCGGAGACCGGGATGGAAATCCCTTCGTGACCAATGAAGTGACACGCGAAACCCTGTTCACGCACAGACGCGCATCTCTGTATCGTTATGTTCATCAACTGGAAACCCTGCGTAACCAACTGAGCATTGGACGCCATTCATTCGAAATTCCCGAAAATTTTCAATTGCGCTTGGCAACTATGATTGAAAAAATGGGTGCCGATACATCGATCAGCGGCAGGAATCCAGGCGAAACTTTTCGTCAGTACACAGTACTATTACTTGAGAAACTTTCTCTAACTCTGAATTTAGCCTTACAAGACAAAGTAGCCACACCGAACAGCTCTGCATATTTCAGCGCCGATGAGTTTATCGACGATTTAATATTTTTAGAAGATACTCTGGTTCAATGTGAATGCGAATCCATCGCCAGCGTTCTTGTCAGACCCTTACGCCGCGAGGCTCAGGCCTTTCGATTTAAAACCATGAGCCTGGATTTGCGCCAGAATACCACCGTGACTACTGAAACATTAGGCGCAATCTGGTTACAGCAAAACGACACTTCCGAATGCCCGGACAAATCTTCAACAACCTGGATGGAATGGATTTGCAGTGAACTTGAGCAAGCGGATATAGAAATGATTGAGTTTTCCGGACTACCCCCTTCCGCTCAGGAAACGGTAGAACTGATGCAATTGATCGCAGAAACCCGCGATACTATGGACAGCAAAGCCTTCGGTAATTTTGTCTTGAGCATGACCCGGGCCGAAGAGGATATTCTGGGAATCTATTTACTGGCAAAGTATGCAGGACTCTTCGAATTATCAGATAGTGGTCATTATTGTACGCTGCCGATTGTTCCTTTATTCGAAACCATAGAAGACCTTCAGGCTGCACCCGAAATCATGGTGGATATATTAAACAACCCTCTTGTCCGCCGCAGTATTGAGAAAAGCGGTGGCGTTCAGGAAGTGATGATTGGCTATTCCGATTCCAACAAAGACGGTGGCTATATCAGCTCCAACTGGGAATTGAATCTGGCACAGATAAAACTCACCGAAGTCGGAAACGAAACGGGAATTCCCATTTCATTTTTTCATGGGCGAGGCGGGTCTATAAGCCGCGGTGGCGCACCGATTGACCAGGCGATTGCCGCACAACCACCAGGATCGGTTCATGGCCAGATGCGCATTACAGAACAAGGTGAAGTCGTTTCTTCGAAATTCGCCAACCGTGGTACTGCGCAATACCACATGGAATTACTCACAGCGAGTGTTTTAGGGCACTCATTATTATCTGCCGCCAATTCCGACAAGCAGGAATCCGAAGAATTCAGTAGTGCTTTCCAGACGCTCTCCGAAGGCTCTTTTTCAGCCTACAGAAAACTGGTGGAACAACCTGGATTGCTTGAATATTACAGCGCCGCAAGTCCGGTCGAAGAGCTTTCATTGTTGAATATCGGCTCGCGTCCGGCACGTCGATTTGGCGCCCAATCGCTCGATGATTTACGCGCAATCCCCTGGGTATTTGCCTGGACCCAGAACCGCCACCTGGTTCCCAGTTGGTACGGGCTGGGCAGCGCCATTGATGGATTTGTTCGTGAACAAGACTCTAACAGCAACCTGCTGAGTAAACTCTTCGAGCAATCACGCCTTTTTCACCTGGTCATAGATGAAGCCGAAAAAACCCTGGCCCAGGTGGATCTTTCTATCGCCAAAGCCTACTCGGAACTGGTAACCGACATCGAAATACAGCAACAAATTTATTCCATGATCGAAACAGAGTATCACCTTACAGTTGACCGTGTACTGGAAATATCCAAGAGTAACCTTCTGGCTGAACGATTCCCACGATTCAGACGCAAATTGTCCAGACGCCTACCGACAATTAATCAAATCGGCCGCGAACAGGTTCGCTTAATTCGGCATTTCAGAGCCCTCCCAGAAGATGACCCGACACGCAGAAAAGCCCTCGTTCCACTGTTAATGTCGATTAACTGCATTGCTACAGGGTTAGGGTGGACTGGCTAACTAAAGATCGTATCGAACCCGACTTAACTATTATTATTGGCCTTATATTATCGTCTATGTTGAAGGTTGAATAAGTCCTGGGACGCTAGCCCATAATGGATAGCATACTGTTCTTAAATTTAAACACACATTTACTTTATTCGGAGAAACTTAATGACCGCGCGGCGCAGCTTTGTATTCAGTCATTTTGTAAGTTTTTTGATCATTACGTGTTTATGCACAATCGTCTGTGTTGGTGCAGCCGCAGAAACCGGGTTTGACAAAAGCGCACCCATTATTCTTGCAGATCATAAACATCGAGGAAAATATAAACACAAGAAATACAAAAAATATAAACATAGAAAATATAAACACAAAAAATACAAACATCATCATTATGACGATGACGACTACTATTATGATGAACCGTATGAACCCGAACCCTACCCGGTGGTACCACCAGCGCTACCACTACCGCCGTTACCGCTACCCCCACTGCCAGGTTTAAGACACAATGGATAAAAAACCTTTAAATTATAATAAGGTTCGCACAAACAAATGGCGATCATTTTAAGATCGGGCACCAAGAGGTTATCTGAGAATAGAAAGCCTATTAAAAAACAAAAATCTGGCTCGCTTTTCCTGATCGGGCCTTACTTCGACTCAATTTTTATAATCGGAGCACCGATAATATCCCTCCTTATCGGTGTGTTTGTCGCCAATCCCCCCCTAAACCACGAAGACGCTGCATTTGGATATGAACAATCCTGGGTGGATTTTTTTCTTGGTATATTCGTTTTTGCTCACCTTGTGATCGTAATTTTTCGCAGCCACCTGAATCAAGAAATTTTTAACCAATTCCCACTACGATTTTCCCTGGTGCCTCTATTATTGTTTATTGCAATGGGAACCTCTACGAAGCTGCTCATACTATGCACAGCCGTCGCTGTCTTTTGGGACATTTACCACTCAAGTATGCAAACATTTGGCATTTCCAGAATTTACGATATTCGGGCGGGTAATTATGAAAATATAGGGCGTCGCCTGGACATCGTATTGAACCTGCTGCTATACATTGGCCCGATCGCTGCAGGCTGTACATTGGTTGATCATTTGGAAGAACTTCATAATCTTGAGCAAATTGGAATCGTACTATTTACACGCACACCGACAATCAGCGAATCCAATACAGATTTGATTGGATGGTTGCTGTTATGCATGGCTATCCCATTCCTAATAATATACATATTCGTATTTCGATATTACACTCGCCGGGGTCTTTACCGGTTTTGCAGCCAAAAAACCACATTACTGATATCCACTGCACTATGTTCCGTTTATGCATGGGGATTCAATCCCTTCGGCATGGCCTTTTTTATCATGAACTTTTTCCATGCCCTGCAATATTTTGCGATAATCTGGTGGGCCGAAAACACCAATATCGCAAAATTTATTGGCTGTCGTGACAAATCATGGAGAAACGTGGCCACCTTGACTTTAATACTCTTTGTCGGATTCAGTTTCGGATTCTTCGCAGAATCAATCGACGAAACATCCGGCGATTGGTTATTCAGTCTTTTACTGGTCGTTTCTCTGATGCACTTCTGGTATGATGGTTTTATCTGGTCTGTGTCGCGCAAGCAAAATTAAGTCGAATATACCTTTCGCCTTCAAGTAATGCTCGTTTTGGGTGCGTAGAGTTTCTTCTTGACGAAGCACTATCAAACGAAAACCCGGATTAATCGTCGACCAGTCTGATACGAATCTCTCCAAGCTGTTCACAAACATAAGCCAGCAAGGCGTTGCAAAACATCGTTGCCCCGAGGATTTCCATCGATTCCTGAATTACATTCAGCAACCCGTAAACAAGGTTGTCACCACCATGCAGGTCATACCAATAAGCGATACCAAACTCTGTTCCCAAGGCACCACCCACATAAACCGCGCCAGAAGCGAGGAAAGATAAACGATAACGCGCAGGCAATCGACGAAGAAAACCGAGATAGCTTATGAAAAATACAATTACGAAAATACCAAACGGTATGACCCAGGAAAAAAACAGGATCCCCTGAAAATCATAGGCTTCCGTGAGAATTGGATTGATCAGCTCATGGATGACAGCCGCTTCGTCCATCGACAGATACAAAAATACAATTGCAAGACCTGTCCAGTGCTTACGGTTTGTATCCGACTGCGCCGTGCGAACAACAGTGATCCATGCAAGTATCAGCGAACACGAGAATAACAGTACAGACGAATACCAGGTCGGAATGTTACTTTCAAAACTCAAATTGACCAAAGGTACCAGGCTGTAAAACCAGTCGTCATGAAGAATATGGATCGCAATCTCGGACAAAAACCCCGCTACGGTCAATAATACGAGTATGAAATACTGAACCCTGCTAATTTCTGATAACGAAAATATTCGATAGATCTTGGTATCGTTCATGATCGGGTGAATCATTAAGGTATCACTATGGGCTTTCCTAACAGTTCGCAAAAATCCGCTGGAAGTTCAAGATGAGAAAATCAATTGCTTGTTAAACGATGTAATACTTCAAATGCATCAGAATTATTAATTCATAGCTGCAGTCAACAGAACATACAAAAACAAACTAAATATCAATAGGCCCTAAGCCTATCGAATTCTGATAGGTCAGCTTTAACAAACCGGCAACACTGATAGCGTCCGTAATTTCACCCTCAAGAACCATTCGCACCGCCTCGCTCAAAGGCAGCTTTTTAACAGTAATCACTTCCGTATCCTCAAACTCTGTAACACCATCGATAAGTTCTCGAGCCAGGTAGACAAACGCCTCTTCATCAGTAATTGAATTAGAAGTGTGCAAACGCAGAAAACAGCTCCAGTTATTCGCCGTCAGCCCAGTCTCTTCACGAAGCTCACGCTTTGCTGTAGTCAGGCGATCTTCTTCTATTGGTGAGCCACCCATCGGGATTTCCCAGGAATAGAGACCCAATACATAGCGGTACTGTCCCACCAGCCAGGTATTACCTTCATCATCCAGTGGTATGATACCAATCGCCTGATTTTTAAATTGGATTTTTCCGTAATAATTTTTGGTTCCGCCAGGATTGATTACCTCATCTTCTCGGACCTGCATCCAGGGGTTATCGAATATTTCACGGGATTTTATGAACTGCCAGGGATTCGATTTTGTCATTAGCACGTCTGCCTCACGTTATCTGATATATAGAAATTACAATGTGATACATTATTGAAACTATACCTGTAGTGATCCATTACTCTACGCATCTCCCTACTGAATCCACTCTAAAATTATGTTGTCCATTATCACCACTGACGGTGAACTCTACCTGGAAGAAAATTTTATATCTGCTGATACTACGGACGAAATCTTGAACACCCTGATCAGTAAATTGCAATGGCATGAAGAAACCATAAAGCTCTTCGGAAAATCAATCAAATCTCCGCGCCTGGTCTGCTGGTACGGCGACAGCGGTGCAGATTATTGTTATTCCGGTATTTCCCATAAACCAAAACCTTGGATTCCGGAACTTTCCGAAATTCTGGAAAAGATACAACAGCACACGGGATATGACTTCAATGCAGTACTGGCTAACCTTTACCGAAACGGTAACGATTCTATGGGATGGCACGCCGACAAAGAACCTGAGCTCGGTACAGAACCCATATTGGCCTCGCTAAGCCTTGGCGAAACAAGAGTCTTTAAAATAAGACATAAAAAAACCAAAAAAACTCACAGCGTTGAACTAAACAGCGGTAGTTTATTGCTCATGTCTGGGAAACTGCAACAGCATTGGCAGCATAGCGTGCCAAAAAGCAAACGCAGAAATGGCTCAAGAATTAATTTGTCATTTCGCAGGATTGTGCATCTTTGTCAGTCAGATATAGAAGGTACCGATTCAATGCCATCACGTACAGCACGAAATGATTGGTAATACTATAATAAGCTAGTGCTCAACATTCTCTGCTAAAGAATTCAATCTAATGCTTAACAAGCCCAGAGCGTTACACAAATAATCGCCTGAGTTTAATAACAAACTTTTCATTCAGATTTGGCCAGTTAATGAAACGCCTATTACCGAATAATGAGTATACTCGTAACGTACTTACTCTGATGACAGGGACAACGATTGCACAAGCTCTTCCTATTGCCATTTCGCCTATCCTGACTCGTATTTATACCCCTGAAGAATTCGGTGTATTTGCAATATTTATAGCAATATCAAACATTCTTGCATCATTGGTAAATGGAAAATATGAACTGGCTATAGGACTGCCAGAAAAAGATGAAGATGCTATAAATATTGCTGCACTGGGCATGCTGATAGCTATTGGAGCATCTATTTCCATTTTTATTGTTATTTTATTATTTAACCAGGATATTTGTATTCTTTTAAAGAACCCAGATTTTTCTTTTTGGTTATACTGGATTCCTATTTCTATTTTTCTTTCAGGATTTTTTAATATATTAAATTATTTAAATACCCGAAAAAAACATTTTAAGACCATCGCTATAGCCCGAATTTATAAAACGACAGCACTTAGTGCTTGTCAAATTCTATTAGGCCTTATTAAAGAAGGGATTCTAGGTCTCATTACAGGACATATTGTTTCTCATGTTATTGCAATAATACGCCTTTTCAAAAATATAAATAGAACATTTATATTAAAATATACAATTTCTTTCCCTAAAATATTATTACTTGCAAAAAGGTATTCAGATTTCCCAAAATATAGCATGCCTGCAATTCTTTGTAATACATTATCACATGAAACTGTAAGTCTTTTTATATCAGCAATTTTTAACGCATCTACTCTAGGCATGTATTATTTAGTACAAAGGGTTTTAGGTGCGCCCGCTTCACTCATATCAACAGCCATTGGTCAGGTTTTTTTACAGCAGGCAACAAATGAAAAGAAGGAATTTAATCATGCAAGACAAACTTTTTATAATACAGTCAAATATCTAATATTAATTGGATCACCTATATTTTTAACTCTATTTTTTGTTTCTGAAGAATTTTTTGTTCTTGTTTTTGGGGAACAATGGAGAGTAGCAGGAACTTATGCAGCAATATTAACACCATTGTTCTTCGTAAGATTCGTCGTTTCCACTGTTTCCATGATGAACATTATTTTTGAAAAAAACCATATAGGCTTTTATTGGCAATTAATACTAGTATTATTAAGTATAGGCGCCTTAGTATATTCATATTTTTATAATCTTGTTTTTATTGAATATTTATATTTATCGACAATATTATTATCATGCCACTATATTTTTTTACTTATTATAATATCTTCATATAATATTATCCCGGATAACAAGTAGAAATATACTTTATTTCACTATATTTATATAGATAGCATTTCCAATGAATGCAACAGTAGGTTAATATGATTAAATATTTTATTGCCTCAAAACTTCGTGCAAATAGAAATATTAATGCAAAAGGGATTTTTATATGGCTATTAGATAAATTACTACTATTAATATCGCCGTTTATAAAATACTGGGAACATCGATATATAAATAAATATTCCAGCCAACCTCTAAAACACCAGCCTATATTTATAATTGGAGCCCCAAGAACTGGCTCCACTATTCTATATCAAATGTTAACCAATCATCTGGATATTACATATATCAGTAATTTAGCAGCTAAGCTATACAGAAATATATTTTTTGGTATTTGGCTAAGTAATATCATCTATAAAAAAAATAATCATAATAATTTTATATCAATTCATGGAGACACTACTATCGGAGGCTATCATGCTCCTAACGAATGTGGTTCGTTCTGGTATCGATGGTTACCAACTGATCGTCACTATGTAGACGAAAATTTTCTTGATAATAAATCTTCTACCCAAATAAAACAGGAAATCACCGCTATCACCAACTATTATGATAAACCAATAGCATTTAAAAATTTGAATGCAGCTCTACGAATGAGAATGTTGTCAAAATTATTTCCAGAAGCAAAATTTATTTGGATAAAACGAAATCCAATCTATGTTTCACAATCTATATTAATAGCAAGAGAAAAGATTAATCATAATATTGTGGATTGGTGGTCATTGATGCCGTTCAACTATGAAAAACTAAAAACATTAGGTCCCATTGAACAGGTCGTTGAGCAAATATTTTCTATTGAAAAACAGATAAATAATGATATAAGACTGTTTTCAAGTGAAAATTTATTAATTTTGCATTATGAGAACTTTGATAATTATAGTGGTGTTATGGAGTCAATACACAATTTTATAGGAAAAGACATTAATTTAAACAACTCAGAACAGAAGCCATCAATAATTATCGAAGAAAAATATTCATTTAGAGAAGAAATAATTCTTTCATTGAAAAACAAAATTGAGACCATGAATTGGCTAGATTATACGAACTAAAGCTATGTATTGTTTATCTTAAATAATACATTCAACGTCTTTTTTATTTCATATAAACCGAAATAATGAGTGCATTAGAAAAATATAGAGAACTATGTGCAAATGAAAGTTCTGTACCTTTATTTAGTCAGGCCTGGTGGTTAGATACTGTTTGCGAAAATAAAGACTGGGGTGTTTGTTTAGTCGAAAAAAATGGAGAAGTTCACGCTTCTATGCCTTATTGTATGCGGAATCGCTTTGGATATACTCTCCTGGCACATCCCCCATTAACAAAAACGCTTGGCCCCTGGATTAGACCATCTAAAGCTAGATACAGTAAATGTTTAGCTCAACAAAAAAAGCTAATGTCGAATTTAATCGACAAATTACCTCAGTACAGCCATTTCTCTCAAAACTGGCATTACTCAATGTCAAATTGGCTTCCTTTTTATTGGCAAGGTTTTCAGCAAACCACACGATATACCTATGTCATTGAAGATTTGACAAATTCAGATAAGCTTTGGATAAATACCCTGGAAAATATTCGCCGAGAAATAAGAAAAGCAACAACCAGATTCAATCTTAAAGTCAGAACCGATTTAGATATTGAAGAATTTCTATTATTGAACAAAATGACTTTTCAGCGACAAGGAATTAAAACACCTTATTCAGACGCATTCGTTAGAAAAATAAACAATATGACTATACAAAGAATGCAGAGCAAATTCTTTATTGCACAAGATCCGCAAGGTAATAACCATGCTGGTGTTTATATTATTTGGGACAATAATTCAGCTTATTATTTGATGGGAGGCGCTGACCCCCGATTACGAAATAGTGGCGCCACGAGCTTATGTATGTGGGAAGCAATTAAGTTTGCATCAACTGTAACAAAAACTTTTGATTTTGAAGGATCTATGATCGAATCTGTTGAACGTTTTTTTAGAGGATTTGGTGCAGTTCAAAAAGCTTATTCTAATATCACCAATACTCCCTCCAAATCATTAAGAGGAATTATGGCACTTAAACAAATAACATATAGCTAAATTCCTTCATATATCTATTCTTCAATAATCTGACCAAAATTACCACTATTCGCCCTGTTAAACGACTAAATAGATTCAATATCAATTCCCTTGCGACGACTTCGACTCTCGAATAAACTGCTGGAAGAAATTTACTGATTCAACCCGCAATTTTAGGTACCAAATTTCCGATAAATTGACTGGCCGATTTTTGCCAGGAGTATCCCAACGCGTACTGTCGACAATCATTTGAATCCAGCCTTAAACAGTTTAATGCTGCAGCACGCAGATCCCAATCCAGAGTCCCCACTCGAGTATCTGTAATGACATCGACTGGACCCACTACAGGATACGCTGCAACCGGCACACCACATGCCAATGCTTCCAGCATCACTAATCCAAATGTATCGGTTTTACTGGGAAATAAAAATACATCTGCCGCTGCCATATAACGAGCCAGTTGTTCGCCTTGCTGGTACCCGACAAATCGTACATCCGGATATGCACCCATCAGCGCTTCTCGTTGCGGACCATCACCAATGATATATTTAGTACCCGGTAATTTTAAATCCAGGAAAGACTCGATATTCTTTTCAACAGCGACCCGTCCGGTATACATAAATATGGGTCGCCGATCCTGAATAAAAGATTTAGCCCTCGGTCGAAATAGCTCAGTGTCAACTCCACGCGACCACCGAACAATGCGTTGATAACCTTTTGCCGACAACTCCCGATGCATTGAATCTGTGGCCAGCATGATACGGCGACTCTGGCTATGAAACCAATACATATACACATGACTCAGCCACAATGGGAAACCGACTCTTAATTTCAGATATTCCGGGTAACGACTGTGTAACGATGTCGTATAACTATAGCCTTTATAAAGACAATAACGCCGCGCGGCGTAACCAACAGGACCTTCTGTGGCAATATGAATTGCATCAGGTACAAAATCCTGAATTATAGGTCGCAACCAGGGACCACAAAGGAATGCCAGGCGCACATCCGGATAACCTGGACAAGATGTGGTACGAAACAAGCCCGGATCGATCAACTTCACTGTATGCCCAAGACTTCTGAGAGCTTCACAAGTTTCAACCAAAGTTGTTACTACACCATTTATTTGCGGATGCCAGGCATCACTAATCAGGGCAATCCTCAAAACGCTTGTCCTTAAAAAATAATAAACACATAAAACAATATTATCATTTCAAATTCGCATAGTATTCTATAGACAAAGCGTACTCGTCCACCCAATCACTACAATGCATGATGCGAAATAAAAAGCAGTTCGACACGGCCATACCATGCTTAGTGCATAAGTCAGTCCAGCTATTCGTTCTGATAATTGCTTTAAGTCTCGCTGCAACCGCCACCCCCTTAGAACAATCCGGCCAGGAATGCCCTATCCACTCATTAAACCCGTCAGCATCAGACCGTATGGCTTCCGGACGGTGCAGTTTTCATTTATATAAACTGGAAAAACGAGCAGAAATAATCCGTAAAAGCGGAGGTTACCGAGTACCCAGCAGTCCTTTTGCCTTATTTCACCACAACCAAAGCCTATATTCTATATTACTGATTCACGGACTTAATGACTCACCCTTTTATATGGCGGATCTTGCTGAGACGCTTCATGACATGGGCTTCAATGTGCTTACTGTGTTACTCCCAGGGCACGGCACTAAAACGCGCGATATGCTTGAGATAACCGCTGAACAATGGCGCACCGAGGTTGAAATTGGACTGAATATAGCGGCTTTGGTCGGGAAAAACGTTATTGTTGGGGGTTTTTCTTTAGGGGGTACACTAGCTATAGATGCAGCGATAAAACATCCAGAGATAAAAGCCCTACTGCTGTTTTCCCCCGCCGTTCGTCTGCGTTTTTTTGATACCCTATATGGCCTTGCCTGTCTACCAGGAATACGTTCTTTGCAGCTAAATACCAAGATGCTGGTTAACCCAATAAAATATAAATATCGTTCCGCAAATGGTCTGTGTCAGGTACACCGCTTACTACAGGGTCATCTTAAATCCGAAAACAGTATTAATAGCAAGAAACTCCCCACGTTTCCTCAACCACTATACCAAACAGCAAAACAAATACGCGCACCCACTTTTGCAGTAATGACCTATGAGGATGCCAGAGTATCGGCCTATGCGATAAAAAACTACGTTGGCCGAATTTCCGCTCCCAGCCTGCTCATTACATTCGCAGAACAACCCAATCAGCGACAAACAACACTCACGAACGGCGGTGAAATAATTCACCTTAGCAACCAAAGACTACCCCATTCGTTTCTTATTCGCCGAACCAACAAATACAACGGTCAGGCAAATCCACATTACGATAAAGTTGTAGCCTATTTGCTGGATTTTTTAGCAAGAAATCTTGGCCTGCAAATGATTCAAGCCACGTCTGGATTGAAGAACGACTAATGTAGATTAAAACGAATATGCGAAGCGCAAAACTCCCGATACAAAAAATTTACATAAGCGGCTCTGCAATTATGATTATGTCTCTCAGTAAAATTTTACTTACCTTCTTCTTCTCCTCCTCCTGGGTCCTTTGTAATAATAGTCGCGGCATTTCCAGGCAGAAGTCGAAGAAGTCTTCCAACAGAGACGAACCCATACCCCTCGACCGTTAGCAGGTATCCGTGTCACTCGAACATTTTTCTTATATCCTCGGAGCGTACGACGGAATATATTTCTGCTACCCCTGCGACTACCTACATAAACCCTCCAAAGACGCACCGACCTTCCTTTTGCCCTCCACCGGAAAGTTGCAGCTGTCCTCAATCTGGAACCCCGAGCTGGGCTATAGATCTCGGGTTTTTTCAATTTCTTAGTATTGTAAGTATCGTCAGTATATTCCCACGGTGAAGTAGATGTCTCGCGTGAAAACAGTCTCAGATATAAAGTTTTACCATTTGCAGGCAAACCATAGACCGTGTGAGATGCCACATCGCCACCGAGAGAACGTGTATACACCTGTTTGCCACCCCGAGTTGTACCCACTTGTAAGACCCACGATTCCTTTTGGTCTCCATAGTCATCCCATGAGAATGTAATCTTGTCTTTTTTAAGCGTTGAACCTGGCGAGGGGCTCACTAATGAATGAACTTTCCTGCTCTTAACGTCGATTATGACCGTATCACGGTCTGTTGCACCATCGTTATCAGTCACCACCAATTCGATGGTATGCTTTTTCCCGCTTGCTAGCCGTGCCGTTATCGTTTCTCCGACAACAACCTCACCATCTGGCAATATCCATTCATGGCGGACAAGAGTCCCACCGGGATCTACTGACCCACGACCATCCAACAGCACGTCCTCGGCACCGCTTCGATCCCGATCTAAAATACTGCGATCCGACCCGGCATTCGCTGCTGGTGGGCGATTTTCACCAACACGAGGTCGACCATTGACTATTGCACGGATCTCAGTAACCGTCAAAGCGCGGTTGTAAATTCGCACATCGTCCAGGGAGCCGTCAAAGTTTCTTTGCCCCGTACCAGCAGGTTGACCTCCAAGGGCAACTCCCGTAGTAGAATCGTGATCCACACTGCCTGTTTTTGCCAAACTGGCAATCTGCACACCGAATCTGTACAACCTCATATATTGACCGTCGTAAGTCGCAGCAATATGTTGCCATTTTCCGGTTGACACATTTCCTGGAGGGCTCACTAGCGCTGATGTGTGCCCATTAGTCTTCAGTCTAAAACGCAACGATGTTGCTTCGTATGTACTTAACATCCAATTATGAGCACTCTCGTGCACACCTTTCGCTTTTGAAATAAATCTGGCATCCGGATTATTCTCAAACGTATCAGCGTTGTACCACAAACTAATACTCAACCCGATTCCATTCGGGGCGTCCATATTTTTCAGATCGACATAGTCGTCCAACCCATCAAAATTCAGCGCACCACCGTAATAACCGGCATCTGGTATCCACTTCGCACCATTCATCAAATTTCCATGGTGACTACCAATACTATCCGTCGCCACAGAACCCGAAGGTTCGTCTAATTTCCAAAGGGCAGTTAAACCCTCACCTACGGTCTCGTCCGTGACCCGAATCGTGGCTTTCGCGACTTTACTTGGATCCGTTCCATCATTAACCACCAGGTTCAACTGATAGTTGCCTGCAATATCCGGTATAAATGAGACTGTTACGTCATCTTTATTAGTTAACAACGAGGCGCTGCCAGATGGAACCTGTAACTGCCAGCTATAACCTAAACCGCTACCATTCGCATCTGAACTCTTTGCACCCGAAGCAACTACAGTATTGCCCACTTGCGCCGTATCGCCGACAGAAATAACCGCGACCGGAATCGCATTGCCACTACCACTACCAGCAGCCTTTACCGTTACAGTCAAAGTATCTGAACTACTTGCACCATCCTCATCAACAACGGTTAATACCAAATAATGCTCGCCAACATCCAGCAATACCTGTTCTGATTTTTCAGTAGAAATCAAGTTGCCATTTTCAGTCCAGCTATAACTGATAATTGACCCATCAGAATCACTGGAGTTCGAAGCATTCAAATAAACGCTTTCAAAGCCTGTAGCATCTGTATCTGTTACTAGAATGTCTCTACCAGAATTGGCTGTTGGTGGGCTATTCCCAGGACTACAGATTTCAGTTCCACCGCCGGAACCACCTCCGCTGCCTGATCCGGCCTTTAGTCTAAAAAAGAACACGTTTTTATCGGTTGCATTGACAGCAACATAAAGGTTTTTGGAGACAATATACTGGAAACGTCCGTAGGTGCCGGCACTTTGCGCAGCTCCAGGCCTGACGCTGTTCGTCAATGAAACCTGACTCCATTTACGAGTGTCCATATTCAGCGTATAAACCTTGCCACCACCATGCCAGGCTACAAATCGATCGATCGTCGGATCATATACAAGCCCGGGTGCCGCAGCATTTACTATGTCGTTTGCACCCGATGTACTAAAGGGTTCCGCTACATACGATCCAGCGGCAAAATCCCACACAAAAGAAACACCACTACCAATCACGATCATCTTATTGCGCTTTGGATCGAAAGCAGCTGTAGAATTAGTAGCTATAAAATCACGCCCATCATAAGTTTCTATCCACCTTTTTACGGAGGGATCAAATACACTAATTCCTGTATTTTTTGCACTTCCACCATGATGGTATATCAGACCGGTGTTTGGATCATATGCGGTTTTTTGTCCGGGACCCGAATTTCCCGGTACAGAAGGAATTTGATACCAACGACCCGTACCAACATTAAAACAATCGGATTTGCTTCCAGGACTGCCGTCCTCCCATCTTGATCCCACTCCAAACGAGCACATTGAATTCAAAGAAGGAACGTATTTTAGTGAATCGTACGTATGACGAGACGTTGGTGTACCGTCCTGATATCGATAAGCATTTGAAGGAGATGAAGGGTTACTCAGGCGATTCCACGCTAATGTATTTACATCAAATGCGTAGACTTCATTACCTGAATAATCCGCATGGCCACCACCAAATACCATGAGTCGATCGTTAACCATATCATACGCACCACCACTCCAGCCGCTCATTATTGATCGTGAACCGCTGTTCCCACTAGGTAGAGGACTAGGTAGTACCTTCGATAACTGGGATCCCTTAATCTCATACCACTGACCGGCTGCCAGATTATCAAGGGCTGACCAATCTGCGGCTAAATGAGTGTTCACTGCGGTAGCGACAGCTGCGGCAGCCCCACCACCTCCTGCAGTGGACAGAGACGTACATACGTCCGCCGAATATTCATTAATCGTAATCGCTACCGTATCACGACCGCTTGCACCCAGGTTGTCGCTGACAGTGAGTGTAATAATGTGTGTACCAAGCCCTAATGAAATACTTAGCGATATTTCCGTTGATAAAACTGTTCCGGCTTCATCTGTCCAGGAGTAATCTGTAATATTACCGTCATAATCTTGAGACCCACTGCCGTCAAGCGTTATAAGCTCAACACGATTATCATCAAAATCAATAGTTGTTTGACTATATCCAGCCTCCGCAACAGGAGAAATATTAATCTCTTCACCACTGCCGGATGATCCGGACGGTGATGTCACAATCACCTGAACGGTATCA
>CAZGQY010000061.1:0-20925 GCA_964528035.1 uncultured Methylococcaceae bacterium | reverse complement strand
AAAAAAACAATACCCCATTAACAATATAATGCCTAAAAAATGCAAATGAACTCATAAAATAACCTCAACGACGCTTTACTTCGTATAGAAAACTGTTGACCTTAAAACTAGTTTCTTTTCATCCAAACACAACCAATGGCATGGTTTTAAATTCGTGAAACAAGAACCAGGTCACAAAGATTTCTATTTCTCAATCTTAAAATCTTTCTTGTAGCGATTACATAACCGTTATATTTTTGTAGTTCAATTAAAGCAATTACCAGGCCAATATTACATATACCTATAAAAACAATTACTTATATGGCTTTCATTTATTAATAAAAACATCCCCCTTTGCAGTGATTGTCTCTATATCGGGACACTCTCCCTACCTTCAGATCTAAACCCCTGAAAACTGTCCTGTTTATACTGTCGCCCATGGGCAACACTTTTCCTATCGATCACACATTGAATCTAAAATGAACCACATCTCCGTCTTGAACGACATAATCCTTACCCTCAAGCCGCCATTTACCGGCATCTTTTGCACCTTGCTCACCGCTCAACGCTAAATAGTCTTCAAAGGCAATGATTTCGGCACGAATAAAGCCTTTTTTGAAATCAGTATGAATGACTCCTGCAGCATCCGGTGCGGTAGCGCCTATTGGAATGGTCCATGCGCGAACCTCTTTAACGCCCGCAGTAAAATAAGTTCTCAGGTTCAAAAGCTGATAAGCACAACTCACAACCCGATCCAAACCGGGAGCATCCAAGCCAAGATCCGTTAAAAACTCCTGTTTTTCTTCGTCTTCGAGCTGGGCAATTTCAGCTTCCATGGCTGCACATAGTGGTACCACTTGAGCCCCTTCCTGCTCTGCTCTTTCGTAAACACTATCGAGCAGCAAATTGTGATCAAAACCCTGCTCATCCACATTAGCCAAATACATGGTTGGCTTCAAAGTCAGTAGATGCAATTCTTTTAACAATGCACGCGCCTCATCATCCACCTTTACAGACCTTGCCGGTTGGCCTGAATCGAGATGATGGAAAAGCAACTCGAACAGTTGCTTTCTGGCGAGTTCTTCTTTATTCCCAGACTTTGCCGCTTTACTTGAGCGTTGCAATGCTTTTTCTACGGTTGCCAAATCGGCCAGCATCAGTTCAGTGTTAATAACATCAATATCTGCAATCGGATTAATTTTTCCTGCTACGTGCACAATATTATCGTCATCAAAACAACGTACTACATGAGCAATCGCATCGGTCTCGCGTATATGAGCCAGGAATTGGTTACCTAACCCTTCTCCTTTGGATGCACCAGCCACCAGTCCGGCAATATCCACAAATTCGATCGCTGTTGGTAAAATTCGCTGAGGTCTAACGATTTCTGCAAGTTGCTCCAATCGGGGATCCGGTAAATGGACAACACCGATATTGGGATCGATTGTACAAAAAGGATAATTTTCCGCCGCGATTGTCGCTTTGGTTAGTGCATTATAAATGGTAGATTTACCCACATTGGGTAATCCAACTATTCCACAGTGTAAGGCCATAAAGAGTTTTAAGTTTTGTTATACATTAATATGATTTATATCGCTTCAGGAGACACTGCATTCAGGATGCAATTCATTGAAGTTCGAACCGAATGACGTCTTCTTCATTTAATTGGCTCCCTGACTGAACCTCAATAATTTTCAATGGGGTTTTTCCTGGATTCTCCAAACAATGTTTCTCTCCCACAGGGATAAATGTCGATTCATTTTCCGCGAGTAAAAAAACATCTGTCCCTCGAGTGATTTTTGCCGTCCCTTTCACCACGATCCAATGTTCGGCACGATGGTGATGAAGCTGTAAGGTCAGTGATTCACCCGGATTAACTGTTAAACGCTTGACTAAATAACCTTCTCCCTGGTCAATTTGCTCATAGCTACCCCAAGGCCTATGGATTTGATTATGAAAGACATGCTCAGACCTTCCCGATTCTTGCAAATATTCAGTAACTTGCTTAATTTCCTGAGAGTATTCTTTATTCGCTACCAGAACTGCATCCGCAGTTTCTATGACGACGGCATTATCAATTCCGACACTAGCCAAAAACCGGCTTTGCGAGTACAGCAATGAATTTTTTGTGCAATGGCTAAAAACATCACCCTTTTTTACATTTCCGTGTTCATCACTCATTTGGCATTCTTTCAATGCTCCCCATGAGCCAAGATCGGACCATCCAACATCCATAGGAATCACACTGATTTTGATTTGATTCGGATCTTGAACAAGCTTTTCCATAACTGCCTTATCAATCGAATCCTTTGGACAATGGCTGAATAACTCTTTTTCAGCGCGAAAAAAAGGACCATCCCAGGCACCCTTTTGCTTGGCCTGTACACAACTGTCGTAAATTTTTGAGCAATGGTTCTGTAACTCACGAATCCAAATCGAAGCACGCATCACAAAAATACCACTATTCCAAAGGTAGTTTCCGGAACTAAGATACTGTTGTGCTGTTTTACTATCGGGCTTCTCTATAAACGAGGTCAGTTCTGCAGTGAATTCGTCAATGGAATTACCAACCTGTAAATAACCAAACCCTGTCTCCGGTTTGCTGGGAACAATCCCGAATGTCACCACCTGACCTTGATGAGCCAATTTGCATGCATGAACCAACAGCTTTCTAAACCGACTTTCATTTTGGATCAAATGATCGGACGGCAATACAACCAAAACCGGGTCAAAACCATCAGTATTTGTCAGTAATGCAGCCAAAGTCAGCGCTGGCGCAGTATTACGAGCAAAAGGCTCCAATACGATCGTGTTATCTTCGAACCCCCGCAGACGTAATTGTTCTGCGACCAAAAAACGGTGTGATTCATTGCATACCACCATCGGAGCTAATGTTTGAATAGCTGAATCAAGGCGGTGAATTCTAAGCGCAGTTTCAACAAGCAAAGAATCCGCACTCACCAGCGGCCAGAACTGTTTAGGATACGCCTCCCGAGAAAGCGGCCACAGCCGAGTACCGGATCCGCCAGATAAAATAATGGGCTGCACGGAAATTTCCATGATTAAAATATTTTCCAATTAAATGTAGATAGTTGGTATCTACTCAGCGTAGTCCCGCAGTTTGCACCCTCCAAAAATTAACGCTGAATAGTTATGATAATTGTAGCTATTAAATAAATATTCTGATTTAAGTGAACCGAGAGCGGATTATACGAAAACATAGAGGCGATTATCTGACGTAATTAACCAATACATCAAATTTATTTCTAATACGCTAAGGTATTATTTGGTTTTTGCTATTACTGTAAGGTGGTAAAAGCCTATTCGGCGAACTTACGACGGATATAATTAACATTACTCCTGCTATTTTAATCTATGACATTATCGGATTAAAGAACTATGGCCTATTATCCGATCGCCTAAACCCTAACCCATGTTTCGATTTCAAACCATGAAAAATAATATAAGTCATTGATAGTTGCGTGAAGGTGAAAATTATTATTCTATAAATACAATGATATAGCTTTTCCAGATCATTTGTAGTGCTATAAGGCACATAATATATCTTATAACCGCTTTATAAATAAGATAAATTGTTTTCAGAATCGAAATACGGGCTAACTCTATTCCGCCCTCAATGCCTCCAATGGGTTGAGTTTTGCAGCCTGAATTGCGGGTAACACACCGGCAATCACACCAATAACAAAAGATAAACCAAATCCAAACACGACATAACCCCACGCTAGCTTGACGGGTAGCTCTGGGAACAACCAGGTTATTAGTTGCACTAGAACCACTCCAAAAACAATGCCGCACGCTCCCCCAACCACACTCAATACAACTGATTCTGCCAAAAACAGGGTCATAATGTGCTTTTTCTCTGCGCCTATCGCCCGAAACAAACCGATTTCCGAAATTCGTTCTGACACAGATATTGTCATAATAGTCAAAATCCCCACACTACCAACAAGTAATGAAATACCCCCTAATGCACCGATCGCAATGGTGAGTACATTGAGTATCGAATCCAGAATTTCTAACATTTGCTTTTGTGTAACCAGTGTAAAATCTTCACTACCGTGCCTGCTTTTCAGTATTCGCCGGATCGACTCCGCAGCATGTTCAGATGTAGTACCCGCATCGTAGAGCAAATCTATTTCCATCACACTTTCGCGATTAAATAATTCCATCGATTTTCCAACCGGCACATACACTGTATCGTCCATATCAAAACCCAACATTTGCCCTTTGGTTTGCATTACCCCAACGATTCTATAGCGATCACTCCCAACTCGAATACGTTGCCCCAGCGGATTTTCATCTGCGAATAATTCAGCACGCATTTTACTTCCCAGAACAGCATAAGATCGAGCCATACCTTGACTATCGTTGGGAAGAAAACGACCATAAGCGACATCCATTTTCCAGACCTCGGGTACCGCGGAGCCAACACCCAAAATCGTTGATCGGCGGCTTTTTTTACCATATTCGACGCGCGCATTACCCTGCACAACAGGAACAACCGCAACGATATGATCCAGTCTCGCGAGCGCACTTGCGTCATTTAAAGATAACGGCCGTACATTACTAACGGTCGCTCCGGAAATACCAAAGGTTTCAGTTTTTCCTGGTTTAACCGCAATCAGACTGGTTCCAAATTGAGTGAATTCTGCCAATATGAAGCGATGAATTCCTTCACCGATGGAGGTCAATAATATTACGGCGGCAATACCAATAAGAATACCCAAAACTGTAAGCCCAGACCTGAGTCTGTGGGCCATAATAGACCTGGTTGAAAAACTCATTAGATCGGCGATTCGAATGTTCATCGATTTGTCAGCGATTCGACTGGATCCAATTTAGCGGCTCTTACTGCTGGTAATACACCCGAGACCAACCCGGTCAGCAACGCCACCACAAGAGCCATAATCGGTGCCCAGCCAGGAACCGTAATTGGAAATGTGGAATACAACCGCGCAACAACCAATACACTCAAATAGCCCAAAATCAACCCGGCTAGCGCACCGATTATTGATAACAACCCGGCTTCACTCAAAAACAACATCTTTATTTGCCGGGTTGCTGCACCCATTGCTTTTAATAAGCCAATCTCTGCTGTTCTCTGGGACACACTCACCAGCATGACGTTCGTGATCAAAATACCAGCAACCACAAGACTAATCGCCGCAATACTGGTTACAGTATATGTCAGTGTAGTTAGAATCTTATTGAAGCTATCGACTACACTGTCCTGAGCAATAACCGTAATATCGTTTTCTCCTTCATGGCGTGCTGAGATAATCCGAGTAATATCTGCAATAGCCGCTTGACTTGCATCCACACTTTTCGCTTCGACAAGCACCCTGAATAGCGATGGAGAATCAAATAACGCCTGAGCAGAAGCGACAGGAATAATAACAATCTCATCAAAATCCACCCCGACAGACTGCCCTTCAGATGCCAACGCACCAATAATTCGGAAACGTCGGTTTCCAATACGCACCCACTGCCCTAGAAAGGGCTGCGAACCAAACAGCTCTGTGCGAAGCTTCTGGCCTATAACGCATACTGGCAATGCCCGTTGAAATTGAATAGTTGGTAAAAATCGTCCCTGCGCCAAATCCAAATGCCGTACCGTAAGTAAGTCCGCTGTAGAGCCCATAACATTGGCCTCGCGCTCCCGTTGCCGACGCGATATCGGGGCCGAACCAATTGCTATAGGTGCAATTTTTGATATATATGGGCTCTTAAGCAATGCCTCTGCATCACCCATCGTTAGATCTCTGGGAGTTTCACCAAATAATGGAGGATGCCCTCCAACCGTTTCAGAGCGTCCAGGTAATACAACCAGCAAATGGGTACCCAAAGATGAAAATTGACCCGTAATATATTGCCGTGCGCTTTCGCCCAGCGCTGCTAAAACAATAACCGCAGCAACACTGATCGCCATTGCTACTAATATCAATGCAGTGCGCAGGCGCTGTGCAGCAATCGATTGCCCTGTAAACACCACCACATCTGATACGCGCATACAATCAATTTGAAACTGTTTTAGAATCCGCCACTGTATCAGAAGCTTTTAAACCATCGACCATTGTAATATGCCGACTCGCGCGCCGACCCAGCGCAGAATCGTGAGTCACTACCAATAAAGTAACCCCAGTACTGTTCAATTGTTCCAGCAGATCTACAATCTCTACCCCGGAATGTCGATCCAGGTTACCGGTAGGCTCATCGGCCAATATAATGCTCGGCTGCATGATGGTCGCACGTGCGATTGCAACGCGCTGCCGCTGGCCACCTGAAAGTTGGTCGGGCCGATGATCTGCACGATTACCGAGTCCATATGCCTCAATGGCTTGTTCAACGCGCAGCTTGCGGAGCTGTTTCTCACAACCTGCCAAAATAAGCGGCATCTCTATATTCTCTGCCGCAGTTAACCTGGCTATTAGATGAAAAAACTGGAATACAAAACCAATATTTTCGCGACGAAATTTAGCCAACTCCTGCTCCGAATGATCCCAAATGTTCCTGCCTTTAAACTGATAAGTCCCAGAGCTTGGCCGATCCAGCAAGGAAATGGTGTTCAGTAAAGTAGATTTACCGGAGCCAGAAGGCCCCATAACAGAAACATATTCTCCAGAATGGATACGCAAATCCACTTTTCTTAGCGCATGAACCATTTGGTCACCCACAGTAAAACTACGATTAATCTGCTTTAAACAGATCACCGCCTCACTCACTTGGATCTGTCCAAGGATTCGGGTATTACCTCAACACCATTCTTTACCCCTTGTTTACCGATCGAAACAACAATTTTTTCTCCTTTTTTTATCCCAGAAACGATTTCGGTGAAATCCCAATTAGAAAGACCTGGCTTAAATTGTCGCTCCGACAGCAATCCACCCTCGTTATAAACCAACAGTCGATTTCCTGTGAGGATAGTTTCTGTTGGAATACGTAATGCAGCTTCCTTCACATCCAGAAGAATTTCTATATCGGCGCTATATCCAGGCAATAATCCCACCAGATCCTGAGAGTCCACTATTTGGACCTCAACCTCAACCGTTCTCGCCTGTTTTTCACGATCAAGCACATAGGGTGCAATGCGGCGCACAACACCAGAGCAGCGTTTCTCAGAAAAGGCATCCAGTGATACACAAGCTCGCATGCCATTTTTGATTGCTGGCGCGTCAACTTCATCTATAGGTGCAGAAACATATAAACAACTGATATCCAGAAGATCTATGGCTGGCAAAGTCGCTATTCCGGGGGGCGAAGGTGTCACAAACTCACCGAGCTCTGCATTAATTTCCGCTATAACACCGTCAAACGGAGCTTTGACAATTGTCCGCTCCAATGCCGCGTCAGCTGCTTCAATACGTGCCTGGTTTACTGCAATTAATGCTCGTGCCGCCAAGCATGCCGCACGCTGAGAATCCGATTCTGTCACGGCCTTATCGACTGTTTCTTCGGACACTATTTGTTTGCGTTTGCGTAATTTCAATAATCGATCTGCTTCGCGTCTGGCACCCTTCGAAATAGCACATACTTGGTCAGCCCGAGCACGGTTAGACTTTGCATCCGCATTCGCTAAATCAATCTGTGCCCGCAAATCCTTATTCCAAACGGTCATCAACGTTTGACCCTGACGAACTTCACTTCCTTCTTTTACTGCCAACTCTGCTACCTGGCCACCGGTTGCAGGTGCCAGATAGGCCCTCCGGCACGCTTTAACTGTCCCTACTCGTGTATTGGATATAGTGGATTGAACAGTACCTATACTCACAGTGTGTAATTTAACTACAATAGGTTGCGGTCGCGTGTAATACCAAATTGACCCCGCAACCCCAACTAACAAAAATAGTGTGATTATTAGGGGCTTCACTTTTTTAAATTCCTTACATTGACGTCAAAACCCCGCTGAGAAATAAAAGAAAAACAGTGCCTGTTCACCTCTCTATGGGTAATCTGTTCCGGAAGACGCCGTAAATACATCCATGTAGGCTTGGATGCGGCTTCCCTGCCGCATACACTTCCTCCACAGATCACCCCTAGAGGGCTATTTTGGTAGGAGGACGAGTATTTGCGTAAAACAAATGGTATCACTGCAATTCATTCTATTGCGCAGAAACCAACCATTGCGGATAACATCACCTAAAATGCCCTCCCGAATGAGTCATTACAGAAGTCTGATATTTTACTGATGATCCGGTTAAAACAGCTGCAACTTAGTCGTATTTAATATATTTAAACCTTGGATCATCCGGGGTTCCTTCCAGATCACCCCCCTCCAACCCGGGTTGCCACATAATCACTTCCTCAATTTTCGCAGCAAGTTCGAAATCCTTATTGGTAATGCCTTTAGCCGCATGATTCATTAGCTTTACGATTACAAACGCGTAAGAAACTGTCAGATCCGGATGATGAAATGCGGCTTCTGACAAATGGCCAACCGTATTAACAACCATCAGTGTACTCTTCCAACCACTGGTCTTATATTTGCGTCGTATCCATCCATTATCATGCGTCCAATGAGGCAATTCCTCTTTCAACCTAGCCGCGATATCATCGTCACTGTAGGTTTCTTCTTTCTTGCGTTCTCTCCAGGCCATATTTATTTACTCCCACCCTTAACTTTTAGTCAAACACCACAAAAATACATAAAAAAGAATGTCACTGTAGATTAAATTAACAACGCAAAAACCATGATTAGTTCAGGAACCTTGAGCCACACTTACAAAATTCATATTATGCATCTGAACAATCAATAATCCCCGCTCGCAACAGTGACAAATCAGTTGGTCACACTATATAGACCTATACACTACGCCAAAAGTTTTAGCATGAAAATAAGTATCTGCTCAGAATATTCAGCGGCAAGCATACAAGCCTTAGATTATTCGGGCCACATCGAAACATCTTTGTAAGTTCTGTAGCAACATCACTGTCGCAGCCAAAGACTGACACCCTGTCTCACAAATACCATGCATAATTGTAAAAATTATGCATTTTTACCATAAGCCACAATTTCAAATAACGAGTACTTCTTCCAGTTACATTGACGCCTTAATCAGCCAACTAGCGGGCAGCTAGCATAGAGATCGGTGATCAGTATATAATCCATCGATTTCTATAAGTATCCGTATAAGATATTATATTTTGCGGCCAGTTGCCCAATTTACGGCCTGACTCTCTTCAAAGCTTTGTTAAAACCAGTGCGTGCAACCCAATTGAGTAACAAAAAAAGTGTAAGCGTTACAGCAGCCGCGCGGTTGCATATGGGATTTTTAGATCCAAACGCCAGTCTCGGTCGAAAATTCGGTAGCATTGGAGTTGCGCTGAATGAAATTTCCACGCGTCTGATATTAAGCCGCGGCTCTAATTCAGAGATACCCGATGCAAAACAGTCAACCCGCGCTTACCAGCACCTGAAAAAGTTTCGTACTGAACTCCATTTACCGGATGATGTATCGGTAAATGTGCTTGAAACCATACCCGAGCACGCTGGATTAGGCTCAGGAACTCAAATGTCTCTGGCAATTGGCGCCGGACTGAATGAATTGTTCGGGCTAAATTTGACGGTACGGGATATTGCCCGAATTTCAGAGAGAGGCGCACGATCAGGAATAGGCATAGGGTGCTTCGAACAAGGGGGGCTAATTGTTGATGGAGGGCGAGCAGACACAACGCTTACACCCCCAGTTATCGCACGAATGGAAGTCCCCAATCAGTGGCGTTTCATTTTGATTTTCGACAATAGTGGCCAGGGTTTAAATGGAAACGGAGAAGTAGAGGCATTCAAATCATTGTCTGCATTTCCGGAGCAGAGTGCGGCTCGCATCTGTCATTTGCTTCTAATGCAAGGCTTACCTGCATTGGCGGAAAATAATAGTAAAGATTTTGGAAATGTCATTACCGAAATCCAACAATCTGTCGGAGACTATTTCGCGTCAGCCCAAGGAGGAAGATTTACAAGTCCCTCTGTTGAAAGCGCCGTTGAATGGCTCGGTCGTCATGGTGCTTTAGCGCTGGGACAAAGCTCCTGGGGACCCACAGGATTTTGCCTGGTTGCCAATGTGGATAAAGCAGAACAGCTTTTGCGTGAGGTACAATCTTATTTCATAGATAAAGCGGATTTACAATTCAAACTGGTCAGCGCACGAAATAAAGGTGCAGATATAGAGATAAGACCCGATAATTCAGGAGTCGATGAGGTTAATTATAACTCTTCACTGGGTATTGGCGTATGACATAAAAAGTAACATTTAGATAAAACCAAGTAAATTATTCATCGCTGAGGCGTAACACTAATTTCAGGACGAGTGACGGCCCGTGTCAACACCGCTGCAAAAACCCCTCTTGCAGAAACCAGAAAGATCAAATACTTAGCCCTTGCGCAATAAGGTGAGTCATCAAACTCCTCCCAGACCTGCCATTATGCCCGCATCCCGTAACCGAAAACCTATTATTGTAATCGGCGGTTCCGCCAGATTGCTTGCACTGTCTGCACGACGTGGTGGCTGGGATCCCATCACAATAGACTATTTTGGTGATACAGACACTCAGAATTTAGCTTACAAGTCGATCGTTATACCATCAGAAATTTTTCATGCAGATGATACTCAAATTTTATCCATGATCAACGATCTGGGATTAACTAAAACCACTCCATTGGTGTATGGAAGCGGAATAGATACCCGACCCGGACTACTGAAAAAACTTTCTAATCTGGCGCGTGTTTTCGGTAATACTCTAGCAACTTTGCAGACCGTCAATACACCGTACAAATTTTTTTCAGCATTGGAGGCACTAAGTATACCTTTTCCCGAAACGCGCTTCGATCCACCCGATAACAAGAATGGCTGGTTGTCAAAACTGGCTAATTCTCAAGGTGGAATGGGTGTAATGCTCGTGACGAGAGTCGAATCCGTGAGTCAGGAAACTATCTATCAAAAATTTATTCCAGGAAAAGTTTATTCGGTTTTATTTCTTGCAGATGGAAGACACTCATCGATTTTAGGTTTTAACATTCAGTGGACTCATAAGTATGGCCCGAATGACTTTTTATTTTCCGGAGTTATGAGTCACTGCGACCTATCCGAAAAAATAAAAAAACAAATCGTCGATTTTATAAATAAGCTGGTAGAATTCCTGCCCCTAAGAGGACTTAATTGTATTGATTTTGTCATAGAACGAGGATTATGCCTGGTTTTGGAGGTTAATCCTCGGCCCAGCGCAAGTATGGCGCTTTATGATCAGGATTTTCGCTACGGCCTATTGACCGAACACATCAATGCTGTGAATGGAAAATTGCCACACAGCCCAATTCGAGATCGAAATAAAATCCAGGCGATAGAAATAATCTTTGCATCCGAACAAATCGTGGTTCAAGAGGGTTTAATCTGGCCCGAATGGGCGGCGGATACACCACCGGCAGCAACAACGATTCCTAAAAATTCGCCTGTCTGCAGTATATCCGCGAGCGCTAATAACCCAGAAGCGGTTAAACTGTTGCTAAAGCATCGTAAAAATGAATTGATGAATCAACTTTCAGAGCAAATAGGCTAACTAAACCCTCTATACAATTATGAATAAAACAACACACCGCCCTGACAATAAAAATAGGTCTTTATTGGAAGGCTTGGCAAACAATAAAAAGCCCCTTTCGACTGAAAGGAATCTTGCTGAAAATAGAAGTTAAGTGAATAAGCAGATGGGACGAATCGCAATCTTTACCGATGACCCAGGATGGCATGGTGCACGATTGCGCGAGGCATTTGCGCTGCGTGGCTATAACAGCGACTACATTTCTTTAACGCAGTGTCGCATTTTCATAGATCGCGGATACTTACCAATCATAATCCCGGGTTTTGAGCATTCATTGCCAGATGGAGTTTTTGTTCGAGGGGTACCTGGCGGGTCTCTGGAAGAAGTCGTGCATTATCTTGATATATTGCATGCTTTGAAGCGTATGGGTATCTCTGTATACAACTCTGGCAGTGCAATTGAACGTAGCGTGGATAAAGCCATGACCAGTTTTATTCTCCACAATGCTGGTATTCCCACACCCCCGACATGGGTAACCCCGCTAAAGGACGAAGCAATAGAAATTACAAAAAAAGAATTGTCTGCCGGTAATCAACTTGTTTCCAAACCGGTATTTGGTTCACAGGGACTCGGCCTGCAAAGAGTTTCCAGGCTTGATCAGCTTGATTTACTTGAACCCACCAATGGCATGTATTATCTGCAGCGTTTCGTAGACTGTGGCAACGAATCTTTCCATGATTGGCGAGTATTTGTTATCAACGGGCAGGCGCGCAGCGCGATGCGTCGCTGGGGGACAGGCTGGTTGAACAATGTCGCTCAAGGCGGACGTTGCGAGCGAGTCATTCTGGATTCTTGTCTACGCCAGTTATCAGAGGATGCAGTGTCGGCACTGGAAATGGACTATGGCGGTGTTGATATTATCCGTGATAAACATGGAAATTACAGTGTAATAGAAGTCAACAGTGTACCCGCGTGGAAAGGCCTTCAGAGTGTTTGTCGGATCAATGTGGCCGAACTTCTTGCGGAAGATTTTTTATCGAATTGTCCGCTCTGCAATGAACGCGGGACAGCACTTTCGTGGCAGTAAAGTTTGATCAAAATAGCCTCATCAGTGCATATATCGATGCCTGTGAGTGTGAGTTAAAAGCATTTAAACCCGGGAACGTAAGCGATTATTCAGAAGGTCACGGTATGACCTGTGAAGATTTTAGAATCAGCGCCTCGATCAGTGCCGCGCCGTTAGTGGATACCTCTCTAACTCTTGGGGAAAAAATATATCGAGCGATTGAAGCAACATGGTCCGCAGTAGGCTGCAATACGAATCTTGGCATTGTATTGCTTTGCGCTCCGTTGATTCAAGCGATGCAGATTGAAAACAACGCCGGATTGAGATCTCGGCTCTCACAGGTTTTATCAACCACAACGATACAAGATGCGGATTGGGTATATAAAAGTATTCGCTTGGCGAAACCCGCAGGAATTGGTGAATCCAGCGCGGAGGATATCTCAAAACCCCCAAAAGTATCACTTTTGGAGGCCATGCGGATTGCTGCAGACCGTGATCGAGTCGCCTATCAATATATATCCGATTATACGGATGTTTTCGAATTTGCAAAAAACAGGTATCATGTTGCAGTTGGTCAATGGGATGATAGGATATGGGCGGCAGTCTCTGTATACATTGGATTACTTCGCCGATTTCCGGACAGCCACATTGAGCGAAAATACGGTAGCCAATTCACCAGGATGGTGACTACCAGGATGGCTTTCCTAGAAAAAGAGCTATCGAAAACCAGCAATCCGGAACTCATTATTGATTGTTTACATGAAGTAGACTCAGAGTTCAAGAATGCTGGGATAAACCCGGGTACTACGGCGGATCTCACGGTCGCTACCGTATTAGCTGTAAATCTGGAAACACTGCTTAGCAAAAACGCGGTACATCTGGATTAGGCGTTTTTGAGTGCGGTGCAAAGTAGTACATTTGACAAGGACATTGTTTCATATACCAAACAAAGGAGACTATAACAATGTCAATACTTGACACAATTCTTTCATTTTTTTCGTCTGAGGAGACAAACAACATGGCAATTAACAAAACACTGGTAGGTGAAAGTCTGCAAGGCGATGGAAACGAAGTCGCACATATCGATCTGATGATTGGGCCTCGCGGTGGCGCTGTAGAAGCAGCGTTCGCAAACTGCCTGACAAACAACAAAGACGGTTTTTCCAGTCTTTTGGCTGTTGTTGCACCTAACCTGATGGCAAAACCAGCAACCGTTATGTTCAACAAAGTGACCATCAAAGGTTCTAAACAGGCTGTACAGATGTTTGGCCCGGCTCAACGTGGTGTTGCCATGGCTGTTGCTGATTGCGTTGAAAACGGTACCATTCCTGCTGGAGAAGCTGACGATCTGTTTATCTGTGTGGGTGTATTTATCCACTGGATGGCAGACGACGATGCAAAAATCCAGGACTACAACTACGCTGCTACTAAAGAATCGATTGAACGCGCTATTGCCGGTTCTCCGACTGCTGCAGAAGTTGTTGCTCAAAAAGCTTCACAAGAACACCCGTTCGCAGCTCACTCTTAAGTGCGAGCAGTTTGATAAGCTTACCCCGGCAATCCGCCGGGGTAATGTTTTTATCGTTTTGCGTCGGCACCCTCATTCACAAGGTTAATCGGGTTACGCAAGTGATCGATGGCTTTACCGTCAAGTTTTTGGAAATGCAAAGCACTAGCCACTAAAGCTGTATCGATTCCCAAAATGGCCATTCGTTCCAGGTCTTCCTGGTTGCGTATACCTCCCGCTGCAATAAATACATGATTTGGCCATTGGCGCACGTATCTTTCCAACCATATCCAATCCGGACCCAATTGGCTACCAACAGAAGAAAGGTTCATGAGAATCAGGCGCTTTGGCCAGTAGGTCTCATCGTTACACAAAATCTTTGCCCCTAAAAAACCGTGCTGCGAATAATCCAGTGACAATATACAGTTGTTTTCTTTGTAGAATTTCAATAGATCAGGCAATATTTCATCATTGATCGATTCGCTACCTATAACCGGAACCCACTGGCGCTGGTTTGGCGCGTTTGTCTCCAGACTGCCTGCCCCCTGATCCACCCAAAATTCCACATCAGGAAATTGCACTAACAACTGCCTAATGACTAAAGAATTATCTCCCTTATGCATAAGCGCATCAAGATCAGCAATATAAACTGTCTCAAACGGATAGACCGACATAAACGCGGCGACGACAAAACTTGGGGCATTGCTGGAACACAGCGGCGTTTGCAAAGGACAATATTGACTGCGGTGGCCATACCTCGCATAAACAACAACGCCACCCATAAGATCGATAACTGGAATAATCTTCAAAACTAATCCGTGAATATTCTTGTATTGGAATATATTACCGGCGGTGGCCTTTGCAAGGAATCCATTCCTGCATCACTGGCAAAAGAGGGTGAGCTCATGTTAAATGCACTGCTGACTGAGCTCATTGAAACCGAGAGCTTGTCTATTTTTGTATTTCGTGACCAACGATTCCCCCCATTGCAACGCCAATTCACTGAATCTCGTATACACCCCATCATGGTTAGCCCTCAGGATAATTTCAACCACATATGGCAAACCCAGATAGCAAAAAATGATGTTATTTGGCCAATTGCACCGGAAACTGGCGGTATTTTACACGACCTTTGCGAAAACATTGAAAACTTGGGACGGAGGTGTTTGTCCAGCCCCTCTGAGGCAGTCGCTTTGACTTCGAGTAAAATTAGAACCCTAAACCACTTATCCCTGAATAATATCCCGGTGGTTCCGACGCTACAATTTTCAAACTTCGAATACCAATTCGACCCACCGTGGATTCTTAAACCGGATGATGGAGTCGGTTGCGACTCGGTTCACCTGGTTCAAGATCGCCATACACTTGACGAATTGAACAAGCATTTAACAGATCATACTCTTATTCAACCCTTTCTAAGTGGACAAGCAGCAAGCCTTTCAGTACTTTTCAGCAATGGAAAAGCTTTATTATTAAGTACCAATAAACAAAACATTCAGATCGTGAACAATCGACTTAAACTGACAGCTTGCACGGTAAATGTATATGTTGAGCGTCGACTTTTATTACAATCTCTAGTGAATGACATTGCAGCAGCATTGCCATCGCTCTGGGGCTATGTTGGGATCGACTTGATTTTTCATAATAACAAAGCATTAATCCTGGAAATCAATCCCAGACTCACTACATCCTTTGTCGGCTTACAGGACGCGATCGGGATAAATACAGCATCCATGGTAATCAACCTTCTCGAAAACCCATTGCCTTATTCCTCGGATGTCAATTTTCAGGCAAACGAAATTACCATTGATTTAGAGGCCAACAATGAAAACTAATGTGGTCGGGTGGGATATTGGTGGAGCCCACGTAAAAGCGGCTCTATTGGATTCCAACGGAAATGTCCGAGAAGTATTTCAACGTCCCTGTCCGTTATGGAAAGACTTATCTTTTTTGCATAAAACAATTGCCGAAATTATCAGCCAGATTAATATCTCCGATGCTGCGCATGCGTTAACAATGACTGGAGAATTAGCCGATTTGTTCAGTTCACGACTCGAGGGCGTTAACGAGTTACTTAAAGCCATCTGCGAACACATACCCGACAAGTCACTATACGTTTTTGCCGGTACGCGCGGATTAATCCCGTTCGGTCAAATCAATACCTCCGATTACACCTTGATCGCATCGGCAAACTGGCTTGCGAGTGCAGTCTATACTGCTGATTGGATCAAATCGGGATTATTTGTAGATATTGGCAGCACCACAACAGACATTATTCTAATAGAAAACAGTACCGTTAAACCTATTGCTTACACCGACTTTGACCGTTTACAGAGTGGAGAATTAGTATATACCGGCATCGTTCGAACACCTGTTTATGCCATTGCAAACCAGGCATCAGTCGACGGATTAGTCGTACCCATGATGGCCGAACAGTTCGCAACAGCCGCTGATATCTATCGACTGAGCGGGGATCTTCCGGATTCTGCGGATCAATGGCCTGCTTCTGACGGTGGCGCCAAAACAGTTACTGGCAGCGCCCGACGACTGGCCCGCATGGTAGGACGCGACCTGGAATCCGCACCTTTAAGCCAATGGCACCAATTGGCGAAATCCTTGCAAGAGCATCAGCTGACAAATATTCAGAACGCTATGAACCGTCAGTTGTCCCGGTTGCCAGAAAACGATGTTTGTCTAATCGGCGCAGGTATTGGACGATTTCTGGTCGATAAACTGAGTCGTCGATTCGGGTACCAATATATTGATTTTTCCAATCTTGTTTGCAACACCAGCCCATTAACTGCAAGCGCAGATTGCGCGCCGGCTGTCGCCATCGCCAAACTTTTGCATAATGACCAACCATAAATTAAGTGCCAGAGGGCTTTGGATGTACTGATTTTGGGCACATGATATACTCTGAAACTGCATAATCCCAAGTTTCTCTAAAATCTGAATTGCGCACCGAAAGAGTCAATTGGAAACCTTTCAATTAAAACACGAACTGCCTTATCAAAAAGATAGTGCGGAGCTCTTCGAGTGCCTGCTCGAAATGCTTTGGCCTGTATTTCTGGATTCAGGGTATCCGCATAGCAACCAGGGCAGATACGACATATTGGCCGCTGACCCCTATAAAACACTAATCACAAAAGGCAGGATTACAGAAACCTGGGACGGAGTAAAAACAGATCGCTCGCCTGACGACCCATTCACACTGCTAAAGCATGAACTGGGCACACAACCACCCAGTAACGACAGTTTACCTTTCTGTGGCGGGGCTATTGGCTATTTTGGCTATGACCTTGGCCGCCGCCTGGAAAACTTACCCAACATCGCAGAAGATAGCGAAAATATTCCAGACATGATTTTTGGCCTGTATGACTGGGCCATTATTGTTGATCACCAGTCGTGCAAATCATGGCTGGTTGGACAGGGGCGCGACTCCAGAACTGAAGAAAGATGGTCTGATTTGATCCATAAATTCAGTCAGCACCCAACCGCTTGCACCGATTTGCACACATTCCGTGTTTGCGGCAAAGTCGAGTCGAACATGACAGCAGAGCAATACGCACAATCTTTTCGACGCATTAAGCAATATTTAGTGGATGGTGACTGTTATCAGGTCAATCTCGCTCAACGATTTACGGCCGATTGTCAGGGTCACCCGTGGCTGGCCTATAAGACACTGCGTCGCATCAATGCCGCCCCGTTTTGCAGTTATCTCGACTTCTCAACGGTTCAAGTGCTGAGTTCTTCTCCTGAACGATTTATAGATATCCACAATGGCTTCGTGGAAACCAAGCCTATTAAAGGCACTCTGCCGCGATTGTCTGACTATGCAGCCGACCAGCAGCAGACCATCGCTTTGAAAAACAGTAAAAAAGATCAGGCAGAGAATTTGATGATTGTCGATTTATTGCGTAACGATATCGGCAAAAGTTGTACTCTGGGTTCGGTAACGGTACCCAGATTATTCGATATCGAATCATTTGCAACAGTTCACCACATGGTGAGCACCATTCAAGCCCAACTTTCCCCTGAGTGCCATAGCCTGGATTTATTGCGTGGTTGCTTTCCCGGCGGATCGATTACAGGTGCACCAAAAATTCGCGCCATGGAAATCATCGAAGAACTGGAACCACACCGAAGAGGTCTCTACTGTGGGTCGATCGGTTATATTGGATTTGATGGATCAATGGATACCAATATCGCAATTCGTACCCTTGTGCATTCAGATAAAAAAATTCGTTTCTGGGCGGGCGGTGGTATTGTCGCAGACTCGCGTGAAAACGCAGAATATCAGGAAAGTCTTGATAAGGCTGCGGCAATGTTAGAATTGCTCAGTCTAATGCAGAAAACTTGTTAGTTATTCATAATGTTGGAACAATACTATTTTAGTCGATAATGTGGGTTATTAAAATAGGCGGTAGTCTGACTGAGAGCCACTTGTTACCGCAGTGGCTAAACCGTATTGCTGAACAGGGCCGCGGTCAGGTTGTAATCGTTCCGGGCGGCGGAAAATTTGCCGACCAGGTTCGACATATCCAGAAAATATTGAAGTTTAATGAGCATACAGCTCACCGTATGGCTTTGTTGGCAATGCAGCAATTCGGGCTCATATTGGCTGCATCACACGTTGACTTTGAAGCTGCGTATTACCTAAACCAGATACCTTCAATATTAACCCAGAATCGTATCGCTATATGGATGCCCGATTATACCGACCTCGATGCCGCGGGAGTCGAAGAAACCTGGAATGTAAGCTCCGACAGCCTGTCTGCATGGCTGGCCGGTTCTCTGTCCGCAACGCATCTGGTGGTATTAAAGCACCTGTCGAATGGTATAAATGGACAGGATATTTCCAGCCTGGTTAGACAGGGTGTACTCGACAAAGCGTTTTATAAATATACCAAAAACTCTACATTTTGTGTTCATATACAAAATGTAGAACAATTGACTGATTTTAAATTTACAGCCCTAAGGAGCGAGGATTCAATAATATACGAATCTTGACTGGTCTTATTGTCCGTCTTCTGCGTTGTAGCAACAGTTGTAGCCCTGCTATGCGCCTGTTGCTACGCCTTGAAGACAAACAATAATCCTGCGTCAATCTTTCGCATATAATTAAATCCTCGCTCCTAAGTGGGAATCAACCTGTAGATCTCGTTTCAAAATCTTAATATACGAACCAAGGTGAATAAATGACTATAAAGACCCGATTTGCTCCCAGTCCTACGGGGTTTTTGCATATTGGTGGCGTTAGAACGGCATTATTTTCGTGGCTTTACGCACGCAAACACGGCGGTGAATTTATCCTGCGTATAGAGGATACCGACCTTGAAAGATCAACTAAAGAATCTGTGGATGCCATCCTTGAAGGAATGACCTGGCTGGGACTTGAATACGATAAAGGTCCGTTCTTTCAGACTCAGCGTTTTGATCGATACAAAGAAGTCATTAACGATTTACTGGATCAGGGAAAAGCCTATTATTGCTATTGCACCAAAGAAGAACTGGAAACCTTGCGTGCCGAACAAAGGGCAAACAAACAGAAACCGCGTTACGACGGTCGTTGTAGAGACTGCAAGCAACCTAGAGACGGCGTGAATCCAGTTATTCGATTTCGCAATCCTGACGAAGGTCATGTAACAATTGATGATCTGGTCAAGGGGCAGATTTCTGTCAGCAACCAGGAATTGGATGATTTGATAATTGCACGTTCAGACGGTACACCGACCTATAATCTCACTGTGGTTGTCGATGACCTGGATATGGGCATCAATCATGTTCTGCGCGGAGATGACCACATAAACAATACTCCACGGCAAATCAATATTTTAACAGCCATAGGCGTTGAACCACCAAAATATGCACATATGCCGATGATTCTCGGTTCCGACGGCGCCCGACTATCGAAACGGCACGGTGCGGTCAGCGTGATGCAATACCGTGAACAGGGTTATCTTCCCGAGGCCCTGCTTAATTATCTGGTGCGCCTGGGATGGTCATGTGGTGATCAGGAGATTTTTTCTATCGACGAAATGATTAGGCTTTTTGATTTATCGGCGGTCAATCGCGCTGCTTCAACATTTAATCCGGAAAAGCTGTTGTGGCTAAATCATTTTTATATCAAAAACACCGATCCGGTCCATATTGCACATCACCTCAGTTGGCATTTTGGCCAAATCGGCATAGATCCATCAAATGGACCGGAAATCACAGAAATCATTCTGGCACAAAGAGAGCGCTGCAAAACCTTGGTAGAAATGGCAGAATCAAGTGCGTTTTTCTATCGTGATTTTGACGAATACGATCCAAAAGCCGCTCGAAAAAACCTGAAACCTGAAGCTGCACCCGTATTGATCAAATTACGCGACCAATTATCCGAATTGCAAGAATGGAGCGCAGAAACAATACACCAGGTTCTTGAAAACGTCGTTTCAGAGATGGAACTCAAGTTTGGAAAAGTTGCTCAACCCTTGCGAGTGGCCGTTTCAGGATCAGCGGCATCACCTGCAATCGACCTAACCGTAAAATTGCTTGGAAAAGCCCAAACCCAGGCACGAATCAACAAGGCGATTGATTTTATAGGCAAACTGGAATCGCTTTAGTTTTACACACCCTGGATCTTAAGTTAACGCGGACATTCAGATTAAAAAACGGTTATTATCAATTTGACGAAACAATAACCACCCAGTGATTGGCGACCGGTTAATATTTATTACGCTGGACAGGATAATGGGTATCGCGTAGAATCCCGATTCCTAATTTCGGGGCCATAGCTCAGCTGGGAGAGCGCAACACTGGCAGTGTTGAGGTCGGCGGT
>CAZGQY010000060.1:0-20942 GCA_964528035.1 uncultured Methylococcaceae bacterium | reverse complement strand
ATCAACTCGCTGGAATCCAGCTTATTTCGGGCCAGGAAAGCATTTTCAGCGGTTATTTGAGCAAAACGGTTCCACGGGCAGACGGCCTGACAGTCATCGCATCCATAGATTCGGTTTCCTATTCGAGTACGGAATTCTACAGGAATCGAATCGCGTAATTCGATTGTAAGGTAAGAGATGCAGCGCCGTGCATCCAGTTGGTAAGGGCCAACAATGGCTTGTGTAGGGCAGATGTCGATGCATGAACTGCAATCTCCGCAGTGATTATTTGCGGGGTTTGCAGTATCCAATGGCAAATCGGTATAAATTTCTCCCAGGAAGAACCAGGATCCCTGTTTTTTATCGATAAGATTGGTGTGTTTTCCAATCCATCCTAATCCGGCTTTTTCGGCCAGCGCCTTTTCCATGACCGGTGCGCTGTCAACAAATGCGCGGTAACCAAAGGGCCCAACGGTTGCAGTTATTTTATCGGCCAGTTTTTGCAACTTTTTTCGCATTAGTTTGTGGTAGTCTTTGCCCAATGCGTAGCGTGATATAAATGCCTGGGCCGGGTTTTCCAGTATTTCTTTGGAATTGTTCTGCGGTTCCGGCATATAGTTCAGCCGGGCGGAAATGACTCGTACCGTGCCAGGAATAAGCGCCTCTGGTCTGCTGCGTTTTTTTCCATGACGAGCCATGTAGTCCATCTGACCATGGTAGGCTTTAGACAGCCAGCGTTCCAGGTGCTGTTCTGCATCTGCAAGATTTGTATCTGTAATGCCAATTTTTTCAAAACCCAGTTCAATACCCCAGCGTTTGATGTCTTCTGAAAGGCGGGAAAAGTTAATGTCGGATCTTAACTTGACGGAGGATGGAGTCATACTGGAATGTTGTCTGGTTTTTCGCAGTAGGCTTTCTATTCTCGCCTCCGGGAGGTTAGATAAAATATTTACCTGCTGAGGCGATCATTGCCGTAAACAGGCCCAAAATCAGGTTTATTCCTACGATGCGACGAATACTGCCGAGAAATTGCCCGCCTTTTTCCCAGTCTTCGATAATTACACACTGATGCAGGCCTTTGACCGGAGAGATATTCAGATGGACAAACAATAAAATCATAAGCCAGGCTGTACCGTGCATAATATGAATATGGATGCCAGCGCCTTTCATACCTCCAAATACAGTGAAAATCATCAGGTAACCGGTAATGACTAATAAACCGATACAGACCCATACCCACGGAAAAAAACGTTTAAATACCCCGGACCAGAGTTTTAATAGTGTGGGGGTATCAAGCAGACTTCCTGCTGCCGGGCGCAGCACCATATAAGCGAAGAACATGCCCCCAACCCAAACAACGGACGATAATACATGTGCGGCAATTGAGATTGATATTTCCATAAATTCACCTTTTTGGTCAGACTCTGTTTTGATAGTCAATTATGATAACTTATGTCCAGGAGGTTGCCCGAGAATAGAGAGCCTACTACGGAAAAGTGGATATCGGCCCGTTTTTCCGATTAAAATCGTTAAAGATGGCTAATATTCGCCTCTTTATAATCGATAAAATGGACTTAAAACCACTTCCCTTCGTGATGACTTCTATTCTCGGGCAGCCTCCTAAGTCTGCAGCAGGATACAACATTGACCGAAGATAACAAAAAATCAATTGACTTGAGCACGCGGCTGTATCGAGCGGAGCAGGTACGTGCTATGGATCGCGTTGCCATCGATCAACTTGGGATCCCAGGACTGTTCCTCATGAAGCGGGCCGGTCAGGCGGCGTTTGACTGTTTAAAAGAGCAGTGGCCTGCTGCAAAATCCATATTGGTAATCTGCGGAGCGGGTAATAATGCCGGGGATGGTTATGTGATTGCTCGATTGGCGATAGAGTCGGGCCTTGCTGTCGCTGTTTGTTCCCTGGTTGACCCCGAAAAATTGCGTGGTGATGCCAAACTGGCCTGGCAGGAATATTTGCAGGCAGGCGGCGACGTGGAATTGTTTTCTGAAAATAGTTTTTCGGGGAAAGACATTGTTGTTGATGCAATGCTTGGAACAGGTCTGGACCGGGAGGTTTCCGGTGGCTTCGCGGATGCGATCGCCAAGCTGAATCAGAACAAGATTCCCGTGCTGGCTCTGGATATACCCTCAGGCCTGAACGCAGATACGGGGGTTCCTTTGGGCAATGCGGTACGTGCCACTCAAACTGTGACGTTTATCGGTGTTAAGCAGGGTCTGTATACCGGTGAATCGAGGGATTATACCGGGTCAATAGACTTTGATTCCCTGGCTGTGCCCGCAGACGTTTTTGATTCTCAGATACCTGCTGCCTGGCTATTAACAGATCCTTCGTCTAATTTTACTCGTCGGCCACGTAGTTCCCATAAGGGTTATTTTGGCCATTTGTTAGTTGTCGGGGGTGATACCGGTTTTTGTGGTGCCGCCCGCATGGCGGCGCAGGCAGGTGCGCGAATTGGCGCGGGATTGGTTAGCGTTGCAACGCGTGCCAGTCATGCTGTGTTTTTGAATATATCTCAACCGGAGTTGATGTGTCGTGGCGTGGAGTCTGTTGATGAAATGCAAGTCTTGCTGCAAAAGGCCAGCGTGATTGCTATTGGTCCTGGTTTGGGATTGAACGATTGGGGATTGAGGATCTTTGAATCCGTCATTCAGGAGAGTAAACCTTTGGTAGTCGATGCCGATGCCCTGACTTTACTGTCTCAATATCCGACAAGAAAAGACAATTGGGTATTGACACCTCATCCGGGAGAGGCTGGCCGTCTTCTGGGTACCCACTCGGTCGACATACAGCGGGATCGGTTTGCCGCGGCAAAAGCGATCCAGAGTAAATATGGCGGCATTTGTGTACTTAAAGGCGCAGGAACGATCATTCATAACGGTGAGACAACTTCGGTGTGCCCCACAGGAAATCCGGGAATGGCGAGCGGTGGGATGGGGGATATATTGACTGGAGTCATCGCAGGTCTGGTCGCACAGGGTGATTCGATTCATTCGGCTGCTGAAACGGGTGTATTTGTTCATGGACAAGCAGCAGATATCGCAGCAACTGATGGTGAACGTGGGCTATTGGCCAGTGATCTTCTTGAGCCTTTGAGACGGTTGGTTAATCCATGAGCGAATTGATCAATAACGAATCAGAAATGCTGAAATACGGTGGGAAATTATTTCGATACAGCGTTCCGACTAGTGTGGTGATCTTTTTGCAGGGTGATCTGGGTGCAGGAAAGACCACATTGGTACGTGGTTTTTTGCGAGAAAGTGGCTACCAGGGAATAGTAAAAAGCCCAACATTTACACTGGTGGAGGATTATCAGTTAGCAAATATTCATTTGATTCATTTTGATCTATATCGATTGTCCGACGCTGAAGAATTGGAATGGATCGGTATCAGAGACTATCTGGACCAGGAAGTCGTTTGCTTTGTTGAATGGGCAGATCGAGGCGAAGGTGTGTTGCCGCAGCCCGATGTGGTAATAAATATCGATATTGATGGGGATACACGCATCGTCAGCGCAAATGCAAAATCTCCTGTGGGTGTATCGATGCTTCACGCGCTGTAAATTAGATTCTGGAAAGTATAAAATAATTACCTTTACAATGGATTAGTTCACTATGTTAAGTAACTACTTGCGGTTTTATCAAGAAACCGCTATTTTATAGGCAACAAACATAGATTGAACTCCACATGTCAGGTTGCTTTGTTTTTTGTCCTGGATTTGAATTGGGCTACCTGCAAATTTAGTGGACATTTGGCGTTAGGCCGGGTAGTTGGGCATGTTAGTTTAAGAAATATTTGGATACCGTAGCTATTATTAGGGGATAGCGGGAAATAACGACAGGATTGAGATTGGGCTAAGGGCGATTTTATGCAAATCTTAAAGCAACGAGAGCGGGTTGTATTTTTAATAGGGTTTTCGATTCTGGTTTTGTGTTTCACAGACATTGCATTGGCGAAGACTGTTCAACTAAAATCGCTTCGCTTCTGGACAGCTCCGGATCATACCCGTTTTGTATTCGATGTGTCGGCGCCTGTAGGGCGTAAAGTCTTTACGCTGGATGGCCCAAGGCGGGTTGTCATTGATCTTAAAGATACTCATTTATCCGGTAAAATTTTACAGCCACCGAAGTCACACCCATTATTCAAAAAAATTCGCAGTGCTCCCCGGGATAAAACCAACCTAAGGGTAGTGATCGATCTAAAGGAAGGCGTTCGCCCTAAAGATTTTTTATTGACCCCTAATAATACCTATGGTCATAGACTGGTTCTTGATCTTTATACTAATAAGTCCGTCCCGCAAACGCCGTCGCCGTCAATTGGTGCTAAAAAAGCAGTGCCGGAGCTGAAAAAACCATCATTACCGCCTGCTATAGACAAAGCACCCAAACCTGTTCGGCTGGTAAAGAAGCAATCAACAAAACCAGATCCAAAAGTAATACGCTCAAAAAATTCGGTAATTGAATCTAATCCTGGAAAAATAACGGATACCAGAAAAACAACCCAGTCCGGCTTTAAGTCTGATCGCAGTTCATATGTCTTGGATGAAAAAAAACGCAAGACCCCTAAACCGATTCGAATAACCAAACGCGCAAAGCCGAAAAATGAAGTGATTATCGCAATCGATGCAGGTCATGGAGGTGATGACGTTGGTGCGACGGGAGCAAAGGGAACTTTGGAAAAGGATGTTGTTCTGTCTGTTGCTAAAAAATTGGAAAGATTGATAAAAAAACAACCGGGAATGCGTCCGGTTATGATCCGTGACGGTGACTACTACGTTGGTTTGAGACAGAGAATGAAGAAAGCAAGAAAGGCAAAGGCCGATCTGTTTGTCTCAATTCATGCGGATGCGTTTAGAATGTCGAGTATTAAAGGTTCTTCTGTGTACACGCTGTCGAGTAAGGGAGCCTCCAGCGAAGCGGCCAAGTGGCTGGCAACGCAGGAAAATAAATCTGATCTGGTGGGTGGCGTCAGCCTGGATGGTAAGGGTAATGATCTGGTCGAACTTCTACTGGATCTATCGCAAACAGCGACACATGAAGTCAGCAGTGAAGTGGCGGATAAGGTACTCAAGAACCTTAAAAATATGGGGCCTGTTCATAAACGAACTGTGCAGAGAGCGGGCTTCGTGGTTTTGAAATCGCCCGATATTCCATCAATACTGGTGGAAACGGCATTTATTTCCAATCCCTCCGAGGAAAAAAAGTTAAAGTCGTCCAAGCATCAAATGCACATCGCCAAGGCAATATTTCAGGGAATCAGAGATCATTTCGCGATGTATACCCGACCGGGTGTGCACGTTGCCTCTGGCAGGAAAGAGAAAGTAGGGCGAGTCGCTGGAATACCGGTTGGCGGATAACTGTGAAGACGAGTCGAGTAGTGCAATATCCAGGGGGTGTATACCGGTTGGGTGTAGGAATTTTCGGCTGACATCTACCATTCATACTGATTTGTATTCTTAGCGAATACGACCGAGTGTTAGTAAAGGTCTTCAATTATCTTCGATAATTCTTGGATCTGCCTTATAACCAGGGTTTAGACTTAGGAGCGAGGATTCAATAATATACGAATCTGGACTTGTCTTATTGTCCGTCTTCTGCGTTGTAGCACCAGTTGCGTAGCCCGGCTATGCGCCTGTTGCTACGCCTTGAAGACAAACAATTATCCTGCGTCAATCTTTCGCATATTATTAAAACCTCGCTCCTTATCGATTGGCTGTCGAATATCAATAATACCGTCTCCGACAGGCTCGTATAATTTATAATATTTATTTCACTATGGTGGTTAACTATTAATGATTCTGTAGCGCTTGGTAAAGTTTATTCTGTTTACGGTGATGAGAAAATACTAATATAAGCAATAATAGTCCGAATAAACTGGGCATTTCAGGCTCAGGAATAGACGAAGAATTTATTGCACCGACCAAAGATAAGGAAGGTGCGGTAGTCAGCGTGTTTAGTTCTGTGGAGATATAGAGCTCGGTAATCATCTCTCCCGGGTTTAGTCCGAAATCCGATAAGTCAAAGGTCGCTATATTGAGTGAGCGTCCGTCGATTTTGAGTCCGGTGTAGACAGTTTTTCCAGTGATGCTTTTTCCGTCTGGTGTTAAATAGATAGCAAATGAGTCGGGAACATTCAACTCGAACAGTGCCAAATCATCACCGTCACCATTGACGACCTTGTTATCCGTAAACTGGAGTTGCACAAAAGAGCCAGGAGACCACGAATAGGCGAAGGAAGCCGCATTTTTATCTGTTAAAGCTTCTTCAAGTTGACCACTCCATGTGTTGAAAGAGCCTGTGTAAGAAACTAACTCATCGGCAAATGCGTTTTCGTCAAAGTTGATTCCGGCAATGTTTATTGCGGCGGCAGGATCAGCGTTAAACGCAATAAGGACAAAGGCGATAGAAGCAAGAAAATTTTTCATAGTACTGTTCCTTGTGTGGTTTTGAACGATTCGTTTGGTTAAAAGTAATAAGCGACGATTTGTTAGTCATAAAACATTGGTGTCACCAGCACATCTCCTGGTATTTCTGTCAGTTCCGTTTAGTTATGGTTATATTTTTCCACGAACCTGAACGAAATGCCCGGTAGTTTGCTATCCAAATAATGTGAATTGTGCACGTTTAACAATGCATTAGTTACAGATAGGGATACCTATGAAGTAAGGGTGGAGGCGAGTAAGTTAACGAAAAAGCTTTTTCGATTGGAAAGGGTTTGTGTGAGTATTAATGGGATTGTCCGAAAAGTTTATTTAGAAAAATCAGATGAAATGCCTGTTTCCGTCGTAAGGCGTCTTTTTATGACTTTCCCTGGCGTTCGGATGTTTTACGTGGTTCATAGCGATCTGATACTGGTATAATTTGGCTCAGTCATTTGCGACCATGGTCGCAGTATCAGAATAGAATTTACCTGTCTGATGAATATTAAAAAACTACCACCGCAGTTGGTCAATCAGATTGCTGCGGGTGAAGTCATCGAGCGACCTGCATCCATAATCAAGGAATTGATTGAAAATAGTCTTGATGCGGGTTCCAGCAATATTTCCATCGATGTCGATCAGGGCGGAGTGCGCCTGATTAGAGTTCGTGATGATGGCTGGGGGATACACAAGGATGATCTTGGTCTGGCTCTCTGCCGACATGCAACCAGTAAAATTGAGTCTATGCATGACCTGGAAACCACCAAAAGCATGGGGTTTCGGGGCGAAGCCTTGCCTAGTATCAGCGCGGTTGCAAAACTGAAGCTGACTTCTCGGTTCGAAGAGAGTGAATGTGCCTGGAGTGTAAAAGCAGACGGCAGTGAATCTGATTTTAGCCCTTCGCCCGATTCCCTGCCTGGTGGTACTGTCATTGAAGTTCAGGATTTATTCTACAATATTCCGGCGCGGCGGAAATTTCTTCGAACAGAAAAAACCGAATTTCTACATATGGAAAGCGTCGTAAAACGTTTGGCTCTGGCTCGTTTTGATGTGGGTTTTTCGCTTAATCATAACCGCAAGTCTGTATTGAACCTGAAACCTGCTGAGTCTCCAGTGAACCAGGAAGGACGGATCAGCGAGATCTGTGGGTCGGGTTTTCTTAACAACGCTCTGGCTGTTGATTTTGAAGCGTCCCAATTGCATTTGCATGGTTGGTTAGCATTGCCGACTTTTTCCCGAAGTCAGAACGACATGCAATATTTTTATGTGAACGGTCGCTTGATACGCGACAAATTGATCAGCCACGCAGTGAGGCAGGCCTATAAAGATGTATTGTTTTCCGGTCGGCATCCTGTTTTTGTTTTGTATCTCGAAATGGACCCCAGTCAGGTGGATGTGAATGCCCACCCTGCGAAAATGGAAGTCAGATTCAGGGATACTCGATTGATTCACGATTTTTTGTTTCGCGCTATCCATCGTAGCCTGGCGGCGGTGCGTCCAGGTGATCAGCCTGTTATAGCGGACTCTTCGCAGCAGGTGCAGCTTGCGGATGAAATACCCGCGATTGCGGCGACTCATATAATGAAGCAATCTTCATTACCAATGCAGGTTAATGAAGAAATAGAAAACTATGCAGCGTTGGTGGGTCGGTCTGAGACTACGCCAAGCAGTCAGGTTCCAGTAACGACGCCAGGCGAAATCCCCCCATTGGGTTATGCAATCGCCCACCTGCACGATATCTATATCTTGTCAGAATCCAAAAACGGCATGATTTTGGTCGATGCTCATGCGGCGCATGAACGGGTGACCTATGAACGTTTGAAGCGAGAGTTTTCGGAAAATAAAATAGTGGAACAGCCATTATTGTTGCCAATCAGGATCAGTGTTAGTCAGTCTGAAGCCGAATTGGTCGAATCTGAACAGGATCGAATTCGTAGCTATGGTTTGGAAGTTGAGCGTTCGGGAATCCAAACATTAGTAATCCGGTCGCTACCGGCACAGTTGGTTAATGTGGATGCAGAGACTCTGGTTCGCGATCTTCTGGCGGATATTGGTTCGCTGGGTGAAAGTACGCTAGTGGAGGATAAATCAAATGAAATCCTGTCGTCTATGGCTTGTCACGGATCTGTTCGAGCCAATCGCCGCTTAACCCGCGATGAAATGAATGCTCTGCTTCGGGAAATGGAGGCAACCGAACGAAGCGGGCAGTGTAACCATGGCAGACCAACCTGGGTCGAATTGAATAAAAAAGAGTTGGACAAGTTTTTTCTTCGTGGGCAGTAAAACCACCAATCCCCACTCTTCGGTCCTATGCCTTATGGGGCCAACCGCAACAGGAAAGTCTGATTTGGCGATTGCTCTGGCCGACCGCCTGGGATGCGAAATAATAAGCGTTGATTCGGTGATGGTTTATCGTGGAATGAATATTGGCACAGCTAAGCCTGATATCGATCAGATGCAAGGTATTCCGCATCATTTAATAGATATTCTGGATCCCTCCGAGTCTTATTCCACAGGTCAGTTTAAAACTCATGCACTCGATTTGGTACGGTTAATTCGTAAAAGAGGAAAAATTCCCCTTCTAGTCGGTGGAACAATGCTCTACTTTAAAGCATTGCTGCACGGATTAGCCGTTTTACCCAGTGCTGATCAGAAAATTCGCAATCAAATTGACGAAGAAGCTCGATTGTTGGGATGGTCAAAAATGCATGATCAACTCGCGGAATTTGATCCACATTCAGCGGCTCGTATTCATCCGAATGATCCACAAAGGATTCAGCGCGCGTTAGAGGTTTTTCGAGTGACAGGCAAATCTTTAACGGAGTTGCTCAATGCAGACAAACAACAATCATCGTTGCCGAATGCGATTAAGCTGGTGGTCGAGTCCGGTGACCGTTTGCAATTACATAGACGAATTGCTGACCGATTCACTGGAATGATAGAAAAAGGCTTGGTTGAAGAAGTTGAGGGGATGTTTAATCGAGGCGATCTGACCGACAGGCATCCATCGGTTCGTGCTGTTGGTTACCGTCAGGTATGGGGTTACTTGAATCGGGAATATGATCGACAGGATATGGTTAAAAAATCGATTGTGGCGACCCGTCAACTGGCAAAAAGACAGCTCACATGGCTAAGGAAAGAACCCGCGAATTTTCGTTACGACTATGGTAAATCCGGTATTTTCGAGAAAATTTTAAAAGACGTGGAACCTTTGTTGATGTAAGGGACTCTACAGTAACAACTCGAGTCAGGGATGATAAGAGCCATATAGGCTGGAGAAAGTAGAAACGGTCTGCTTTTAGCGTCTATTATTAATTGGGTTTTTACCCAAACAGTTTCGCTGTATAAGCGAATACATTTGTCTTTATGTGGTATACTCATGAATCCACGGTTGGGGGTGGACGGTCTGCCGAATAATGTGACTGGAATAACAATAAAAGGAGGATGTCGGATGTCAAAGGGGCAAAATCTTCAGGATCCGTTTTTAAATGCGCTTCGAAAAGAGCATGTGCAGGTATCCATTTATTTAGTAAATGGAATAAAATTACAAGGTAAGATAGACTCGTTCGATCAATACGTGGTGATGCTGAAAAATTCAATCAGTCAAATGGTGTATAAGCATGCTATTTCGACCATCGTACCCGCCCGTCAGATACGGGTTCAACGTGCCGATGAGATGGTTGATCCCGAATAATTGTTAGAATGTAGCTACGATTTGAAGTACCTGGGTTTTAGTTTCAACTTTAACGTTTTGGTATGCGGGGCGATCATTGTTTGAACGACCGTCTACGGGTGAAACGGCGGTTCTTTTTCACTTGTCTGCTTTCAGTAACAAGGATGATGTTCAGGAACTGTACGAATTAGCTGTTTCGGCCGGTGTGACGCCGGTCAGCTGTCTGACGAGTAGTCGGCGAATACCGGATCCGCGTAGTTTTGTTGGTAAAGGTAAACTGGCCGAAATTCAGGAATCGATAAGAGAGTTTTCTGCGGATCTTGTTCTTGTCAATCATGCCTTAAGTCCCGGACAGGAGCGCAATCTTGAACAAGCGCTCGGAGTTCGTGTGGTTGATCGGAATGGACTGATTCTTGATATATTCGCTCAGCGAGCTAAATCATTTGAGGGAAAATTGCAGGTTGAATTGGCTCAGCTACAGCATCTTTCCACTCGCCTTATTCGAGGCTGGACACATCTGGAACGGCAAAAAGGTGGCATAGGATTGCGTGGTCCGGGCGAGACACAATTAGAAACTGATCGCCGATTGATCGGTATCCGAATGCGGCAAATACGCAGGCGTTTGGAGAAAGTTGACCAGCAACGCAGTCAAAACCGCCAATCCCGCATGAAGGCAGATATTCCAATTATCGGTTTGGTGGGATATACCAATGCCGGAAAATCAACATTATTCAATGCATTGACCGGAGCACAAGCCTACGCAGCAAACAAATTGTTTGCAACCTTGGATGCGACCTTAAGGCGTTTTGAAGTATCAACTGGATCCCCGGTTATTCTTGCTGACACGGTAGGATTTATTCGACATTTACCGCATGAACTGGTTGCCGCGTTTCGATCGACCTTACAGGAAATCGGCCATGCACAGTTATTGCTTCATGTTGTTGATGACAGCAGCGAAGAAAAAGAGACCAATATTTCGCATGTAAATCAGGTGCTAAAAGACATTGGTGCGGATCAGATACCACAATTACTGGTATACAATAAGGCGGATTTAAGCGGTCGGGATTTGTCAACATCGGAAAACAGATTAAAGAATGCTCGGAATCGAATTTGGGTGTCGGCTTTGAAAAGAGAAGGGCTTGCAGATTTGCAGACTGCTCTATGTGCATTTTTCGACGATGAAATAGTGCAGCGGTACCTGTACTTAACTCCACAGCAGGGTAAGGTTAGGGCAAAAGTATTCGCATATGCGCGTGTAATAGAAGATTCTCAGATCGATGTCGGAGGCTGGCAGATGGCAGTGGAAATTCGAAAAAAGGATTTAGGCTTGCTAAAAGATGTCAGAATTTTGGAAAAACTCAAGCCATTAACCGCTTGATGTCATTGAATCGAGGTTGCGACATTTTGCCGCATTGATTTCATTGCTGCGATCGTCATACCATATAGGTTCTTGTTTAAGAGTATTAACAGCCTGCGAAGTATTTAAAAAAGTGGTTTTTATTCTTGAAAACCAGAGCCTACATGATATTCTTATAAAATTTTCAGTATTGATCGAATTAATCCTTTATAATAGCGCCGGTTGTAGGGAACAGTGGACAGCGAATTGCGGTAATAATTCGATCTATTGATTTTGTCTAACCGGAATCGGTGTTTTTTAACGGGATTTGTACATCTGTACGGATTTTTAGGATAAGCCCTAAATGATCTGATTCGTCAGAAACTGATTTTATATTAACTTTAACAAATTGGAGCGAGGATTTATGGCCTGGAATGAACCGGGAGGTGACAATAAAGACCCGTGGAGTGGTCGTGACCAAGACAAAGGTCCACCGGATCTTGATCAAGTGATTCGGTCTATGCAAGATAAACTCGGCGGCATATTTGGAGGAGGCTCTGACGGTCAATCCGGTCAACCGGGTCAGTCTTTTGCTGGTATGGGTGTTGTTCTCGTTATTGCGCTGTTACTTTGGTGCGCAACAGGGTTGTATAAAATTGATGCAGGTCTGCGAGGAGTAATTACCCGCTTTGGTGCGTATACTGAAACGACCCAGCCAGGACTGCATTGGCATTTGCCGGTACCCATTGAAACGGTAACTAAAGTCAACGTAAAGAAAGAGCGGTTTTTGGAGGTGGGTTATCGTTCAGGTGGACGTCAACAGTCGTCTTTGGGGTCGGTGCCTCGTGAAGCACTTATGCTAACCGAAGATGAAAATATCGTTGATGCCAGGCTGGCAATACAATACCAGGTCAAAGATGCGAAAAATTTTCTATTTAACGTATTCGAGCCGTCCGCAACGTTAAAACAGGTCACTGAAAGTGCCGAACGTGGGGTCATAGGTCAAAGCAAGATCGATTTTGTTTTGCTTGAAGGTCGTAGTGAAATTGTTGCCAGAATTAAAAAAGAAATTCAGGATATAATGGATACCTACGAAGCAGGCATTTTGGTTACCAGTGTGAACTTGCAGGATGCCCAGCCTCCGGAAGAAGTACAGGCTGCGTTCGAAGACGCTATTAAGGCACGAGAAGATAAACAACGATTTATTCGTGAAGCGCAAGCTTATATGAAAGAAGTAATTCCTCAGGCTCGCGGTGCTGCGGCTCGCAGAGTGCAGGCAGCTCAGGCATATAAGGCAAAGGTTATTTCTGAAGCAAAGGGTGACGCCAGTCGCTTTGATCAATTGTTGGTGGAGTATTCCAAAGCACCTGAAATAACAAGAAAACGACTTTATCTTGAAGCGATCGAAAAAGTGTTGCAGGATTCTGAAACAGTAGTGGTCGATGTTGAGAGTAGTAATAACTTGTTGTACCTGCCTTTAGATAAACTGGGTTCCTCAAAAAAGCCTGGTAAAGTATCGTCAACCCGTAAACCATCTGAGTATGTGACATCATCCACTAAGCCTAAGTCTTCGGTGACAAATACACGTACTTCCACCCGTGGTCGTGATAGGAGGGGACGCTGATGACCCAGAATAGATTATTTTCGATTATCGGTATATCAATGTTCTTGATTTACACCGTTGTGTTTACGGTGCATCAGACTCAGAAAGCCATTCTTTTCCAATTTGGTAAAATTGTAAAAACAGACTATGAGCCTGGAATCCACTTTAAAATTCCAGTGTATAACAACGTCAAACTTTTTGATGCGCGTATTCTGGTGCTGGATTCAAAACCAGAAAGGTTTCTAACATCAGAGAAGAAAAACGTCATCGTTGATTCATTTGTAAAGTGGCGAATTCAGGATGTCGGGTTATTTTATACCACCGTGGCGGGGGATCCGACTCAAGCCAATATGCGACTGGATCAGATTATGAAGGACGCAATGCGCAGTGAGTTTAGTAAAAGAACGATTAATCAGGTTGTTTCTGCAGATCGGGCTGGACTGCGTAATGTATTGGTCGAGGGTACACGTGATGTGGCCTTGAAGTGGGGTATTGATATTATCGATGTGCGAATCAAAAGAGTTGATTTGCCCAGTGATGTGAGCCATTCCGTGTATCGACGCATGGAGGCTGAACGGTCAAGGATCGCGAAAGAATTTCGTTCACAGGGTGCTGAAGCGTCTGAACGTATACGTGCTGAAGCGGATAAGGAACGAGAGGTCATTCTTGCTGAAGCTTATAGGGAAGCGGAAGTAACACGCGGTCAGGGCGATGCAGTTGCGACTGATATATATGCAAAATCTTATGGGCAGGATACCGAATTCTACGCGTTCTACCGGAGTTTAAATGCGTATAAAAATGTATTTAAACAAGGTGGCGATATGTTGGTATTGGAGCCTGATTCTGACTTTTTCAAATATTTTGGAAAAGAAAAATAGCCAACTGGTTTTAAATTTATATCAAGTTAAATAGATATACCCATGGTGACTTTTGGACAGTCACTGTGGGTTTTTCCGTTTCTGTGACGGAGATTTATGTCTATGTATCTTTTCTCAGGATTTAATTTGCTACTTCGCTGCTTTGCTAATTTACCCGGTTAACCGTCATTGTGGCTTATAAACAATTCGACTCTTTAGGTAATTAAGCTAAAAATGTTTGTTTGTCTGTAACTACTTGCCCCCAAATTGAAACAGCCCTCTATGGGGATCTGTGGAGAAAGTGTATGGCGGCAGGGAAGCCGCATTCAAGCCTACAAGGATGTATTTACGGCGTCTTCCGGAACAGATTACCGATAGAGGGGCGAGCCAGTTACGTTTGTCTTTTTCATTGTTAGGTGCGGGTTTGAACGAAATGCCCAGAACGACTGTTGGATGCTTCCTGAAGGAATTCAAGAGAGTTTGCCTGAAGAAGCCGCCAGGCTGGAATTGCTTCGACGCAGGCTATTGGATTTATTCGATTCCTGGGGATACGAATTAGTGATGCCTCCATTCATTGAGTTCATCGATTCTTTACTGGTGGGTACAGGACATGATCTGGATCTGCAAACCTTTAAGTTGACTGATCAGGTCAGTGGCCGAATGCTGGGTATTCGAGCGGACATGACCCCACAGGTTGCGCGTATTGATGCACACAATCTGAAAACAAGTCTGCCGACCAGACTTTGTTACATTGGTACAGTGTTGCATACTCGAGCTGATCCATTGGAAAAAACTCGCAGCCCATTGCAGGTGGGTGCCGAATTATACGGACACGCGGGTGTCGAAAGCGATTTTGAAATCGTCCAATTGATGTTGGAATCTCTTTCGACGGTAGGTATCAGGAACATTCATATCGATCTCGGGCATGTGGGTATTTTTCGTGGATTGGCACAACAGGCAGGCCTAAGTGAGTCCCAGGAATGCGAAGTGTTCGATGTGATGCAACGTAAGGCATTCACTGAACTGGATGTATTGTTGGAAAAATATGGTCTATCAGGCGAGATTCGAAAAATGTTACAGGAGCTGCCGCGATTAAATGGATCTACCGATATTGTCGAAATAGCGCGGAAGAAATTTGAGTCGGCCAATCAGAGTGTAAAGGACGCCTTATTGTATCTTGAAACCTTGAGAGTAAAAATCAGCGATTGTTTTCCGGAATTACCGATTAATTTCGATCTTGCTGAATTAAGGGGGTATCATTACCAGACGGGCGTTGTTTTTGCGGCTTTTGTGCCAGGCTACGGTCGTGAAATTGCCCGTGGTGGTCGTTACGATGAAATTGGAAAAGTATTTGGGCGTGCCCGGCCGGCTACCGGATTTAGTGCGGATGTCAAAGTATTGGCCAATCTGAGTCAATCTAAGAAATTGGAGAGCGAAGGTGCCATATTTGCGCCTTCAGAAGATGATTCGAATCTGTCCCGAGCGATTGCGGAATTGCGTCGCAGCGGTCGTCGTGTAATCCAGCAATTACCAGGACAACTGGGTACAGTCGAAGAAATGAGTTGCCAATATCGTCTGGTAAAGGAACAGAGTGCATGGGTCGTTGTAACTGCATAGCGGGTTAATGGATCGTTAGTTGGCTTCTAATTGATAAATTGGGAGGTGCAAGTACCCCAACTAGGATCAAATGTAACATTCTTGTTTAAATATACCACATAATCAATAACCTATATCACGTAAGAATACGCGCTGACATAGGCATACAAATTTTTATTGTTTTTTGAAAACGGAATCTTGGTTAAATCGATGTCTAAAAATGTTGTTGTAGTAGGGACGCAATGGGGTGATGAAGGCAAGGGCAAATTAGTAGACCTGTTGACTGAACAGGCAGATGCTGTCGTCCGTTTTCAGGGGGGCCATAATGCAGGGCATACGCTGGTAATTAATGGCAACAAAACCATACTTCATCTGATTCCCTCAGGTATTTTACGTGACAATGTCGAATGCTTTGTCGGTAACGGAGTAGTGATTTCCCTGCCTGATATGTTTAAAGAGCTTGATTTACTTGGGAGTGCAGGGGTATCGGTGCGGCAGCGGTTGTGGATCAGTGACGCCTGCCCATTAATATTGCCAAGCCATATTGCACTGGATCATGCGCGGGAGCGAGCGCTGGGTAAACACGCTATCGGTACAACCGGGCGGGGTATTGGCCCTGCTTATGAAGATAAAGTCGCTCGGCGAGGAATACGTACAGGCGATTTGCTTAATGAAGATTTATTTGCTGAAAAACTCAGAAAATTACTTGAATACCATAATTTTATGCTGGCGCAATATTATGGCGGAGAGGCTCTGGATTACCAGTCGGTTTTTGATGAGACTTTGGGTTTTGCAGAAAAAATCAAACCCATGCTGGTCGATGTATCGGATGCTCTACATGGATATCAACAAGCCGCTAAGAATATATTATACGAAGGTGCCCAGGGCGCGTTATTGGATATCGACCACGGTACCTATCCCTTCGTAACTTCATCAAATACCTCGGCTGCCGGTGCAGCGATTGGCTCCGGTGTGGGCCCATTGCGGCTTGATTATGTACTTGGAATAACTAAAGCGTATTCGACGCGTGTGGGAAATGGACCTTTTCCGAGTGAACTATTCAATGGTATTGGAGGCCATCTCGCAGAAAAAGGTGCGGAATTCGGTGCAACAACGGGTCGTCCGCGCCGTTGTGGTTGGCTGGATTCTGTAGCGCTAAGAAAATCCAACACATTGAATAGTCTGTCCGGTTTATGTATTACCAAGCTCGACGTCTTAGATGGATTGGACAAAGTCGGTATTTGCACTGCATATAACTATGATGGCGAGCGCATCACCCATGCACCAAATGCAGCCGAAAAGCTGGAAAAATGCACTCCGGTGATTGAAGAATTTCCGGGTTGGAGTGAATCGACCTCGGGGATTAGAAACTTAACTGAGTTACCGGCTAATGCTCGGGCGTTTTTAAAAAAAATCGAAGATCTGGTCGATGTACCGGTTGAAATCGTTTCTACCGGTCCTGATCGGAACGATACGGTTATTTTAAGAAACCCGTTTGATTCGTAAAAGGCCCTTATTCCATTCTTGTGAATCTCGGCAAACGGCTAAGCTAATTCAAGTACACCATAGTGAGATGTCGCCAACATGTTTTTTCTAATTGCCCTGGAATGGCCAGGGTGGGACACGCGCGGGTTATGGTTGAATGGTTAGAGCCAATCTTGCTGACAGCCTCAGTCTATATACTGAGGCTAACAGCAAGATGCCATCCAGCCTGGGGTTTGCTGACCGTCTAGCTTTTAGTCTACCGTCAAGCTCGATTTTTTTCATATGAGTCAATTCAGTCGGCTTCGTCCGATGCTTCCTCACCTTCTTCTTCTTCGTTACTTTCTTCAGAATCCACCTCATCCTCTGAATTCTCATCATCTTCCACATCGTCGTTGTCTTCTTCAACTGTAGCAATCGCATCGCCCGACAATGGCTGAACTCTGTTAGCCATGAAAAAAGCGATTCCACCGAAGATCCAAATTGCAAAAAAAATCCAATAGTCCATGTTGCACCCCCTCAATAAATAATTTTATAAAACGATACCAAGATTAATTCTTGGGCTTCTTTTTATTTCATCCATTATGAATATTATTTCTCAATTACTCCAGAATACGCCTGAACGATGATAGCATTTTAAACAATCGAGAACATTATTATTTCCTCGTCGTCCCGTAATATTGCTCTTTCGCAGTAGGGGACAGGTTGCCGCAGGTGGAAGAAAATCAGAGTTAAAAAACTCGTTTTCCGCCGGGCCTCTCCGGGGGCGAATATCGGTAGTCGCCAATTGGCCGTTTCGAAATGGATCAAGTTTTGTCCGGTAATGAGGTTTCTACGATTGCCAACTTGACCCTTAATGTTTCAATCTTGTTCGATAAGTACGATTTTGCCCGACCTCGGTATACTGGCCAAAAGATCGTCTTTTGACGTTAGATGCAGCAGTCGTATACCCCGTAGACCTGAGGCATAAACACTGACCGCAAAGCCATCAGGAAGCACCATTCGATTAGCCAACAATTGTGATGTCGGTGAATCTTTAGTGCCTAATGGAACGTTTATGCCTACCCATCTAGAAAAAATAATCCAAAGCAAAACACTCCCAATTACTAAGAACAGCAGGTCTCGAAAAAATCTTTTCATAGGGCAGTAATCAATCAGTCATCGTAATATTGTCCGGTTTTCAGAAGAGCGTCAGAGCTAATGTTATTTCCGATAAAATGAGTTGTATATTATAAGGATCGGAAAACATAAAGAAATATGGCTCGCCTCGATTACCAAGACTCAATTTGTCGCGTGTTCATCAACCTATTATTCAGCGAGCCAATAGCAAAGCAGAGGACAGCGTGACATTTATCGACCGGTCGTCAGGGGCATATTGAGCCATGAAGAATAATCAATGACTCTGGCCCCTTCGATTCCTTTAGCGAGTTTAATGCGCTAGTTTTGCACTTGCGATACGGTTTAAACTTACACCGGACTCGGCAGCTTCTATTGCAAGATGGCGATGAACCTCAGGTGGCACACGAACCATGAACTTACCACTATATTTACGAGTCGATAGCGGTAAAGGCAATTCTTCTTTATTTTTATTCATATCTGCAATGCAATCTTTAACGACAGAACGAATGCCTGTCAATGCTTTTTCAGAGGTAGATGCTAACCAACTGAGGCTTGGGAATTCAGCACACAAGCCTATAAATTCTTCATCTTCATCAGACCACAATACGCGGTATGTATATTTATCACTCTCAAGAACCATGATGCACCTCAACTTTTTCAATGGCAAGAAGTACCTGCTTAATTTGATAGGGCTTCGCTTTACCCTTGTGGTTTTGAATATTAACACGCGGGTTTCCGGGCCATGGCGTTTTATAGACACAATGGCTACTACCGCTTTGGCGTGGTTTGCCGAAATAATGCGTACAGACCTTCTGAAGGTCATTGAAACGAACCCCTTTAGGGTTTGCTTTCATTTCCGTTATGATCTTAGCTATGCCATCCACTGGTTAAAGATATCACTAATGATACTACTTTCAAGTGTTCTTTTTAAACACAACATCGCAAGTAACCGGCAGACTGAAGTGGTGTTTGAATTGTGCAATAATTTGTGAAACTCCCTGGTTGGCAGGGTAGTCAGTCTCCAGCCTTTTCCCTGTGAAAAGGAAAGAAGTAGGCGCAAGCATGGGAGTCTTCGTAGTCAATTCTTGTGGGTTTGGGTAAGGAGTTGAGGCTATATTAAGTTTTTCATATATAGAAATATGCTTGACCCCTTGTTTTGACTTGTTTTTTTTAAGATTGATGGAGTGTTAGTAACCGTCCTTGTTTGCGAGCAATTACAGCAGCTATTCATGCTGATGCGTTATCATATATTCGCGCAATGCCTGATTTATCCTGGTTTGGTATTTATTCCCTTTCGATTTAAACCATTCGATCATATCGGCATCAAGCCGCAGGGTGATTTGTTTTTTTACCGGGCGATAAAACTTTCCTCGAACAGCCTCGCTCCAATCTGTGACTTCCGGTATATCTGAAAAATCAATTTCATCATTGTTTATTTGTGAAAGTTGATCGATTTCTTTTTTTTGCCGCCTAGATAGATTGCTCATATTTTTTCGTTTCCGATTTGGTTGCTTTTCGCGCCGATATAATTCGTACTATTTCATCTGAAAATGCTTCTCGCATGGTATGGGCAACGAGTAAAAGCAATATGCCGTTGACTAAGCCAATCGTTTGCCATCGCTCTTCATTTCCCTCATAACGATCCAGTATGTTAAGTTGCATCGGATCCTCAAAAACAAGTTTTGCCGTTTCGAATGAAACTTTGTGTTTAAGTTGATTTGTCTTGTTTTTTCGGTCGTCCCAAACGAATTTCATGGCTAAAATGTAGTTACATATATGTAACTATAAATGGCTACTCATGAAAATACCAATTTAGTGATAATTTTCTGTAAATATCTAAATATCATATAAGGTGTAAGCTAGCCTAAGACATCGAAATAGTATGGAAACAAGACAAATATCGATAATTTTGTTCCCTACGATACCGGATCGAAATTAAGTGCAGCTTTCCATTAACAATGGTTTGGCAATTTTTGCCTCTGTTGATTACATGATGAGCAGCACATTCGTAGTCAGTTCTTGGGGGTTAGGATAAGAGGGTAAGTCTATTTTAGTATTTCGTATAGAGAAATATGCTTGACCCCTTATGTTCTGACCCCTTATGTTCTTTGACCCCTTGTCTTGTCAGGTTGCTGATTGTTTGTTGGTGACATATTCACGGAGGGCCCGATTCACAGAATCTGAATCGTAGCAGGGGGTCAAGTATCATAACCACGTATTATAAACCCTACATTTTTCCAAAGCAGTCCATCACTTTCTTAATGGAATAAAATACCATTGGTTATTTGAGCAGTTCCCGTTCTTAGCAAAGCAAACTTTTCAAGAATTACCTTTGCCTACTGGATTGGTACCGGTCTTGGCATAAGCAGGTCTCAGCATTCGTGTCGATAGAAAGTCAATATGATATTTGACCCCCTTGTTTCGTGTCGATAGAGAGTCAATATGATATTTGACCCCTTGTAATATGATATTTGACCCCTTGTTTGACCCCTTGTTTAAAGCAGTCCATTACTTTCTTAATGGAATAAAATACCATTGGTTACTTGAGCAGTTCCCGTTCTTAGCAAAGCAAACTTTTCAAGAATTACCTTTGCCTACTGGATTGGTAGCGGTCCTGGCAGAAGTAGGTCTCGGGATTCGTGTCGATAGGGAGTCAATATGATATTTGACCCCTTGTCAGGCAGTGACAAGGGAAGAAGTATTCGAAAGCAAGTGTATCAAAAAAACTCTGAATAGCGACCCAACAGAGAACTGAAAATGCATTGTTTTGCACTCGCTTCCTGAGACAATAAAGTGGTAGCGGAACCGAAACCGAAACTTTAGTTCCGGCAGAAAAATGTAGGATCTTCGCATTGGATAA
>CAZGQY010000059.1:0-21260 GCA_964528035.1 uncultured Methylococcaceae bacterium | reverse complement strand
TGCTCGAGAACGGGTGGTACTGGTGCAGGTTGGGGAAAAGCAGTTAGTGTTGGGCGTTGCACCCGGCCGAGTGCAAACTCTGCATGTTCTCGAATCGGATGATACAGCTAGCGATCCAATAAGAAAGGATGACGTACCACCTGATACATTCGGAGCCAGTTTGCGGCGTGTAATTCGTGGAGAACATTCGTGATTAAACGAAAAATCCTTTTTTATCTGATACTGACAGGTTTTTTGTTAGTCATTCCTTTTCCCTTGCTGGCTGATCCGGGAGTGACTGCTTTGATGGTTTCCAGTAATGACCAGGGTGGGCAGACCTATACCGTGACGATACAGGTATTGGTTTTAATGACGCTGCTGACCTTGTTGCCGGCAATGTTATTTACTATGACATCGTTTACCCGGGTAATGATCGTGCTGGCACTATTACGACAGGCAATGGGTACCGCGCAGACTCCGAATAACCAGATACTGTTGGGATTGTCTTTGTTTTTGACCATTTTTATTATGTTACCGGTATTCGAACGAGTTAATGAACAAGCCGTTCAGCCTTATCTGAGTGAAAAGCTGAATGCCAAACAAGCATTGGAAAAAGCTTCAATACCGTTTCGTACCTTTATGCTGAGGCAAACGCGTGAAAGTGATTTGCTCGTGTTTGCGCGATTATCCGGACAGCAGCAACTACAGTCTTCGGATGACGTGCCTTTTTCGTTGTTACTACCTGCATTTGTGACTAGTGAGCTTAAAACAGCATTTCAGATAGGGTTTCTAATATTTTTGCCATTTTTGGTGATTGATCTGGTGGTTGCCAGTGTACTGATGTCTATGGGGATGATGATGCTTTCTCCGTTGATTATTTCTTTGCCTTTTAAATTGATGTTGTTTGTGCTCGCCGATGGTTGGACCCTGATCATAGAAATGTTGGCCGCAAGCTTTTATATTTAGATGCTTAATCGTGGTGTTTCAAACTCGATTTTTAACGGCATACCATTTGGGTTGATTACCCGGTGATTCTGATAACCAGGAGATTGATATGAATCCTGATCTAGTTATGAGTATTGGCCAGGAAGCCATGATGGTCGCTGTGAAACTGATTGGCCCGATACTTATTTCATCATTGTGTGTGGGTTTGTTGATTGCCATGTTTCAAGCTGCGACTCAGATCAATGAAATGACCCTGACTTTTGTACCAAAATTGATCACCATTGGTGTGGTTTTGTCTTATGCCGGACCGTGGATGATTGCCATGTTAGTGGAGTATATGCAAAACCTGGTTAGAAGCATTCCGACACTGATCGGTTGAATAAGTAACCGTATGAGGAATGCCACTAAAATTCTGATATTCGGCCGATGACTATTCATGAACAGCAATTATTGCAGCTAATCGCGCTTTTTATCTGGCCATTATTGCGTATTGGTTCAATGTTTATCTCGATTCCGATATTCAGTGGTCAATCAGTCCCAGCGCGGGTACGGGTATTATTATCTGTTGCGATGACATTTATTGTCATGCCGCTGATACCTGAACCACCCTTACTGCAGCTATTTACTTACCAGGGCGTGATGATTGCGATACATCAGGTTTTTATAGGTCTATTTACAGGATTTTTTTTGCAGATGGTGTTTGCCGCTGTGGTATTTGGCGGGCAGGCCATCGCTTACAGTATGGGTTTGGGCTTTGCTTCCATGGTTGATCCACAGACCGGAGTTCAGGTGCCTGTGGTTGCACAGTTTTATGCACTTATTACTACTTTGGTGTTTCTGGCGTCCGATGGCCATTTGGTTTTGATATTTATGTTGCTCGATAGCTTCAATACTATACCCATTGCTATGGATGGAATCACCAAGGCCGGTCTTTGGACACTATTGATGTGGAGCAGTCGAATATTTGCTGGCGGTTTGATGCTAGCCTTGCCGGTGATCTTTGGTGTGTTATTTGTCAATCTTGGATTTGGGGTGGCGACCCGGGTGGCACCCCAATTGAACATATTTGCGGTCGGGTTTGTGGTAACGATCTTACTTGGATTGTGGTTTATGTGGCTCACATTACCAGGCGTGGTGAGCAAATTTTCTGCTTTGGTTGATGATGGTTTTGCAGCTATCAGCTTACTGTTACGGCGATAGGATATTGAATGGCCGAGGAAACGGGACAAGAGCGTACTGAGGATCCTACCGGTAAGAGATTATCTGACGCTCGCCAAAAGGGTCAGGTTGCCCGTTCAAAGGAGCTCAGTACTTTCATTATTTTGATCGTAGGGTCAGTTGCGATATTTCTGTTTGGAAACCGCGGTGTGACGGGCCTTGGGCAGTTAATGCGAGGGCAGTTTAAATTGGATCGCACGGATATTTTTGATAAATCGTCATTGATCCAGCATTTCGGTGGCGTGATGCAGCAGGCGATTGAAGTCGTCTGGCCATTTCTCCTGCTCATGGTAATCGCTTCTTTCGTAGGTCCGCTATCCATTAGTGGTTGGTTGTTTAGTCTAAGTTCGATGCAGCCGAAATTGGAAAAGTTTGATCCGATAAAAGGTTTAGGCAAAATGTTCGGAGTCCGTAGTCTGGTTGAACTGTTGAAATCTATAGTCAAAATATTGCTTCTATTCGGCGTAACGGCGACTCTTTTTACGCAGTCAATCTCGGACTTTGTTGGCCTGAGTGGTGAGCCATTGCATTTGGCGATTACTCATGGCGGACATTTAATCGGATTCTCGTTTTTTATTTTGTGCGCAACGGTTGGCCTTATTGCGATTATTGATGTGCCGTTCCAACTGTGGGATTTCAAGCGCAACATGAAAATGACATTGCAGGAAGTCAAGGATGAAATGAAAGACTCGGAAGGTCAGCCCGAGGTGAAAAATCGGATTCGCAGCTTGCAGATGGAACTGGCGCAAGGTCGGATGATGGATGAGGTGCCAAAAGCCGATGTCATTGTGACTAATCCAACGCATTACGCGGTGGCCTTGAAATATGACCAACAGAGTGCTGATGCCCCCAAAGTGGTTGCCAAGGGGATGAACCTGGTTGCAGCTCATATTCGAAATCTTGCCAATGGCAGCCGCGTGCCGATAATCTCGGCGCCACCGTTGGCCCGGGCGCTGTATTTTTCAACAGAGTTGGATACAGAGATTCCAAATGGCCTTTTTCTGGCTGTTGCGCAAGTTCTCGCCTATGTATACCAACTTAAATCAGCTCGAATAGCGGGCAACGAAGCACCGGAAATGCCTCGGGATTTGCCAATTCCGGATGAATATAAAGTAGGTGCCAAAAATTAAGGTATCTCCAATGGAAACTACGGTTTAACTGAATGTTAAAAACATGAATGCGGGTACCCTTGCTGAAAATATAAAACTGGTGGTTCGAAGTGGATTAGGCGCACCGATATTGGTTTTGCTTTTATTGGCTATGTTGATCCTGCCACTTCCTGCATTTGCGTTGGATTTGTTGTTTACCTTCAATATCACGTTGTCATTAATTATATTGCTGGTTGTTGTATATACCACTAAACCGTTGGACTTTGCCATATTTCCCAGTGTGATATTGGTCGCTACTCTGTTACGCCTTGGTCTCAACGTAGCGTCGACTCGAGTGGTGTTATTGAATGGGCATAACGGAGCTGATGCGGCAGGAAAGGTCATTGAGGCTTTTGGCGAATTTGTGATCGGTGGAAATTTTGCTGTGGGTCTTGTGGTATTCGCCATCCTTGTGATAATTAATTTTGTCGTCGTGACTAAAGGTGCTGGACGAGTATCCGAGGTCAGTGCTCGATTCACTTTGGATGCCATGCCCGGTAAACAGATGGCGATTGATGCTGATTTGAATTCGGGCTTGATTTCTCAGGATGAAGCTCGGGAGCGACGCGAAGAGATTGCGGGAGAAGCTGATTTTTATGGGTCAATGGACGGTGCCAGTAAGTTTGTGCGTGGAGATGCAATCGCCGGTATTTTGATTTTGTTTATCAATATAGTGGGCGGTCTAAGTATTGGAATGTCGCAACATGAGTTGAGTTTGACCGATGCCTCGCATCACTATGTTTTACTGACAATCGGTGACGGTCTGGTGGCTCAAATACCGGCATTGCTCCTGTCTACCGCGTCAGCGATTATCGTGACACGAGTCACCAGTAGTTCAATGGATATGGGTGAGCAGTTCGCTGCACAGTTGCTGGAAAATCCAAAGCCATTGGCAATTAGCGCAGGTGCTGTAGGCATAATGGGGTTGATCCCGGGAATGCCTAATTTGCCCTTTTTGTTACTCGCTGGTGGATTGGGGGTCGCTGCCTACTTTATCGAAAAACGCCAGTCAAATTTAGAACAATTTGAAGCCGAGCAAAGTCTACCGGAAATTCCCACCGCCAATGCGGAACTCAGTTGGGACGATGTAATGCCGGTTGACATGATCGGATTGGAGGTGGGCTATCGATTGATTCCGTTGGTCGATAAAGGGCAGGGCGGGCAATTGATGTCAAGAATCAAAGGTGTACGTAAAAAATTGTCACAGGAGTTTGGGTTTTTAATCCCGTCTGTGCATATTCGAGATAATTTGGATCTTGGTCCGAATGTTTATTCAATCGCCTTAATGGGTGTGACAGTGGGTGAAGCTGAAATTCATCCGGATCGGGAAATGGCTATTAATCCCGGGCGCGTTTTCGGCACCATTCAAGGGATACAAGGTTATGATCCTGCGTTTGGTTTGGACGCCGTTTGGATTACCAAAGACCAAAGGGATCAGGCTCAAACATTGGGTTATACCGTTGTGGATCCAGGTACTGTGGTGGCCACCCACCTAAGCCATATTGTGCAAAATCACGTGCATGAATTATTTGGCCATGAAGAGGCGCAACATCTGTTGGATGCACTGACGAAAACAGCACCCAAACTGGTGGAGGGGTTGGTACCGAAAATTTTGCCTTTAGCGACCTTTGTAAAAGTGATTCAAAATCTGTTACGTGAGCAAATTCCGATTCGAGACATTCGCACAATCGCCGAATCCTTGGCGGAGGTTGCACCCAGGAGTCAAGACACTGGCGCATTGACCGCCGCTGTTCGGGTTGCGCTGGGCCGATTAATAATGCAAAAAATCAATGGCATAGGATCAGATATACAGGTTATTACATTATCTCCAGAGTTGGAACAACTGTTGCATCAAACATTGGAAACCGCTGGCAATGATGCTGCGGGAATAGAACCTGGATTAGCAGAGCAAATGCAGAAATCGATTCAAGACAGCAGCAGACAGCTAGAAACGGAAGGCCAACCTGCCATATTGTTGGTATCGCCAGCAATCCGTGCCTGGATATCCAGGTTTGTCAGGCATACTAATTCGAGTATCAGTGTTCTAGCGTATAACGAGATACCTGAAGATCGCAACATAAAAGTCGTTGCCACTGTAGGTCAACAGGCCGCATAGAAATAGAGGAGATTGAACAATGAAAATGAAGCGCTTTGTTGCTCCTGATATCCGTGGGGCGATTCGAATGGTACGTGAAGAGTTGGGTGCGGATGCAGTGATTCTATCGAATAAAAATGTGGATGATGGAACAGAAATTGTTGCAGCGATTGATTTTGATGAAGACTTAATTCGAGATCAAATTAATGAAACCCCACAATCACCCGAAGTCATTGAAACCGGGCCTCAGAAAAATTCAGCAGTTAATGTACCGCAGCTTGTAGCCCGATCAAACACTGATCCGGTAAAGGATTCGCAAACCAAAAAAACAAAAAAACGTGTAGCGATTAAAAAATCCCAGGATAACAAGCGAGCAGAGAATAGTCCCGTGTCTTCTAATGAGTCTGTGATTTCCGAAGTTCGTCGGGAATTTCAACGAATGCAAACGCTTTTGGATCGTCGCTTACCTGAGGGTGCATACCAGAATTCCGGTCAAAGTCGTGTTCGTCGGGAGATTTTTGCAAGATTGGGTGAATATGGTTTTTCAACTTCGATTCGCAAGACTGTTTCGGCAAAAATCGATCCAAATATAGACCTTTCCGAGGCATGGCATCGAGCAAAGATATTAATTACTGAGTGTCTATCTGTTCCGAGTGATTCTTTAATGGAAAATGGGGGTGTTATAGCATTGGTCGGACCTACAGGCGTCGGAAAGACAACAACGATCGCAAAATTGGCAGCTAAGTATCGTTTAAAACATGGAAGTAAAAAAATCCTTCTGGTTACGACTGACAACTATCGAATTGCCGCTCATGAACAGTTGAATACTTATGGTCGGATTCTCGATATACCTGTTCGTTGTGCCCATGATGCTGACGAACTGACGCGAATTTTCAAGCAGTTTGTCGATAAAAGCCTGATTTTGATCGATACAGCCGGTATGAGCCAGCGAGATATGCGTTTGGCTGAACAATTCAAGCTATTCAGGAGTACCGATCAAGTGATAAAGACCTACCTGGTGATGTCTGCTGCTACACAATATGGAACGATGCAGGAGATCGTCGAGTCGTTCAAGGTGTTTGATCCCAAAGCAGGAATTTTGACGAAGTTCGACGAAACTGTCACATTCGGTGCGGCTGTTTCTACAATGGTTGAACATCGATTGCCGGTTTCATTTATTACTAATGGACAAAAGGTACCTGAGCACCTGCATGCACCCAAACGCGAAGCCATCGTGAAACACTGCTTTACTCGTCAGTTGGGCAATCAACAATCCAGACAACCCGCTGGTGGTGTATCAGAAACAGAGATGCTTAGGGCTTATGCATAATAGATTGTTAGAAATAGAACAGAGGATAACGCTTGCCTAAGAATACGAACTCCATTCGACCTATCCGGGTTTTTGCTGTTACCAGTGGCAAAGGAGGGGTAGGTAAGACCAATATATCGGTCAACATTGGTGTGGCGCTGGCCGAATCAGGTCATTCGGTCGCACTATTTGATGCCGACATGGGGTTGGCTAATGTTGATGTCATGCTGGGATTACAACCACGATTTAATTTCTCGCATGTATTGAGCGGTGAAAAGACTCTCGATGAAGTCATGGTGACCGGACCGTCTAATTTGAAAGTGATTCCTGGTGCGTCGGGAATACAAAGGATGTCTGAATTATCGCCGATAGAACAGGCTGCAGTTATTCGATCCTTTAGCGAGATGGATCAAAATATCGATGTACTGATTGTCGATACCGCAGCCGGAATTTCATCCAGTGTTGTCAATTTTTCGAAAGCCTGTCAGGAAGTCATTGTTGTTGTCTGCGATGAACCCACCTCGCTTACCGATGCCTACGCATTTATAAAACTATTGAATCGTGATCATGGCGTATTCCGCTTTCAGATATTGACGAATATGACATCCAGAGCAGAGCAGGGTCGTAAATTGTTTGTAAAATTATGCAAAGTGACAGATCGTTATCTGGACGTTGCACTGAATTATATGGGCTCGGTCCCTAGTGATGAATATCTTCGACGCGCAGTGCGCAAACAAGCCGCAGTGGTTGAGGTGTATCCACAGAGTTCCTCCGCCCAGGCGTTTCGAAATTTGGCGCGTAAATCCGAATCATGGCCAGTTGCTCAGCAGGCGGGTGGTCATCTGGAGTTTTTTGTGGAACGGATCATTCATTCCAATGTGGTTAATGGAGAAATAATGGCATGAACGGAGTCGCGACTTACCAGGAAACGGAATTCACGGATGTCGAGCAATTGGTAAATGAACATGCGTCATTAGTGAAACGGATCGCTTATCATCTACGTCCACGATTACCTGAAAGCGTTCAATTGGATGACCTCATTCAGGCGGGTATGGTTGGACTACTGGAATCGGTTCGAACCTACGATGCGACGCAGGGTGCAAGCTTTAAAACCTATGCTGGCATACGCATTCGCGGATCTATGCTGGACGAAGTCAGACGCTCGGATTGGACACCCAGATCAGTACACAAAAAAGCTCGAACTGTATCCAAGAAAATTCGCGAAATTGAAAATCGAACAGGGCGCGATGCGCGAGCCACAGAAGTGGCTGAAAGTTTGGGCGTGGATCTGGAGGAATACCACCAGATTCTTCAGGATTCAGTCAGCTGTCGAATTTTCAGCATAGAAGAATTGACCCAGGCTGGGGGAGACTTACTTGATGAATGTACTAAGGTCGAGAGGCCACCCATCGAAAAACTGACACAGGTGGGATTCAAGTCAGCTCTGGCGGATTCGATCGCTGGTTTACCTGAACGCGAGCGCTTAGTGATATCCCTGTATTACGATGAGGAACTTAATTTACGAGAAATAGGAGAAGTCATGGGGATTAGTGAATCAAGAGTATGTCAGATAAACAGTCAGGCGATGCTGCGTTTACGAGCCAGAATGATCGAATGGCTGGATAGTGATGGTGGACGATGGTAACCTATGTAAAAAATAGCCGTATCTATAAAGTTAAATGGTTATTGGGGTGTAAGCTTCAGGTTATTCGGGACGTTTGAATAACTCCTGCTGAACTTTTCTGCAACGCCTATTGGCTCAATATCCGATCTAACTGATTAGCAAAAGCCTGCCGGTCTGCCTGGCTAAAGGTTGCGGGTCCGCCGGTGTCGATACCACTGCTTCGAAGGCTGTCCATAAAATCTCGCATATTCAGCCTTTCACGAATGTTTTCTTTGCTATACAGTTCGCCACGCGGGTTCAGGGCCAGGCAGCCATTAGCAATTACTTCTGCAGCCAGAGGGATATCTGCGGTAATTATCAGGTCACCCATTGTTGCTTTTGTAACAATATAGTTGTCTGCAACGTCGAAACCGGGGGCGACCTGAACCGAGCGAATGTAGCGGGATCCCGGGGTTTGTAGTGGTTGGTTGGCGACCAGTATCAATGGTATTTCCACTCTTTCCGCAGCCCGATACAATATATCCTTTATGACTTTGGGGCAGGCATCAGCGTCGACCCAGATCTGTTTTAAGCTCATTTTCCTCTCAAGCGTTCTTGTGTGTATCGCATTATACTGCGCTAACCGATGGCGTCTATGCACGCAACTTTTTTGGTGGATCTTGGATCTACTGACTTTAGGTGAGGGTGTTTACATCCCGTTTACATAATGATTGAGATTAAAGCCATCAAATAGGCAGCCAAGGCTCCTCGTTGGAAACAATTTAGAATTGAGTTAAATTTGAATAAAAGAATAAAAATTACGCTCAAAGAAAATTAATGCTATAATTCAGTATGTTTCCGGGTGCCTGACCGGTTTTGGTACCCTTTGCGGCTTAATAGGTCGCTGGAAAACTCTTGAACTGTTCGTTCCCTCCCTCCTGTTTTATCCAGGGTTAGAGTTACCCGATTAATCAAGAATTACTTATTTAGCCTGAACCGGCTCCCGTCAGTGATTGCTGTTTCTGGGAGGGCACGACCGGAGAAAATTCCCTATGTCATTTGATTCCCTCGGCCTATCGGCTGAGCTCCTGCGCGCTGTTGGTGAGCAGGGTTACAACGAACCTACCCCTATCCAGCAAAAAGCCATTCCAGTGATACTGGCAGGTAAAGATATTATGGCGGGTGCGCAGACTGGAACCGGCAAGACGGCTGGTTTTACCCTGCCGCTATTGCAACGGCTGAATGCAAATCCGACCCAGTCTGGTCATCGATTGCCCCGGGCTTTGGTTCTTACACCAACCAGGGAGCTTGCTGCTCAGGTGGGTGCCAGCGTGGAGACTTACGGGCGTTTTCTGCCGTTGCGTTCGGCAGTGATTTTTGGTGGCGTGAAGATGAATCCGCAAATCGAAAAATTACGCCGCGGAATCGATGTACTTGTCGCGACACCCGGAAGACTTCTGGATCATGTCAATCAAAGGAACGTTGATCTGTCACAGGTTGAAATATTGGTTTTGGATGAAGCGGATCGCATGCTCGATATGGGTTTTATCCACGATATTCGTAAGGTTCTTGCTCTGCTGCCGAAAAACGGAGTTCGGCAAAATCTATTATTTTCTGCTACTTTCTCAGAAGATATAAAGCAACTGGCTGCCCGGTTACTCAACCGCCCGGAGCTTATCGAAGTGGCTCGAAGAAATACGACTGCCGAACGCATTGAGCAGTTTGTTCATCCGGTGGATAAATCTCGAAAGCGAGAGTTGTTGAGCCATTTGATTGGTTCTGAGAACTGGCGCCAGGTTTTGGTATTTACCCGTACCAAGCATGGAGCAAATCGGTTGGCACAGCAGTTAGGAAAGGATGGGCTTAGCGCCGCTGCTATTCATGGAAATAAGAGTCAGGGTGCTCGTACGCGAGCGCTGGCCGATTTTAAACGTGGTGCTGTGCGGGTGCTGGTGGCTACCGATATTGCAGCTCGGGGATTGGATATAGATCAATTGCCGCATGTTGTGAACTTTGAGTTACCCAATGTACCCGAGGATTATGTGCATCGAATTGGTCGGACGGGTCGAGCTGGCAATGAGGGTGAAGCAATTTCTCTGGTGTGCGTGGATGAAATTAAATTGTTGCGAGACATTGAGAGATTGTTGCAACGCGAGCTTCCCAAAAGGATTATGGAGGGTTATGAAGTGGATCCCAGTATTCGTGCCGAACCGATTCGCAATGGACAAAACAACAAAGCGCGCACTCAGCCGGGTAGACAGGCAAAAAGTCGTGGTCGCAGTCAAGCGTCAGCCAATAGAATGCCGAAGAGCAATTCTCGTTCGACTGAGCTGGAAAGGAAACGTACATCACCGAAAAATGCATATAAGTCTACGGCGCGTAAATCCAGCGGCAGTCAATCCCAGTCACGTAAGCGGCATTCCCACTCAGGTAGAGATCAGGAAACGGCTTCGTTGTTTTCCAGTTAGGAGCGAGGATTCAATAATATACGAATCTTGACTTGTCTTATTGTCCGTCTTCTGCGTTGTAGCAACAGTTGCGTAGCCCTGCTATGCGCCTGTTGCTACGCCTTGAAGACAAACAATTATCCTGCGTCAATCTTTCGCATTTTATTAAAACCTCGCTCCTTAGTTTGTTTTCAGAGTGAGTGTCACTTCTTCGACTTGATTGTTATCCCGAAGGAAGAATCCTCGCATTTCCAGTACGCCTTTTATGTTCAGGGAAATGATAATTTGTAAAGTTTCCGGATAGTTTGCTGTTTCCAGGTCAGTTGCTGAGGGTTCTGGCGGTGCATCAGGGTGTGAGTGGTAAATGGCAAAAAGGCTTTCCTGTTTTTCGCGCATATTTCTCATGGCGGTAATTTGTTGTTTCGGATCCATCCAGAATCTGTGACCAGGATTTTCGGCAACATTTTTAACTGGATAGCAGGATGTCGCGCTGTTGTGATGTCCACCAATTAATCCACAGATTTCCATATCGGGCGAACTTTGTGCTTGCTGCAGCAGTTGATTGACCAGCTCTCTGGGTAGTTGTATTCGGTTGTTCATAATGTTCCTGCTCGGTTTTTGACTAGTATGCGCTGACAGTCATTTGTGCGTGAGTTAATCGTTTGTGACCTTGTAAGTCGGTGTATGCCTGAATGTTTTGGTAGTTGAATTGATTTAGCAATGTTCGAAATATTTCGTATTGCTGGTAGCCATGTTCAACGATTAAATGGCCACCGTTCAATAGTTTTTTTCCTGATCGAGCGGCAATAATGGTCAATGCATCCAAACCTTGCGGGCCTGACTGCAATGCAATTTTTGGTTCGAAGACGAGATCTCCTTGGTTCAGGTGGGTGTCGTTTTCCGCCACATAGGGTGGATTGCTTAAAATCATGTCGTATAGTGTATTATCTAGTTGATCGAACCAGTTGCTGGTTCTAAATTCTATGTTGCTTGCTTTGTGTCGAGAGGCATTTCGAGCCGCTACCTGCAGTGCAGTTGAACTGATGTCGGTAGCGATTATATTGGAATCAGGTCGTTCTGCGGCTAAAGTTACGGCTATAGCGCCACTGCCGGTACCCAGCTCCAGTATTGAAATATTTTGCCGGGTCGGTATGAGGCTGAGTGCCAATTCGATCAATAGTTCGGTTTCATGGCGCGGGATTAATACCTCTGGATTGACTTCGAATTCACGTGACCAGAACTCTCGTATTCCGGTCAAATATGCAACCGGGGTGCCTTGTGCGCGGGATTCAACTAATTTTTCAAATTCGGTTGATTGCCAAGTTGTTAGATTTTTTTCCGGCCAGGCTCGTATGTAAGAGCGGGTTTTTTTGAGGGTATGCAAAATGAGTGCTTCCGCATCAACACGGGCGCTGGTTGAGCAGTGGCCTAATGTTTCAGTCGCGGATCGAAGGGCAGATTGAATGCTTATAGTTGAGCACATGGGTGCAGCGTTAAATCAAATACTATGCGAGAGTGAAGTTAATAAGGAGGATTCTTGATTTTTGGATAGCAGCTAGCCAATTATCAGTTTGCCTCTTAAGACTATTGTCTAAAATGGTTTACTATTCTGGATTCTGTGGAATCGAGGTAGTGTCTTGTTACTTATTCGGAAAGTTGGCCTCAAACTCCACTCCCTTCTTTAACGACTTCTGCTCTCGAAAATCCATTCTAGTTTGATTATGAAGAATTATCTGCAATCTGGCTTAGTAGTTCGGTTTGTCGCTCATTGGTAAGGGGCTGAATCACCGGGTCGAGATTGCCTTGTAGTATCTCTTCGAGTTTATACAATGTTAAGTTGATGCGATGATCAGTCAGTCTTCCCTGTGGGTAGTTATAGGTACGGATTCGTTCTGACCGGTCGCCGCTACCGACCTGACTTTTTCGAGCTTGTGCCAGATCCTTATTCTGTCGCTCCTGTTCTGCGGCTAATAACCTTGCTTGCAATAAACCCATAGCGCGAGCACGGTTCTTATGCTGTGATCGCTCATCCTGACATTCAACAACCAGGCCTGTAGGTATGTGGGTAATGCGTATTGCCGAGTCGGTTTTATTGACATGCTGGCCTCCAGCTCCTGAAGCGCGAAAGGTATCCACTCTCAGATCTGCGGGGTTGATATCAATATTATCAATTTCTTCTGCCTCCGCCATAATCGCAACCGTGCAGGCCGAAGTATGCACTCTGCCTTGAGATTCAGTATCAGGGACTCGCTGTACTCGGTGGGTGCCCGATTCGAATTTTAGTTTGGAATTTACTGCCTGTCCTGAGACTCTGTGGATGATTTCTTTATAACCTCCTTGCTCGCTTTGGCTTTCACTGATGGTTTCCATGGCCCAGCCATTTTTTTCAGCATAGCGCAGATACATGCGGGAAAGGTCTCCAGCGAATATGGCGGCTTCGGCACCTCCAGTTCCGGCACGGATTTCCAAAAAAATGTTGCGTTCGTCATTCGGATCCTTTGGCAGTAGAAGTATTTCCAATTCCAGTTCCAGTGCTTCTTTGACCGCTGCGCATTCATGAATTTCGTCCTTAGCGAGCTCCTGAACATCTTTGTCTTCATCGCTCAAAAGTGCTTTTGCCGAATTAATTTGAATAAGGTTTTCTTGATAGCGTTTGAAGCAGTCAATGACAGCGCTAAGCTGTGCATATTCCTGTCCCAGAGAGCGGAATCGGTTCTGATCGTTCTGGATTTCAGGCTCAGAGAGCAAGGCAGCTATCTCTTCGTATCGGTCCGATAAATTTTCCAGTTTTGTTTGTATGGACCTTTTCATATTTTGTTACTTTTTTTCTTTAAGGTTGAACAATTCGTGTGCGGCACTAAGGATATCATGTCTCTCGTTGATACCGGCCTGTTTCAGTTGAATACTGGGAATATGCATGAGTTTGTTGGTTAATTGATATGCTAGAATTTGTAGCACTTGCTCGGGATCTTTGCCGTTTTTCAATGAGCTTAAGGCTTTTTTTAGTGCTTCATCGCGTAACGTTTCCGCTTGAGAGCGAAGATTTTGAATCGTTGATACGGAGTCTTCGGCCCGTAACCAAGTGAGAAAACTTTCAACCTGAGTATCGATTATTTCCTGGGCTTGCTGGGCAGCCTCGCGTCTTGAATTCAGATTTTCTTCAATGGTATCTTCAAGGTCGTCTACAGTATACAGATAGACGTCCTGTAGTTGCTCCACTTCGGGTTCTATGTCACGCGGAACTGCAAGATCAATCATTAGCACCGGCTTGTGCTTGCGGGTCTTTAATGCGCTTTCGACTCGGCCCTTGCCAAGAATCGGTAGCTGGCTGGCGGTTGATGAAACGATGATATCTGCTTTAGACAAATACTGAGGTATGTCGGATAGAGGAATACCCAGTCCGCCGAATTGGCGCGCAAGCACATTAGCATTGTTTACTGTACGATTGGCAATTATTGTGTTGCGTATATTTTTTTTGTTTAGGTGTCGGGCGGTAAGTTCTATAGTTTCTCCAGCGCCTATGAATAGTACGGTTTGTTCGCTCAGATCGTCGAAAATTTGTTCGGCGAGTCGAGTAGCGGCAAATGCAATGGATACAGGGCTTGAGCCAATGGCGGTATCAGTACGTACTTTTTTTGCAGTGGAAAATGTAAGTTGAAACAATTGGCCCAACTGCTTTCCCAATGTTCCAGCATCGAATGCTGCCTGGTAGGCGGATTTCATTTGGCCTAGAATTTGTGGTTCTCCAAGGATTAGTGAATCGAGTCCGCAGGCGACCCGAAAAATGTGGCGTATAGATTGGTTTTCTATATGGGCATATGTATAGGGCTTAAAATCATCCAGCGGGATTTTGCGATTGTGTGCAATCCAGTCGAGGATGAGTTTATGTTGGTTGTTTTGGACGTCGCAATATAGTTCTGTTCGATTGCAGGTTGATAAAATCGCAGCTTCGCTGACGATTGGAATATTTTTCAGATCCAGTAATGCCGGTTTTAACAGTTCCGTCGAAAAGGCTAGCTTTTCGCGAACGCTGACAGGTGCTGAATGATGATTTATCCCTAATGCGATAAGCGTCATAAAACCTAAATAAATTCTATAATCTGCAGGAAACTTTAAAATTTTGGGTGAATTACACCAAAAAGCCCCAATATTGAAATTGGACTTTAAAGGGATTCATGGACATTATATTGAAAATTGGCGGCAATTGGGTTGATCATGATGTAGGATACCGCTGCAGATAGACATTTTATGAGTATTTATTACGTGGTTAAAAGAATTTTTATTATCTCCCTGTTGTTATATTTCTATGGGTGCGCTGACCTTGCCAAGGTTCCGGATGGCGATGATTCTGTCCCAGTACCAAAGGCTGATGAAACTGTAGATAGTACTGGCCCAGAGACTGCGCATGTGCCTGTAAATACAGAATTACTGTATGAGTTGCTCGCGGCGGAAATAGCGGGCCAGCGTGGGCAATTTGAATACGCGTTAGCAAGTTATCTAAAGGCTGTCGCATGGAGCGGTGATTCAAAAATTGCCGAACGCGCAACGCAGATAGCCTTATTTCTTAAAGATTTCGATAAAGCAGAGCAAGCAGTCTCGGTTTGGGTGGCTAACGATCCAGATGATGAAACTGCCAGGAAAGCCGCCTTTCTAGTCTACCTAAATCTAAATGATAATGAAAATGCATTGGTACATATTAGGGCATGGTTAAATTTAACGCAGACCGATTTTGAGTCTAAAACAGTCGATCTTGCCAAGCTTATGGACAAAGGTTCGTCGACGCGATTGCAGATCATGGAAAACCTCGCCGGGATTTATGGCGAAAACGCAGATTTTTTGTATGCCTATTCTATTCTAGCGTTAAGTAAAGGTGATCAAAATCTGGCATTGGATAAGGTCAACGAGGCTTTGGCTATTCGTGACGAATGGGATAAGGCGAGACTGCTTAAGGCGCGAATCCTGTTGAAAAACGAAGATACAGAGCGAGTAAATGCATCATTGCGTGATTTGATTGATGAGTACCCGAATGACTTCCAGGTGCGATATTTATACAGTCAATTTTTAGTAAAAAAAGGTGATTACGAGCTGGCTCGGAGTGAATTAGAGCAGGTGGTTGAGCGAGGTCCGGAATTCCATGATGCGGTATTTGCACTGGCTGGCCTGAATTTGCAATTGGGCGATCAAAAAGCGGCAAAAACTCTTTTTATGCGGTTGGTGGATGTACCTTTGTGGTCTAAGCAGAGCTACCTGTTTCTTGGTCGAATCGAGTCTTCTGCTGAAAATTATGATTTGGCCCTGGAGTGGTTTGATCGTATATCTGCCGGGCCGTTGGAAGTCGATGCGGGGCTTAGTGCAGTGTTGGTTTTGGTGAAACTAGGGCGTATTGATGAGGCCAGTCGGCGACTGAGCGGGTTGCGACTCCGTTTTCCCGGAGAGAGTATTCGTTTCCTGCTTTTGGAGGCTGATATTCTTTCCAGGAAAAAGCAGTTTATACAGGCGAAGTCTTTGTTGGACAAGGCTTTGATGAAAAACCCAGAGCAGTCCGATTTACTTTATAGTCGGGCCTTGGTTGCCGAAAAAATGAATCGTTTGGATATTCTCGAAGCGGATTTAAAAACTATTTTAAAAAATAATCCAGACGACGTTAATGCGTTGAATGCATTAGGATATAGTTTGGTTGATAGAACTCAGAGGTTTGCTGAAGCAAGTGGCTATATCGAGCGTGCGATAGAATTGAGCCCAAATGATCCGGTAATAATCGATAGTTTCGGATGGTTGCAGTTTAAATTGGGGAATCACGAGGAGGCGCTGAAATATCTGAATCGGGCGTTTCAAAAAAATCCTGATCCAGAAATTGCTGCTCATTTAGGGGAGGTCTTTTGGGTAATGGGCCGATTTTCTGAAGCCAGGAAAACTTGGCGAGAGGCGATGGATAAAAATCCGCAAAGTGAATATCTGCTAAAAATACTTCGTAAATACCCCAAGGCATTTAACGATTGAATGTTTTGTTGAGCCAGGTCAAGCTAAGGTTGCTAATATTTCTGAGCAGGTGATGGTCCTGAATATCACTCGTTTGAGTCCCAGATTTATCTCGTGTGGTTTTTTCGTGCTGCTGGTGACTTCTTGTGCAATTTTTGAATCACCGCCAGTTCCGTCTGTGACAAATTCGGATCGCGACGGTCTTTATGCATTGGCAGCATGGTCTTTGGATGGGCGAATCGGCATCCGATCAAGGCACGATTCCCTGCAGGCAAGTCTATTATGGCAGCATCAGGGAGAGATGGAAAAGTTACGGATTGCCGGGCCATTTGGTCAAGGAGCCGTCAGTATCGAATATTCCGAAAAATTTATACGTATTTTACATGCTGACGGCAATATCGAAGAGTCGAATCGGCCGGAAGATTTACTCAATTCGCTTTTGGGTGTCTCTTTGCCTGTGTCAGCAATGCGCTATTGGGTGTTGGGTATTTCCTACCCGTTTGCGCAAGCGGTTGAGGAATTTGATGAAGGCGGTAAACTGAAAACGCTTAAGCAGTTGGGTTGGGAAATTAACTACAAACGCTTTAGTCTTGTTGAAAATTGGGTTTTACCACAAAAACTTGAGGCGAATAATGGGAACAATCGGGTAAAATTATTTGTTGACGAATGGAGTATTGTTAAACCATAGTCGCTATTTATATATAAATAGTCTTTTAAGGGTGTGCGTTGAAAAATAAGAAAGTGAATGCCGGATGGGGTGTTTTTTGGCCAGCACCAGGCAAACTGAATTTAATGTTGAGAATAGTGGGTCGTCGCGCTGATGGTTATCATTCCTTGCAAACTGTTTTTCAGTTTATAGATCGATGTGATCAGTTAAGCTTCAATGTTTCCTCAGATGGAACGGTTTACCTGAAAAGCCCTTTGCCAGGCGTGCCTGAGCAGGAGGATTTAACAGTGCGCGCAGCAAATTTACTTAAGGCTGAAAGTGGTTGCGAGCAGGGTGTCGAAATTTCTGTCAATAAAGTTTTGCCCATGGGTGGTGGTCTGGGTGGTGGAAGTTCGGATGCGGCAACAACCCTGGTGGTGCTTAATAGATTATGGGGTTTAGGGTATTCGGAAAGTGAGTTAATGCGTATGGGTTTAAGTCTGGGCGCTGACGTACCAGTGTTTATAGGTGGGCATAGTGCCTGGGCGGAGGGTGTCGGCGAACAGCTCGAGGCTCTGACCCTGGTTGAACCTTGGTACGTAATTGTCGTGCCGGACTGCCATGTTTCTACAATTGATGTTTTTAATGCTGAGAATTTGACACGAGACAGCAAATCAGTCACCATAAGCGATTTTATGTCTGGAAGACATCGCAACGACTGCCTGGCCGTGGTGGAGGAAATGTATCCTCCTGTAAAGGTGGCGATAGACGCACTGTCGGAATACGGAGAGGCACGATTAACCGGAACCGGGGCTTGTGTGTATCTGGCGCTTGATAGTAAGTCCAGTGCAACGAAGGTTGTCCGTGATTTGTCGAGCCATTATCAAGCTTATGCCGTTAAAGGTAATAATCGGTCGCCGTTGCATGAAAAGATGAGAAATGTGTTGGGCGGTGGTGCGGTTGATCGGTGATGGGCCGCCTGACAGACTATGATTTATTGGGGCGTCGCCAAGTGGTAAGGCACAGGGTTTTGATCCCTGCATACCCAGGTTCGAATCCTGGCGCCCCAGCCAATTCATGCTGGTTAATTACTATGGTCTGCCGGAGGGGTGATTGAATGGGCGATGGCTCATCGATGATGGTTTTCTCGGGGAATGCGAATCTGGCTTTGGCTAAGGGCATTGCCGGCAAGTTGAATGTACGCTTGGGGATGGCGACCGTGGGACGCTTTAGCGACGGTGAGATTGCTGTCGAGATTGAAGAAAATGTTCGTGGTAAAGAAGTCTTTGTCGTGCAGTCGACTTGTGCGCCGACCAACGATAATCTTATGGAATTGTTGGTGATGTGTGATGCGCTTCAGCGATCATCTGTGGAAACCATAACTGCAGTTATTCCATATTTTGGTTATGCACGGCAGGACCGGCGCCCAAGATCTGCGCGGGTGCCCATCTCGGCAAAGTTGGTTGCGAAAATGATTGGTTGCGCAGGGATTCATCGCCTTTTAACGGTTGATTTGCATGCCGATCAGATACAGGGTTTTTTTGACATTCCTGTGGACAATGTGTATGCGTCGCCATTGTTGCTGGGTGATGTTTGGCGTCAGGACTACGAAAAATTATTGGTGGTATCGCCTGATGTGGGCGGTGTAGTCAGGGCCAGAGCTTTGGCAAAGCGGCTGGATGACATGGATTTGGCGATCATCGATAAAAGGCGTCCGCGGGCTAATGAGGCCCGGGTGATGAATATAATAGGTGATGTCGAAGGGCGATCCTGCGTTTTGGTGGATGATTTGGTTGATACGGCGGGTACGCTGTGTCAGGCAGCTGCAGCGTTAAAGGAGCATGGAGCATTGATGGTTGTTGCTTATTGTACACATCCCGTGCTTTCAGGGGCGGCGGTTAGGAATATTCAAGATTCAGTGTTAGATGAGTTGGTTGTGACAGACACGATACCATTGCGTTCAGACGCGATTGCCTGCCCAAAAATTCGTCAATTAGGTGTTGCCGATATGTTGGCAGAAACTATTCGACGGATTATGTGTAAGGAGTCTGTTAGTTCTTTATATGTGGATTGATTTTGTTGAGCGGGTTCGTTGTGGAGCTGTTCGAGAATAATGGTGTCGCGGAGGGATAGAGTCCGATTGGGTCAGACTTTTTGGTCGTTGCTCGGAATCGTGGACAATTTTTAAATAATAATCGGAACATGTGACCTTTCAGGGTCATCTTTAGTAGATCGGTCTGTTCTCGGACGGGCTCGATTGTTAGGGTTTTGGAGAAGAATAATGGCAAGTAGTTTTGAATTTAAGGCGGAACGACGTTCAGCAGTTGGAACGAGCGCTGCACGAGCGTTGCGTCGTGCGGGTAAAGTGCCTGCCGTATTGTACGGTGGCGAAGAGGATCCGGTTTTGTTGTCCCTGGATAAATTCGAGGTGAGTAAGAATTTGGAGAATGTTGCTGTATATTCTCATATTTTGACGCTGGGTATAGATGGTAAGCAGGAAAGTACAGTTTTGAAGGGATTGCAGCGGCATCCGAGTAAATCTGTTGTAGAGCATCTGGACTTTCAGCGTGTGAGCAAGATGGAAAAGATCAGAGTTCATGTCCCGCTTAATTTTTTGGGCGAAGATGTGTCAGTTGGTGTTAAGAAGGGTGGTGTTGTCACTCATAACATGGTTGATGTTGAGGTAAGCTGCCTTCCTGGAGATTTGCCGGATCATATAGATGTTGAATTAGCGTCGATAGATGTCGGAGGGGCTGTGCATTTGTCAGAGCTGGCAGTGTCCGATGGTGTAGAGATCTATGCTCTGGTTCATGGTGGTGGTCAGGATTTGGTTGTTGCTTCAATACAAAGTGGCAGAATTGCTGACGAGGTAGAAGAGGCTGGAGGCTCGGATGAAAATACTGAGGCTGTGGATGATGAATCGTAAAGAGTTCGCTCTTTTCTGTATTGATTGGGTGTTGTATTGGCGCAGTACACGCTAATTGCAGGTTTAGGTAATCCCACTGGAGAATATGAAAAAACCCGGCACAATGCCGGGTTTTGGTTTGTAGAAGAGATTGCCAGGCGAGAGTCTGTATCCTGGTCGCAAGAATCACGCTTTGAGGCCGCGGTTGCCAAGTATCTATGCGGAGATCGAAAAATTCTTTTGCTTCGGCCAGCTACTTACATGAATCATAGCGGTCGATCGATTGGGGCAATATCCAGATACTACAAAATAGAGTTCGAAAATATTATTGTTGCTCATGATGAGCTGGATTTTCAGCCCGGGGTCGTGCGTTTAAAAAAAGGTGGTGGGCACGGGGGGCATAATGGAGTCAGAGATGTTATTAGTTGTTTGGGAGGCGGGTCTTTTCTGCGGGTCCGTATAGGCATTGGTCGGCCTGGATCTGGTGGGTCTGTTTTGAATTATGTTTTGGGTCGGCCTGGATCGATTGATAGTCGAGCTATATTATCTGCTTTAGAAGAAACCGCGGCTTTGAGTGATGAGCTGATATTCGGGCGGATAGATAAAGCGATGAATAGTTTGCATACAATGGCCAAAAATTAATTATCGTAGATTGACATATTGCAATTTATGGTCCAAAATACCCTGCTATCGTGCGGGAGGGGTTCCCGAGTGGCCAAAGGGATCAGACTGTAAATCTGACGGCTCAGCCTTCGGAGGTTCGAATCCTCCCCCCTCCACCAAAAGTATATAGTGGGAAGCAAGTTAGCTACAAGAAATTGTAACTGCGGGTGTAGTTCAATGGTAGAACCTCAGCCTTCCAAGCTGATGATGTGGGTTCGATTCCCATCACCCGCTCCAAAGGTAGAATGTTATGCTTGTCAACCAGCGTTTTGCCCATATAGCTCAGTCGGTAGAGCACTTCCTTGGTAAGGAAGAGGTCACCG
>CAZGQY010000058.1:0-21398 GCA_964528035.1 uncultured Methylococcaceae bacterium | reverse complement strand
CAGATGGCTGCTTATCGGCTGATATACCCGTCAATACAACTGTGATGGAGTACTAATTTCAATCACTGAAATCGCGTATTCCTGTAACTTAGCATAAGCATCAACTTCATCTAATCTTACTTTCCCTTCATATTGCTTTTTTACAGAGTTAAAACTTTCATTCATTTCAACAGATGCTTCAAAAACAAATGTAGCATTTCCTTGTAATAGCATGTTATTTTTATCTTTAAATACGTTGCAAACAACCATTCCTCCTTTGTTAAATACAGAAATTGGTTTGTTCCCATCAACAATATTATTAAGAGCAGCAACGTAAGCGGATGCAGACATTGCTGTACCACAGGAATATGTAATACCAACTCCTCTCTCATATGTGATTACAAAAATTCTATTTTTGTCGAGTAACCGCACAAAACTTACATTAACCCCTTTAGGAAAATTTTTAGAATTATTCGCTTTAATACCACATTGGTTTACAGTTTTTTCATCAATACTATCGACGATAGTAATGATATGTGGATTTGGAACACTTAAGGCAGTGAACTTTAAGTTTTCAGGTAAATCATTTATAGGCTTACCTATAAACGTATCCGATTCCTCTTCCATAGGTAATGAGCGTGGATCTAATGAAATAGGGCCTATTTCGGCTTTAAACGTTTCAATACCATCATATATTTGCTCACCTGTTTCAACTGAAAGTATTGCCTTCATTGTTTCAACAGTAATTTTTTTCCTCCTTAATTTTTCAATACAGTAACGACCTATACAACGTAGCCCATTACCACACATTTCAGCTTCTCCTCCATCAGGATTTAGCATCCTCATACGACAATCTGCTGACTCACTATGAAGATAAAATAATATTCCATCAGCTCCAATACCACTGTTTCGATCACATAAAGCTATCGCCATGTCCTTTCTAAAAAGCTCAGCAATAGATCCATTTTCATCAATAGTTTCATCGATCATGATAAAGTCATTACCAGAACCATGACATTTTATAAAATTAATTTTCACTTACTTTTTACCAGTATTTATTAAAGTATTAATATTCAAAAAAAGTTTAAAGTTGCTAAACAAACTGTAAAGAGCTAACTCCTTTAGCTTTAACTCCAGCTGTCCAAACAACCTGAAATATTTATTCATACTGCTCAAAGTTTTCACCGAACATTACCGCGTAAGGTATAAAAGTCTGTTGGACTAAATCGACCCTGCGGATGATGGGGCGAGCTAATATATAAGGGATTGTATTGTATCGGCGCGGCGGAAAGCAGAGTTTGGGCGGCACACACCGCTTTTGTCCAAAACGACAGGTTCATTTTTCTGCGGGCAGAAACTGAATTTTGCACACTCCCGCCACTTCGCACCAACACACTCTCAAAGCCATGCAAACTATTGCCTGTGAATTAATCAAGCCTTAATACCCACACCTTTTCGCAACAAATAAAGACTAATTGCGGTCAACGCTACAATAAACGCACCTATAACCAGGAAAGCTACACCAACATCGATATCAGAAATACCGATAATTCCATAGCGAAATGCATTAACCATATACAATATCGGATTCACCATAGAAATTTTCTGCCAAATATCAGGCAGCAGATTGATCGAATAGAAAACACCACCCAGATAGATCAAGGGAGTTAACACAAAGTTAGGTATTATTGAAATATCATCAAAACTATTCGCAAAAGTTGCGTTTAAAAACCCCGCCAAAGAAAACAGTATGGCTGTCATGACGACAACGCCAATCGCAATACCCTCATGCTGGACTGTAATATCACTAAACAAACAGGATATCGCAGCAACCACGCAACCCACCGTCAATCCTCGCGCAACACCCCCGCTTATATAGCCCGCAAGAATTACCCAGTTCGGCACAGGTGCAATCAGTAGCTCTTCTATATGCCGCTGAAATTTGGTCGAATAAAACGATGATACAACATTGCCATAGGCATTGCTGATCACCGACATAATAATAATTCCAGGAACAATATATTCCATATAAGGGCGACCGTTCATCTCACCAATACGAACTCCGATAAGCGTTCCAAATATCAAAAAATACAAAGACGTGGTAATCACCGGGGGTAATATCGTCTGCGGCCATATTCGAATAAAGCGTCGAATTTCCTTGGTTAAAATCGTTGTATAGGCAATCGAGTATTTCATAAAGATTCCGATCCAATCTGGCTGGTATCCGACAAGTCCGTTTCATCGATCAGCGACATGAAAAGCTGTTCCAGACGATTTGATTTGTTTCTCATACTCACAACCTGTACACCGCTTTCAGTCAATTCCGCAAAAAGATCATTGATGCTACTTTCTTTCTTAACTTCAACAACAATCGAATTCGAGGCTATACGTTCAACACTATAATTTTTCAGCTCGAAACCCGAATTCAAGGGTTGCTTAAGATCCAGAACAAAACTCTCGGTGCTTAATTCCGCTAACAAAGTCGCCATATCCGTCATTGCGACTAATTCACCGTGATTGATTATTCCAATATTACGACAAAGATTCTCGGCTTCTTCAAGATAATGCGTAGTCAGAATGATGGTAGTACCCTCATCGTTTATACGACGCAAAAATTCCCACATCGAGCGCCGAATCTCGATATCGACTCCCGCGGTTGGTTCATCCAGAATCAGCAACCTTGGAGAATGTACCAAGGCTCTGGCGATCATAAGACGACGTTTCATACCGCCCGACAATGTTCTGGAAATCGCATCCCGCCGATCCCATAAATCTATCTGACGCAAACTCGCTTCTGCCCGATCAGCGGCTTCACTATTCGCGATACCATAGTATCCGGCCTGGGTCATCACAATATCCAGAACGTTCTCGAATTGATTGAAATTAATTTCCTGTGGCACCAAACCGATACAGCGCTTGGCCAGTTCATTCTCGTGAATCAAATCGTTACCAAATACCGAAACATCACCGCTGCTCTTATTGATCAGCGAGCTAATGATTCCAATTGCGGTCGATTTACCTGCGCCATTGGGCCCAAGAAGCGCAAAAAAATCTCCTTCCGCCACATCCAGGTCAATTCCTTTCAGGGCCTGCAAACCATTTTTATACGTTTTCTTCAGGTTCCGGATTGATAATGCATTCATACTTTTTAAGATAAAATTATAGGGTCAGGACTATTTGAAAATAGAGGCCAATTGTTTGTTGCAATAATATTTACTAATATTAATTTGTGCATCCTCAACAATCAATTTGGATACACCCTGTATAATTGATGGATATACCTTGAAATCACTCAGTCTTTGAACCAATGGGCATTCTACCAGATTCATTTCAAGCCAGAAGGCTCTCCGAGAATCAAGCTCCGAATCCTGTTATCCGCTTTATAAAACCCGCTAATCGATGAATCAGAATTTACCTGCTGAAATCGTTGCTGCTGTAGATCTGGGTTCAAACAGTTTTCATATGATTGTGGCCAGACTGAACGATGGCCATTTGCATATGATTGATCGTATGAAAGAACCCGTCAGACTGGCATCCGGACTGGACAAACACCGACGTCTAAATTCCGATGCTCAAGCCAAAGCAATTGCCTGCCTTGAACGATTTGGGCAACGCTTAAGCAATATACCGAGTGCGAATGTTCGTGCAGTTGGAACCAACACGCTGCGTTCCGCAGCCCATTCAAAAAAGTTTCTCTCCCAGGCTACAAAGGCGCTTGGCCACCCTATTGAAATCATATCAGGAATCGAAGAAGCGCGTTTAATATACGCAGGCGTTGCGCAAAGTCTGGCTACCGATGAACATCGCCGCTTAGTAATTGACGTAGGAGGTGGCAGCACAGAATTTATCATTGGTTGCGGCAACCAGCCATTAAAGAAAGCGAGTTTACAGATTGGCTGCGTAGCCATCAGCAATAAATATTTTAAAGAAGGTAAAATTACCCGTAAACGTATGAAACGAGCTCTGATCGCCATACAGCAAGAACTCGAATATATTCGTGGAAATTTTTCCAGCAAAAGTTGGCATAGTGCAGTCGGTGCATCGGGAACAATTCGAGCCATAGCTAAAGCTGTGGAGCATTTCGGATGGTCCAAGGACATGATCACCCTGGATAGCCTGGATAAACTGGTTGAAAAATTAATAGATGCCCAACACGTTGACCATCTGGAAATTGCAGATTTTAATTCGGACAGGCTAGCGGTATTTCCTGGTGGTATTGCCATAGTCTTTGCTGCATTTAGAGAATTGAAGATCGAAGCCATGCGGATCTCAGACGGAGCCTTAAGAGAAGGTGCGCTGCAAGACCTCATCGGACGAATACATGATGAGGATATTCGCGATATTAGCGTAAAACAACTGGCTGAAAGGTATCAGGTTAATTTTTTGCAAACTGATCGTATTGTGCAAACATTACAATACTGTATGGCTCAAATTAATTTGCCGGGCAAATGCGATTACGACACCGCAATGCGGTGGTTAAAATGGGCCGCTTACTTGCACGAAATTGGATTCGACATCGCGCACAACAAATATCACAAACATGGCGCTTATATTATTGAGCACGCGGATATAGGGGGGTTTTCCCGACAGGAACAGAAATTGTTAGCTACATTAGTTAGCCTGCACAGACGAAAATTTGTAAACAAACTGTTCACAGAACTTGTTCCACCCTGGGATACCGATGCAAAACCACTGGCCATACTGCTTCGCTTTGCGGTCGTACTGCACCGCAGTCGTCACCCTGATACGCTCGAAAATTTTAAAATAGAAATGGGACGGCGACATCTATTTGTTCGATTCCCGGATGGGTGGTTAGCCAACCATCCCTTAACAGAAGCCGACCTTAGCCAGGAAGCCAAATATTTAAAATCCGCTGATATAAAACTAAGTTTCCGTTAACAGACAGGTACTCCGATTCCAGATCAAGAAACCACTAACTCTTCAACATTCGCAGTATCGCTGCTTTCTTATGCAGACGTCCCATTGCTAAAAGTACGAGCGAAAAGATCATCAGCCGGTTTTTTCACATTTTCATTTTTAGCCTGGGAAGACAACCCGTAAACCACGGCAAAAAGAGCCAGCATAATTCCAAACCCGGAAACAGGTAATGCATCAGCTGACATTTTACTGGGAACAACCGCAACACTCGCATTTGATTCGATTGTTACTGAAGGGATAGATATTGGCGATGTATTTACGCTAACAGAATTGGCTTGTGAAGAAGACCTGGAAGCAATAGCCTCCAAATCCTGAAACACAATATAAGGCTCGAAATTCGCCGCCGGATACTGTCCATTAGTCTCAGCTTGCGTATCTGCCGACACCTGCACTGCCGCTCCAACAGGTGCAGCCACGGCCGCCGCTGCGACAATTTCCGGCGCCTGATAAACGATATAGGGTTCGAAATAAGCTGCCGGATATTCAGAATCAGCATAGGCATGTATCTGGAAGCCTAAATTAAGAGCAAGCACCAAAGTAATCTGTATTAATTTTTTGTAATGCATGAATCTCCCCTATAATTTTTTTTATTTTACCGGATCAGGATTATAGATCTAGCTCTGAAATTCATCCCAACCATTATATTTACACAAAAACCAACTTGCGCCTCAATCAAACATTTTTTATCGGAACACTGTGAATACTGAGACCATCCAGGCTGTACGTACAGCCGACCAAGGGTAATTTTTTATTGCCAACAATTCAATCATTTAAATTGGCCCATACGCTTACAGTGTGTTATTCACCTGCCAACAAAGCAGCTTGCGCCTCAAATATAGATTCATCATCCGACAATATCCTTTCGTATGTACCGTCCTGTTTCAGAAGCCAGGCTTGTCCGGTATCTTTCAGATACAATCCCAATTCATCAATTATGCGTTGCTTGTGTTTTTTGTTTTCAATCGGGTAACAAACCTCAACCCTTCGAAACATATTTCGGTTCATTAAGTCTGCGCTGGACGCAAATACTTCCGGATCACCGTCATTTTCGAAATAAAAAACCCGTGTATGCTCCAAAAATCGCCCAATAATTGAGCGTACTTCAATATTTTCGCTAACACCCTCGACTCCTGGCCGAAGACAGCAAATCCCACGCACAATAAGCTTTACCTCTACGCCCGCCATTGACGCCTGAACCAAAGCTTCAATGGCCTGTGGTTCAACCAATGAATTGACTTTGATAATAATGCGCGCAATTCCACCCTGTTTCGCGGTCTGAATTTCTTTATGGATTTTTCTCAAAACCCCATCGTGCAACGTAAAGGGTGACTGTAATAATTTTTTTAATGGACTTAATTTTCCCAGGCTGGTTAACTGCACAAATACGCTGTGTACATCCGAAACCAGATCTTTCGCGCAGGTAAACAGCCCATAGTCGGTATACAAACGTGCCGTACTCGGATGGTAATTACCGGTTCCAAGGTGGACATAACTTCTCACTCGCCGCCCTTCGCGCCGCACGATCAACATCATTTTTGCGTGGGTTTTATATCCAACAACGCCGTAAACAACGTGCACTGCCGCTTCCTGCAAGCGAGCGGCCAGAGAAATATTTTCTTTTTCGTCGAAGCGAGCCCGCAACTCAATCACCACGGTGACCTCTTTACCGGCCAGTGAAGCACCTACAAGCGCGTCTACAATCGGCGATTTGGAGCCTGTTCTGTACAAGGTTTGTTTGATCGCGAGCACATCCGGATCATCCGCAGCCTGACGCAGAAACTCGATCACCGGAGCAAAGGAATCAAAGGGGTGATGAAGTAAAATGTCCTGTTTACGAACCGCCTTAAAAATATCTTTTTTCGGGCTCAAAGGCTCTGGAATTTTCGGTACAAAAGGCTTAAATTTCATGTCCGGCCGATCAATCAGATCGTAAATTTCACGCAACCTGTTGAGATTAACAGGCCCATGGGCGATATATAGCCGCTCCCGGGTCATTTCAAATTTAGACAACAGAAAATCCACCACATCATCCGGACAGTTGTCAGCGATTTCCAATCTTACTTCGTCACCATAATTCCGCAGCGCGAGCCCTCCCTCGACAGCTCGTAAAAGATCATCAACGTCTTCATCATGTACAAACAGGTCGCTGTTACGAGTCACACGAAACTGATAGCAGCCTTTTACTTTGACACCCTGAAATAACTCGTCCACGAACGCATGAATGATCGAAGACAAAAATACAAAGTCATCAGGCCCACTCTCGGTTTCGTTGGCGGGCAATTGAACAATTCTGGGAAACGAACGTGGCGCGGGTAATATCGCCTTCTCAATAGAACGACCGAATGCGTCCTTGCCCACTAATGAAACAATAAAGGTCAGCCCTTTGTTCAGAATTCTTGGAAATGGATGCGCCGGATCCAGACCCAGAGGCCCCAATATTGGCAACAATTCTTCTTTGAAATATTTATACAACCAGGCACGTTGAGATTTATTCCAGGAATCACGGCGCAGAAATCGAATCTGCTGCTCTTCCAGCAAGGGGATTAATACCTGGTTCAATATTCTGTATTGCTCTTCCACCAAATCATGAGCACGCACACTGATCGCAGTAAGTAACTCATCAGGAAACAGCTTATCCGGATCGGTTTGTGTCGACCCAAGCTCTGCCCGTTGAATAACACCCGCAACCCGAACTTCAAAAAACTCGTCCAGATTTGAACAGGAAATGCACAAATAATTGAGTCGCTCCAGCATAGGGATTTGCTGGTTCTTAGCCTGCTCCAGAACTCGATCATTAAATTCCAGCAAACTCAGCTCCCGGTTTATATATAACTCAGGATTTTTTAAATCAGGGGTTTCCATTATTGCTCACTGCCTGGTCGGATTAATTTTAAGAGACTATGCGCTGATTGAAGACAATTTCGATCAGAATCGCAAACATTTCTTCAGCTTTCCACTGTATCTCTCCACATACTGTAGAATAGCACCTCTAACCCGTAGAGCGTAGATGCCACAATAAAACGGTTACTACACACCGAATTTTCCAGTAGATATACAATTTTTGCTGATTCATAGTTCGGCGACAGAGAGGTGGCAATAAGGTTTAGGGAGACGGATCACGTATCCTAACTAATTAAAAACTTGTACCCTCAGCTTTGAGCATACTGAATAGATACTAAAAGAACTACCCCTATGGCTAAACAAAAACATCATTCTTCATTCAAATCCCAGGCGGAAGAACATTACCGCGAAGAAGCGCTGGAGATTGCTAAAAGTATCCAGGCACCGGCGCAAACCAAAGAACAAACAAAATTGATTGCAAAAGGAATCGCCAAGGGTATTGCTCAATATAAAAAACAGGAAAAAACTAAATCAAGAGCGCGCGATAAACACAAACGCAAATCACAGTCACCTGCCGCAAATACAGTAATTGCTCAATTTGACAATACACCTACAATTGTCACGCCTGACAAAAACTGCAATTCGACAGTTTTTCGAACATTACTATTATCGACAATTATTTTCGTTACTGCGGGTACATTGCACCTGACCCGATATTTCTTACAGACTAAAATTCTCATTGGAACATTCGATTTCCCAGTTTTTTGGTCTCTACCTGCCGGGCTATTGCTCTTCTGTTTTGGACTTTGGCAGTGTTATCTTTTGAGTATGTGCAAAAAATGACCCCGGCTTACATAGGTGTAGAAGAGTGAGCAACGCTACTCCCACTGCTCGCGAGGCCTTCGCAAATTTAACACCAGACAACATTCTTGATGCCGTAGAAGCAAAAGGGTATCGCTGCGACGGTCGGTTTTTAGCATTGAACAGTTATGAAAACCGCGTTTACCAAATTTACCTGGAAGAGGATGAAATATTAGTCGCCAAATTTTATCGACCTGACCGCTGGACTGATCAGGCCATTCTTGAGGAACATGAGTTTACTGTGTCCCTGGCTAACCAGGAAATTCCGGTAATTCCCCCGAAAGCAGACTCTGCGGGCAATACACTGCTGTATCATGACCCCTATCGATTTGCATTATTCCCCTGTAGAGGCGGTCGACCTCCTGAACTGGATAATCCACAACATTTACAGCAACTAGGTCGCCTGATCGGACGTATGCATGCCATAGGCGCGACTCATTCTTTTTCACAACGTAATTCTCTGAATATAGATAACCTTGCAGTAAAACCCAGTCAGTTTCTATTGGACAAAGATTTCATTCCAGACTATCTGAAAACAGCCTACCAAACGTTGACCAAAGACCTCATCGAACAAATATCGCAGTGTTTCGACAGATTAGGTTCGCTATGCACCATTCGACTGCACGGTGACTTCCACCCCGGCAACATTCTGTGGACGGATAAGGGACCGCATGTTGTTGATTTCGATGACGCCTGCATGGGGCCCTCGATACAGGATCTCTGGATGTTCCTCTCCGGTGATCGCAGTTACATGACAGAAGGACTGGGCGACCTTATGGAAGGCTATTGCCAATTTTATGAATTTAACGCCAGTGAACTGCATCTGATTGAACCCCTGAGAACACTACGAATGATTCACTATGCCGGATGGCTGGCAGCACGCTGGAACGACCCGGCGTTCCCGCTCGCCTTTCCGTGGTTTAACACATCAAATTATTGGGATAACCACATTCTTACATTGCGGGAACAGGCCGCAATGATGAATGAACCAGTGTTGAGTTGGAATTAATACTTCGTTCACAACAACGGAAATCGCCGTTCTAAATTGGAAGAAAAACTTCAACAGTTATTTCGAAAAAACAACGGTTTAGTCATTACTATTGACCATTTAAAAGCAAAATAGGTTGCCCTGTTTTGCGTACAGACAAAACATCAAGGAAGAATACTGCTCGTTGTCGATTTGCTGATCGCTGGCACAGTAAAGGTTCTTAATTTGTCTATGGTCACTCAAAATATATAGGATTATTTCGGTACAACTATGGCATTATTAATCCCTTGCTATCGAATTGTTCCTGGCCAAAATTAGATAAGATACGACCGACAATATCTGTGCAGATCACTCTTGCAAAGAATCACTGTGTTTAGATCGCGACCCCCTCCGCACCCCGCTTACATCAGCGTCCTGTATAGGTGGGCTGCCAATACAGACATGCTTTATTTCACTACGAACCTTTTTTAAACTCCGGATTAACCTCTGCCTTGGCAAAGGCTACGAGCCACCTTGCAGTATTTTTAGCAAGCCATCCAACCCGAATTGCACAATCGCTGCCGACGATAACGACGTTACTGGCATAAATACCTTCCGAAGCATGAATTTGATCAAGCTTCGCCAGTGGTATTTCACGACCTGATACAGGCAGACCGAACAAGCGAGATTCGGCACGGATGCATTGACCCATTACGGTCAACCGCTTAGTAATGACAAAGGGGGATAGTGCAAAAAGTAGACAGCAAATCCCTGCAATTGCAGTAACAAGAACAATTGAATTATCACCAAAATTCAACCCTTCATGCGCCATCGCGGCTATCGGTATCTGCATACCCATCCCGGAGAATAATGGAAACCAGGTAATCCGTGATGTGGCCTCTGACCGACCATTCGATTTATTCCAGGTAATACCTGATGGAGGTTGCTCGACAGGATCTGAACCCGACCCGATTTGAACCGCTGGATTCTTCTGGAAAATTCCCACGTTCCCATTAACGACCCCATTACAAACCTCCTCACCATCAACAATTTCGAGCGTCGGCAGGCTCAGTTGGTCGGCGACGGATTGCCAAGACTCATAAACGTATTGCTGAAGATCCATTCCTTTCGATTTCGACACCATGGTCTCGAATATAGTAATACAACGGTTATCATTCTCGTGTAAAAGAGCCAGAATCTGAATGGGACCGATCGCCACTTTAGCACTACCACGAATTTCCTCGGATCTTAATACACCCCGATAGTTAACCGTCGATTCGCACCACAGCTCCTGACGCCCAATGCTGCAGCGCACTGTATCAGTCTGAATCGTATAGGTTTTTTTGACTTTCAACCGATTCATCCAAGAACGCACCGCGCAGGTGAGAAGAACGACAATAGCGACCCCCAAACCAATGGCTATATAAAGCGGCGCACCGAATGGATCGGACGTAAACGGGTTTTCTCCGGTCGACAAAAAATACACAATCCCGCCGAACGGAAAGGCGAAAAAGATACCTAATACCACCGTAAACAGGAACAGTAACACTACGGAAAGCAGCCCCGGGTCATGCGTAATAATTATGGGAAGCTTTGATAAATCAGTATGTTTGTATGCAATAGACATAAAAAATATGAGCCCACGAATACGGATGTTCGTTAACTATATGAATAATAGTTATTTTATGGCAGGTGCAGTCAACTCCGCAAATCAGCCTTTAACATCTTCAAGCAAAGACCAGGCGAACAATGATTATCTCTCACCGATAGAATACTAAATTCTTCTAATTTCTACCTAACTTTGTGTCCGGAAACTTATTGACACATCAATGGTCCCTGCCAGCATAATTGAGATCAAATCATATCGATTGGCGACTCCACTCAACCCGTTATTCTGAGCTCCAAACCCAATGCCTGGATCCGCTCCGAAAACCCTTTAAGCCAGCTCGCCGAAACAGGTGATAACCGCGAGGCCTCCGGCTGCAACGATGGGCGGGCAAGACCATACACCAACACACCCTTGAGCCGCCCTCCCTGATGAATAACCGTTTCCAGTCGGTAAGCATATTCATTTTGTTCCTCATCCGACATCGCTTTACCATCAAACTGGAATACACTGGTTTGCACCCAGGTAGAACACAACTGAGTCGCAATAATTAAGTTTTCTATAGTCCTGGCTACAGATAAAGCAGTATTGTTTATTTTTTTCGCCTCAGCATCAAATGCTCGATCCAACTTAAACCAGACAACCCCATTTAAAGAATCCATACGCTTTAGTCCAGCCTGAACATTCTTATGATGTACCAGACTGCCATTGGTGATCAGAACCAGATTGATACGATTTCTCAGGTCAAATTCCACCATGATTTCTTCAATGCATCCAATAACTTCCTCAAATCTTTTACAACTGGTGGGTTCACCATTACCAGAAAGCGCAATATCGCAAATTTTGCGGTAGTCAGACTCCACCTCATATCGATCAAAAAAATCCGCACTCAATACATCATGCAAAAAATACCTCAACTCAGATGCCAGTCGCTTTAAATCAATATCAGGAGCACTGCCTCGCTTGAGATCTGGCACCTGACAATAGACACAACGCCAGTTACAGGCGTTATTCGGATTTAAATTTATACCCACTGACAAGCCTCCGGCACGTCGTGAAATCACCGGATAAACATAATGCAATCCCGCACTCTCGCGGCTATGATCTTTAGTTGTTAGTTTTTGTTTTTCCTGCACAGACCGATTCTTTTCTTTTTGGGGCTCAAATTATAGTGATCTCTATTCCTGTATACAAAACAGGGATAATTAAACAGGGCAATCCTGGGATTTCTATTCGCCAATTTTTGTTTCCCAAGTAGCACATGTTATTCTACTCTGTTTACTATCAATTACTGTTCCCCCCGGCCTATTAACCCAACTCATGTTTGAGTGGGTAAACACCGGTTTATGATGGACAGATTAACCAGCAGGAGAAAATATTCATGAGCGAAAGAATTATAATGCGTACCGGTGAGGCGTTGGTTGCAGGTGGACCGCCTGGTACAGCAGCAGAACCCGAAGTGGTCATTGGTGAATTGGACGGGCCTGTCGGGACTGCGCTTGCCACCTTAACCGGTGATCAGGTAAAAGGGCATTCGCGAGTATTCGCAATACTCAATACTGACATTCAAGTTCGCCCGGTAACACTGATGGTCAGTAAAGTCACTGTAAAAAATAATCGCTATACGAACATTTTAATGGGCACTGTACAAGGCGCAATTGCCAATGGCGTTCTGGATGCGGTTCGTGCAGGATATATACCTAAAGAAAAAGCCAATGACCTCGGTATTATTGTATCTGTCTGGCTAAACCCAAGCGTCGCCACCGATGACAACTTAGATCATCAAATTCTATTCGATATTCACCGAAAAGCGATGTGTGAATCGATCCGCAAGGCTATGACAAATCAACCAGACATCGACTGGCTACTGGAAAATCAGGAACAGATTACGCACAAATATTTTCAGATGGGATTAGACGGAAAAATATAACACCCTGCGACTAAATTTTGACCTGCCGCCCAGCAGTACGGGCGGCAAGACTACAAGATTGCCTGCCAACAAAAAACCATTGCCAATTCATCTATATTTATCTAAAAACAGTTTACTTAATTCAATTTGTAGTTTTTAATTCGTACTTATTCGAACCCACGAGTCAGCAAAATGGAACCACTGATCACCGGATCACTCTCTGCTGCCCCCCTCTTCAAAACACTGATTGTAGGTTTATTAAGCGCCTTCGTCCCGGCAACGGCGTATACCTTTCTCAGAGTTCGCCTGAAAAAGAAAGATATTCAATTCAAAAATACCATTCAGATTCTCGGCATCAATGACGCCCAGAGCCGACTCATTACGCCCAGCGTCCTTGATGAATATTCTGCCCGTGATTACTATCTTCCCACCACTTTCCTTTCATTCTTATGTCTGGCCGGTTTTGTGTCATTCTTTTTCGACACCGAAATATTGAGCATAAATCCCGACAAACGAGAACTGTTTCTTATCGGTCTGCAATCAGTAGACATCAACCCCAAACAAATTCTAGTGCTTCGTGAGCAAGCTTTTCTGGCAATCACCATGGGATTTATCGGCGCGTTCGTATGGTCGGCTGAAAACATCATTCGGCGGCTTATATCCTGTGACCTGGTTCCAAGCACGTATTACAGCGCTGCAATTCGAATAATATTTGCTGTATTAACGGCACTCATCATGGTATTCATATTTCGTACAGACCCCGGCGATGACCATTACACAGGGGTCATTCCGGTGTGCGCATTTCTATCTGGTATGATGCCCGAACAAGCTCTGAATTATATTAAGGATAAATCGAGGGTATTTATCCGTAAAACCATGGAATCGGCAGATGAGCTGAATCTGGACATGATCGAAGGAATGAACCTATTCCATAAATCCCGCCTTTCCGAAATTTCCATCGACAACTGCCAAAACCTGGCTGAAGCCAATCTGATAGAATTGGTGCTGAAAACGCCCTTCAACGCCAACCAACTGATCGACTGGATAGTTCAGGCAAAACTTTACCTTTACGTTAAATCTGACTTTCCCAAATTAAGAGCTGCCGGCATTCGAAATGCCTTCGATTTACTGTATACCAATCAGGACAACGAAGAGACAAAAGAAATAGCAAAAAAAGCGGGCATTGATGAACTTACTTTGAGAATCATTGCTCGTCATCTTAATGAAGATGTCGGTATTCAACGGCTACGTATATTCCGCCAGCGCCTTGCATCTTTGGGCGATCAGCAAACAGGTGAACCGTCGCAAGCAAGCTAAATTATCAAGACCAGGAATAAATTTGTATCCTTGTTATCCTGCGAATGTTCGAATATTGTATTTAGGTATACAATCGTCACGTGTCATAACGACAAGCCTTTCGCAATGAGCCTGCGCGACCAGCATTCGGTCAAACGGGTCTCGATGGATCAACGGTAACGCTGCCGTTTGGCGAATATGTGGGACACTGATTGGCAGTAGAGAAAAATCATTATTGAGAATTTCTGTTTCCAACAAGTCGAGAGGAAACTGGAGTTTACCGATAGATACCTTAACAGCAATTTCCCAACAGGTGGCCATACTCACAAAGATCGAGGGCGTCTGTATAATTTTTTCACGACTTTTCTCCGATAATTTCGAATCATCATTGAGCCACCACAGCAAAATATGGGTATCGAGTAAAAGCATGGCTTAATTGACTGGAAAAACCGACTCGTCAAGGAAGGAGTCCATAATGGCATCCACTTCATCAAAGTCATCCTCGAGCCGAATTTGTCCTTTCAGACTTCCTGCTTGTCTTCGTCGAGTCGTAGCGGCGGAATATTTACATAATCGAGCGATTGGTTTTCCATTGCGTGCTATGACAACTTCTTCGCCATTCTCCACCTGTTCCAGGAGGCGAGACAATTGGGTTTTAGCTTCATGAATATTAACTTGATTCATAACTTAATTTATAGACTAAGTTTAGCTAAGCCTATATAGATGAGCGCATAATGTCAAAGACCTATCAGTAAAACAAATCTGAGCCAATCGTGAGCAAACTGGTAAAATCCATGTATAAATGCCAATCGCGGGAATAAGAATGGATCTAGCAGAAAAAATAGCGAACGATCTCGCTGTAAGAACACAACAAATCTCCGCCACCATTTCTTTATTGGACGATGGTGCAACCGTACCGTTTATAGCCCGCTACCGCAAAGAGGCCACAGGAGGACTGGACGACTCTCAACTACGACGTCTTGAAGAAAGACTTGGCTATTTAAGAGAATTGCAACAACGCTGCAAGGCTATCGTCAAGTCCATTCAAGAACAAGGTAAACTGACTGTCGAACTGGAAACCGCACTGCGAATTGCGCCCACCAAAACAATCCTGGAAGACTTGTATCTGCCCTTTAAACCCAAAAGACGCAGCAAAGCACAAACTGCCCGAGAATCTGGCCTTGAACCATTAGCCGATTGTCTGTTAAAAGAAAGGCGTCTTCCACCTGCCGAGTACGCCAGCCAATACATAAACAGCGAAAAAGGAATCCCGGATTGTGAAGCGGCATTAAACGGCGCACGCGACATTCTTATAGAGACTTTTTATGAAAATGCCGACTTATTGCAGGAATTTCGCGAAACCCTTTGGCAAAAGACCGTACTGACCAGCCAGGTCATCAAAAGCAAAATCGGTGTGGGAAATAAATTCAGGGACTATTTTGAATACTTCGAGGCCACCCATAAAATACCCTCACACCGGGCGATGGCGCTGTTTCGCGGCGAAAGTGAAAAAATACTTCGTCTAAACATTAGTATTCCGGAAAATTCCACTCTATGCCACCGTTCCTGTGCGCAAAAAATAGCCCAATCCTATTCCATCAAAGCACACGACAAATGGCTGATAGACACTGTGAACCAGGCGTGGCAGAACAAGATATTTCCACGCCTGGAGCAGGATTTAAAGAAACGTTTGAAACAGATGGCCGAACAAGATGCCATAGCCGTATTTGGAGGAAACCTTAAAGATCTGTTACTTGCCGCTCCAGCAGGGGCGCGCACAACCATGGGACTGGATCCGGGAATACGCACAGGAGTGAAAGTTGCGGTGATTGACCAAACCGGAGCACTACTCGACACCGAAACCATTTACCCTCACCCACCTCGAAAGGAATGGGATAAATCCATTCACCGTCTGGCCCAACTGATGGAAAAGTTTCATGTTGACCTGATAAGTATCGGCAATGGAACGGGCTCAAGAGAAACTGACCAGCTGGTCGAAGAATTGAAGCAACGATACCCAGAAACAAAACTGGACAAAGTAATTACATCCGAAGCCGGAGCCTCAGTCTATTCCGCCTCACAATTTGCGGCCAATGAGTTCCCTGAACTGGATGTCACCCTTCGGGGTGCGGTATCCATTGCACGACGATTACAGGACCCTCTGGCAGAACTGGTAAAAATAGAAGCACGTGCGATTGGCGTCGGCCAATACCAGCACGATGTCAATCAAAACAAACTGGGGCAGGCACTCGAAGCTACAGTAGAAGACTGCGTCAATGCTGTCGGTGTTAACCTGAACACTGCTTCCATTCCTCTTCTCAGGCAAGTGTCTGGAATTTCCGCAAGCGTTGCCAGCAATATTGTTGAATTCCGCAACACGCACGGACGTTTCAACAAACGCGACGAACTGCATAAGGTTCCACGTCTTGGCAAAAATACCTACCAACAGGCGGCGGGATTTCTACGAATTATCGACGGTGATAATCCACTTGATGGCTCGGCAGTACATCCTGAAGCCTACTCATTGATCCATTCCATATTAAAGAGGAATGGAAAGAATATTGAACAACTGATAGGAAACCCCACACTTCTTAAGTCATTAAACGCCGAAGATTACACCAATGAATCGTTTGGATTACCCACTGTCAACGATATTCTAGTGGAACTGGAAAAACCCGGCCGCGATCCCCGACCGGAATTTCAAACACTCACATTCGACGCAGCCATAAAAGAAATTGCGGATCTTAAACCCGGGATAAAACTCAAAGGCATCGTGACCAACGTCACAAACTTTGGCGCGTTCGTGGACATTGGAGTCCACCAGGACGGACTGGTGCATATCTCCCAGTTATCAGATACATTTGTCAAAGATCCCAAAACCATCGTCAAGGTCGGAGAAACAGTCAGCATACAGGTACTTGAGGTCGATATTGATCGCCGTCGAATATCACTTTCCATGAAATCAGGATCCCAACCTGTAAGAGCCAAAGTTGCCAGGCAAACGACCACCAAAGCCGACCACAGACATTCCAAAAGCACACAACCCAAACCCGAAAGCGCGATATCCGCAGCATTATCGAAAGCCCTGAAAAAATAAAAATTGATCCCCTCCATGCGTATCCTGCTGCTTTCGGCTTATGACGCTGACAGTCATCGATACTGGCACGATGGCCTGACCAGAGACAAGGGGTCAAATATCATATTGACTTATTATATTGATAAGTCCAAAGGCATCCTTATCCCATCTTTCGATTCTGAAAACGTATTTATCCTATTTATTAGGTATTTATGATTTTTTTATGTGCCTTATGGCACTACAAATGACCCAGGAAAAACTATGTCATTGTATTTATGAAATAATTATTTTTGCCCGCAACCAGCTATCAATGATTATGTTATTTTTCATGGTTGGGAATCGAAAGATGGGTTAGATTAAGACAAGTTACAAGGTGTCAAACCAATTATCAGGATAATCGGGGCGGTATTTTAAGGTGCGGAACAAAGACTCTGAATAGGGATTGTCATTACTGACAGAAGGACGACTTAATGAGGGCATTGTGCATCATTTAAAGAGATCATCGGATCTACTCCTTAACGATGGGTTTTGATTGAAGGTGAGCCTTAATGAAATCGGCTACCACCTTATCGATTTGTATGAAATCGGTGCCGATTTCCGGAAAGAAACTATAGCCAATGGCAATATCAGGGGCAATATTACGCCATATACGGCGTCCAAAGCTAATGGGTTCTACTAATACCAGTTGATCATCCTCGGCAGTGAACAGATACGAGGTTTGCTTTTCACCAGGAACCTTACTTTGATGTTGATACACGTCGTACCTACCTTGTTTGCCAACATAACGATCTTGGTATAAGAGTTCATCTTCGCCGACTAAGCGGGAAGGCACTGTATATAAAACCCGCTTGACCGAGAGTGTACTGCTGGTTGTCACTTTGACTGTCAGTTCGCTGTAGTCGACAAATCGATACGAAGGCAATGTCATCAATACAGCTTGTTCTTCAGCCAATCGGCCTTCGCAGCGTTTATTCAACTTATCGACACTGTGATCGATAAAATTTCGATAGGCACGAATACTCGAAAAATCAGCTGATCCACGTAATTTGATGGTTTGGTTCGGTATGGTTCTGGACCAACTCGATTGACTCACAACCACTTTGTGTATGGGTCTTGGGTAATTGTACTTTCATCAAGTCATGGAATTCGCTAATTTTGTCTGCTTTTGTTTTGAATTCAACGAGGACGTAGATACTCAATTAAACCTCTCCAAGTTCTTATAAGATTCTAAGGAATTTAATCAACACAAACTCAGGTTCTACCATTAAACCATGTCCTTGTGGGTAGATGCTATTTCAAATGGGTGCGACCCTTTTCCTTCAGACCTGATCCGAGCGAACGGTATGGGTCCAACAGTGTTTGGATTAAAGAGTAGCTCCGGGATTGATTCTAACCAAGTAGTAAGGTGGTTTTGACATCTGTTTTCCGGCGTTCAACGGTGCCGAAAGATGAAGCTGGTTAGCTACCGCCAATACGGAGCCGTCGGGGTTAATGGCCAGCGAATCTACCCAGGACAATTTGGGTGATTGAGTAATGCGTTTGTATGTTTTTTTCGGGGTCACGATGCCGATCGCGTTTTCCGCGAGTTCCCCCATCCAGATGCGTCCCGATTTATCCATGGTGATACCGTCGGATAACGGCTTGGTACTATATCGTTCAACCTTTCCACGTAGGGACCCCTTAGGTAACGAGGGATTTGCAAGATATTTTGTATGTATTCGATAGAGTTTAGTTCCGTGCATGGATCCAAAATAGACCCACTGGTTATTGAAGTCCATTGCAATTGGGTTTACACCGATTTTCGGGTGTACAATTTTTCCTTTGCTATCTTTTACCCGCAGTGGCCGCTTGTTGACCCGTAGATCGAGTTTTTCCGGAACAACGGATAAGTCTCCCTCAAGAATTCTCTGGGCAGATCCCGTTTCCAGATTAACCACAATCAGTGCTGCATTGGACCCGCCTGCCGGATCTGTAATGTATATGCGCTTATGAAGTTTGTCGACGACCAGGTCATTGACAAAGGCATTTGCGGGTACGACCGATTCTGGTAAATAAATTACCCGCGCCAGTTTGTCATCCCGGGTATTCCAAGCCACCAGTTTTGGTGTTGTTCCGCTGCGCAGACCGTTATCGAGCATCCATACAGTTCCAGCCAGGTCAGCTTTTATACCCAACACAGAATCCAGACGGAGCTTCTGGTCTGAATCTCGTCGATTCAACTCCGCGTTTGGGAAAGGAACCAGCGAATGATCCGGTAGTACTTCCACTACAGAGTATTCCGGTTTGTAGAACTGGTGCAGGCTCATGACAATGCGACCATCTGGAGTTACCGTGATGTTACCGGGTGCACGATCGAATTCCGCGACAATTTCAAATTTCCCCGAGTCTTTGGAAAAGGATTGACTAGTTCCGAGTGCTAGAAACAAGAAAATAATGAATAAAGGACGCACTGGTCGATCTCCGTTATGATCCAGAAGGGATAATCAAACTACGCTGAGTTGAAGAGTATGCCAAATGATATTTATTCATTAGCCTATTCATTTTATTAATTCGGTTTAAAGAGGGTCCGACAGTTAGAATAAACCGGTTTTTTTACCGATCTGAGGAAGATTCTGGATCTGTTCAAACCGTTTCGGACTCGCCAAGTATCGCTGATCATTCAAAAAAGTAGCGCTTTAGAAAGGAAGTGTCAATGACAACCAAGCCGCTCATTTTAGAGAGTCTCATCGCCCGCCCGGTGTTGCTACCTTTGGAAAGACCGATCGTCGCGAAAATTGCGACCATCGAAGAATGGCCTATGATTTTGATCGATTTGCATACCGAAGAGGGCGTGACCGGTCGCAGTTACCTAGAACCCTATACCCCGAAAACCATGAAGTATCTTGTGCCTGCATTGCGGGATCTTGGGGATTTACTGAAAGGGTGTCCGCTGGCTCCCTTGGAATTGTTTTCGGCGGCGCGCAAATCGTTGCATTTCGTTGGTTACGAAGGTATGTCACTGATCGTTGTCTCAGGCCTGGATATGGCAGCTTGGGACGCATTGGCAAAAGCGGCGGGTTTGCCACTGTGCGTTTTACTTGGCGGTTCGATCGGATCCGTACCCGCTTATAACAGCAATGGACTGTGGCTCAATTTACCAGAGCAGGTAGCGGAAGAAGCTGTAGAGCTATGCGACGAAGGGGGTTTCAAAGGTCTGAAACTTCGTCTGGGCCGAGAGCGTTTTCAGGACGATATAATCACGATCAATAAGGTACGCGATGCTGTCGGTGAGGACATAGACCTGATGGTTGATTATAATCAAGGGCTCGATTTTGCGGACGCGCAGCGCCGTTGCCGAACAATTGACGATTTGGGGCTAGCCTGGATTGAGGAGCCGATTGTCTATGACAATATTGAAGGCTATGCAAAGCTTGCCAAAGAACTGAAAACCCCCATTCAAATCGGTGAGAATTTTTATGGTCCCAAAGAGTTGCACAAGGCCCTGTCGATGGGCGCGTGTGATTTCGTGATGCCGGATTTTATGCGGATAGGTGGTGTCAGCGGATGGATGCGTGCCGCTGCGATTGCAAGTGTACAAGGTGTTCCGATGTCCACACATTTGTATCCGGAGGTCGGAGCCCACGTGATGCGGGTAACCGAGACAGCACACTGGCTGGAATGGCAGAACTGGGCAAATCCGCTGCTTCAGGAACCCTTCCCCGTGCACCGCGGATGTTTGGATATCCCAAACAAGCCCGGCGTCGGTCTGGTGTGGGACGAAAATAAGGTGGCCCAATACAGCGTTGAGTTATAGGCCCCGGATGGTGTTTGGTTCAAAGCAACGAACGGGTTAACGCGTTGTGCCTGACTCATCGGCTACTCCACTTTTGCCGATGTTTTTCCGCTACTGAGTTTTGAGATCCGAAGAGTGGTGTACCAGCACGGA
>CAZGQY010000057.1:0-21461 GCA_964528035.1 uncultured Methylococcaceae bacterium | reverse complement strand
GTAATTCTCAGCCCAGGCTAATTGCGCGATTCCTGGCAATATAGGTTGTCCAGGGAAATGTCCCTGGAAACAAGCAAGCGCTGGTTGCACACAAAAAGTTAGGCTTGCACCTGTTCCATTCAAATCACAACTTTGCAACCGAGGAAAGTTATTTGTGTCCATGTTAAATAATCGGTGCAATAATTCTCGATCAGTTTTGCCGCGAATATTCAGTGGGATATGGTTTAAAAAAAGCCATTTACGTGGCAGGACAGCCGCCTCAAATGAAGTCATTAATTCTGCTCGCAGCCGTTTTAAGAAATGTAGTCTCTGTTGCTGCTTTAAGGCCAGTTTGCCATTTTCATTCAAACACACGGCTGCGGCAATTCGATCCCGTGGGCCTTCCACTAACAGACAGCAGACGTCATCAATCCATTCGGATTGACAGAGCGTTTGTTCCAATTCGTTCAGAGACAGGCGTTTTTCTTCGATCTTGACTACACGATCAAGTCGGCCGAGCAAACGAAAACGGCCATCTTTTTTTAGTTCGATACGATCATCCAAAACTAAGGATGTGTTGTCGGCTAAAAATGGAGAACGCAGTTGACACCGGCCCTGATTGTCTGTGTTTAAGTTGACCCCCGCTAGTGGAGTCCACAAAGAATCGTTTACGGATTGTCGCCAGGCAATTCCACCGCTTTCCGAGCTACCATATATTTCGACGCACTGCTGGCTGCTGTGCTGTTGAAGCTGTTCGGCGGTGTGTTGGGATAAGGGCCCACCAGAGCTGAAAATCATTTTCAGTTTGTTGAGTTGTTGCCAGTCACTGTTTTCGTCCAGACGTTTTAACTGAGCAGGACTCGCGACCCAGCAAATATTTGTTTGCGCGGCGGATGTGAGTAGAGGATCCGGACTCAAATAATTTTGACTGTGGAAACGACGGCCGCTAGCCAGTGGCCACAAGACTCTAAATAATAGTCCGTAAATATGCTGATGGCTTACAGTGGCCACAATTTCACAATCTTTGAGATCGGCGCCCCAATTTTCTTCAAGCACCTGGACTTCACGCTGCAATTGCAATAGGGATTTTTCGATTGCTTTAGGTTCTCCAGTCGAGCCAGACGTAAAAATTATAATCTTGCTGTTGATCAGAGATAATTCCTCAAGTTCGACAGTTTTAGTCGCAGCGAGTTTCGGTAAGATTTCTATATTCGACCATTCTCCGAGCAATTCGCAGTCAGCCTCTCTTAGTCTGGTTTCGCATACTTGAGTGTTATTGGCGGCAATCCAGACTTCCTTTTCTGCATGAAGAAGCGCGAACAATAGTACCGAAAAAGGGTATGCGTTACTGTGGAAAAGTGCGTAACGTTTTTGTTGTTCAATCTTCAAGGTACTTGCATAGTTTGCCACTTGTTCAGCGAAACGATGTAGCTTGATTTTGTTTCCCTTATGCACGGCGACGATCCCCTGTTTATCACCGTCTAAAAGACAGCGGGACAAGGAATGCGATTCAGATCGCATGGTTTGTAGCAAATGCATGCCGTAGACCCACAGCGTCTAGACAGTGTGTAAACCACTTAGTGGGCTGTCTGTTCTCAGACAGCCTGTTATTACTTATGATGGTCATTGTTTGAGCAGTTTCTCAACCACACCCATAATATCTTTTTTTGTTCTGATCTTTTGAAGAATTTCATCATGATTGTGCATCGATTTCCTCATTGTTGACTGACTTCCGCATCAACGTACCGGGCCAAAGAAGCGACCGATGCGAAAATACTGACTACGTCGTCTTTTTCTGAGTCGATGCTTACCTTATATTTTCTCCTAATGGCCAAACCCAGTTCCAGGGCATCGATAGAGTCCAGACCAAGACCGTCGTTGAACAAAGCTTCCTGGCTGTCTATATCTTCAACACTGAGGTCTTCGAGATCCAGTGATTCGATAATCATTTTTTTCAATTCATTTTCCAGGTTGCTGTTCATCGGCTTCTCTTTTTTGGCTAAAATAGTCCTGTAAATAACGATTCAAATGGCGTACTGCAGTGCTTTCAGGTTGCTTATTTAAAAAGCTATCGAGAACGATATCATCACCGACTTGCATCTCCAAATGAAATCTACGATGGGGAATCTGATACCATTTATTTGTTTTAGTCAACGTATTGGGTGTGCAGTTCAAGATTACAGGGGTGAGTATCGCATTGGATCGCAGAGCAATGGCTGCTGCGCTCGGTTGAAATTTGTAAGGCTTTCCTGGTACTGAACGGGTTCCCTCTGGAAAAATAATCAATGTGCTTCCATTGCGCAAACAAGCCACACAGTCGCCAGTTAATACTTTTAGATCTTTATTACTGATATAACCTGCATTCAGTATTGCACCGCGCATAAACGGGTTTCGCAGCAGGCTTGCTTTGGCAACACAGCGAGCCGATGAAATCCTGCTGATTAAAAAAACGATATCAATCAGAGTTGGATGATTAGCGATAATTAACTGACCGCGCCGATTCAGCTTTTCCAGACCCCGTATTTTATACGTCATAATGCCACTGCGGTGCATAAAACCAATAAAAAAGTAAAAATTGGCCTGTACATAGCGTTGGGCAAGCCGCATTTTGTCGATGTGATTAACGGGAACCAGTTTTATAACTGGAAATACGATCACCCCGGCCAATAAACCACCAATACCAAATATACTGAAAGCAATGGCTGTGGCGATCAAACGCCAGGTGTAATTAATGAAGTTCAATATTTTTCCCAACACCAGGCGTGGCGGGACGATTTTAAGATGAGCTGCTGACTGGAATTGTTTAGAAACTGGATAAACTGTGGTAGTTGCCAGGGCTGCTCGCCACTATCGCCTTGTAGCGGTGAGTTTGAAAAATGCATGCCCAGACCTTCTCCGCTATTGCTGATACGGAGAGCCAGTGCACAACTTTCATCTGTTGCCAGTTTATAAGGCGCGGAGGGATAAAAATCGACCAAAGGTTGATCGTAAAATACCACCAGCACTTGTTTGGCCCCCTCGATTAGTAAACCCAGAGCTTCTATAAAGGCCGGTGCCATGCCTTCTTCACCCGGGGCAATGACTGTCGACTGCAGTTTATTGTGCTGTGCCATGGCAAACAGACCGGCAATTGCATTGTGTACCGACAAGCTGAACGCAGTCGGCGATATTTCCTCACCGGAATGTAATAGTTTCATCATTTTGAAAGTTTTCGCCAGCTCTCCATGTGAAGAGCTGAGAACATTAGGGGTTGGGTTATCCTTATCGACGCACGAGTCGGCAGCACTGAAAACCAGCTTGGCCAAGGGACTCAAGCGGCGTTTCAGCGATTTGGGAATGGTGGATAAAAAATGTATTTGAGAATCTGATGGACTACCTCCGTCTTCGGGTAAAGGTGGCCAAACACTCCATTTTTGGATTTTGAAATTCCGTTGTGTCATGGTTATTTGTTAAGTTAATCGTGTTCTTTTGTTCGATAATGATTGCTACGAATAACATGATGTGTCAATACTTTTCCGGGATGATGTTGTTATTCTCAGCAAAGGGATGCTCGGGTATTATACTTACCAACGAACAAATGATGACAAATTTTGCAATGTATTCGTTAAGCTAAGGAAGGGTTTGAGTCTGACATTGTGACTCAGGAAGTCTGTAAAATCGGAGCACCTTAGAGAGGGTTTGGCATGGTGCTCATCTAGCGGAGTTAGGTGATATTAAGTCATTCATATAGTAAAACATGATTGACCCCTTGTCTATATTTATCTATATTCTTATCTATATTCAATCAGTCAATCATGGAGGCTATAATGACGGTGGTTTCAGCATCGACAATATCGAGCTCGATCAACAACAAGTTACACTCCCTGAACCGGCAAGTATTGCTCTTTTAGGTTTAGGGCTCGTCGGACTAAGACTGACAGCACGCAAGGAACAAAACAAAATCTAATCCGGGTTCTAGCAGTCTCTATTTTAGAAATTTGTGGCGACACTTCTCACTAAAGTGTCGCCACTTTATTCCCGCTTGGGCCAATTCTCAGTCGCACTTTAGGCAGCAGGGTCGATAGCGAATATCCTTGCTGAATTTAGGTTAGATCCAGCCTAGATTTGGTGGTGCTTACTTTGACCTCTATTAGTTACATAATGTGTTGTATCTGCGTATTTAATTCATACGCAGTTGGGGATAGAAGATACATTTATTAAATATTTCATGCGGTAAAATGTGCCTGACCCCTTAATTTTTTACTCTTAATTTTTATCACAGAAACTCAAAAAATTTTTAAAGCAAAGTGTATTCTTATTAAGAATACGGCTTCTCACACTAACTACACACTCAATCCCTAACCCCAGCCGTCCCCAACAGCACCGCAATCCAGCGGGTCTCATCGCTGCTTGCAAAAGCGATTTTCAGGATCATGGTAAAGGGTACGGACAGAAACATTCCGGTGGGTCCAAAAACCCAGCCCCAAAAAATCAGAGATAAAAACACCACCAATGTCGATAAACCCAGGCCCTGGCCCAGAAGTCGTGGCTCGATGATACTGCCTATGACTGTGTTAATGGTCAGAAAACCGATCAGGGTATACAGAGCTATATCCAGGCCTAACTGTACGGACGCTAATAAGACCACAGGAATCGCAGCGATAATTGAACCTATATTGGGTATAAAATTAAGCAAAAATGCGACAACACCCCAAAGGATCGGAAAATCTACACCCAGAACCATTAACATCAACGTTACAGCGATGCCGGTAGCTGCACTGGTGGCGCTTTTTATTCCCAAATATTGTCTGACACTTTCAAGGAAATATTCGAAACCCGCCGTTTGGACATTCTCTCCAAAGGCTTTTTTCATTTTTTTCGGTAGTTCGAACGCTTCAAAAAAAATGAATCCTACTGTAAAAAGAATCATCAGGGTATTGGTGAACGCGCTGCCAAAACCCGAGAGCGTCTTTCCGGCAATTCGCAATAATTTTCCGGGATCCAGGTATTCCATAAAAACATCTTCAGAAACATCCACTCCATGACTTTCCACCCAATGGATCAAAGTGAATAGCTCGCTTGATAATCTTGCCTGATAACCCGGTAAATTGCGTGCGAAGCTGTCAATAGAGGAACCGACCATTACAGCCAGCATTGAAATAATAATGATGACGCCACTGAGTACCAGCATTACCGCTATCCAGTCAGGCAGCCCTTTTTTGTGCATCCAAAACAGCGGTGGCCAGCAGATAATGGCGATAAAAATCGACAGAAATACTGGGATCAATAGAGGCGCCGCAACTCGCATACCAGCAACCACGACAACGAAGGCCGCACTGATAATTAGAAACTGTGTCCAACGGGGAAAAGCGATATCTGTGGGCATTGGTTGATTTCGTCCTGTTGGTTAGAAGTTGTTTTATTGCATCTATACATTAAGTTTCGCGGCATGCGCCCTAAGAAAAACAGTTATTGAATAGGTGGCGTTTTTTTAGATATTACTGATATTCTAATCAAAGCGATGCCCTTTGTTGCAATAAATATCGATGCAAATCCTCAGGACGGTCAATGTCCCATTGAAGCGCCAATTCTTCACAGGAGAGTCCAAGCTGTGTAACGCGCGTTCTCGTTTCGGTCAACACCGTGGATGTACTCCAGGAAATATTAGAAAACAAATCGTGAACGACAGAATTTACACCGATGAGTACATAGCCACCATCTTCCGCAGGGCCTAGCACAACATCGCAGCCATTTTGTAATGAGCTGAGTACACTATGTAAATCATCAGAGCTCAAAGACGGACAATCGCAACCAATCAATATTGCAAATTTACAAGATTTTAGGGCAGTTGATAAAGCATGTTGCATGCGCTCTCCCAGATCATCTCCCTGTTGCAAATGAAAGGAAAGTGGAAATTTCCCACCTAAATCCTGAAACAATGGATGATCCAGCACAGGGCTACACCAAAGCTGGACCGGACACAATGGTTGCTGATGAGTCAGGATAAGTGTTTCATGTACCAGCTTGGTATGCAGGTTGGCCGCTTCACGTTCATTAAGAATCGGCAATAAGCGGGTCTTTACCTGTCCCGGAACCGGTGCTTTTGCGAACACCAGAATTTTGGCGTTCGGGTACAGGTAATGTCCTGTCAGCACGTTATTTTTTGCTTATTCAGGAACAGCAGGAAGACCCACTGGAAACAACATTGTTTTCGCTTGTGTTCTCCTGCTTAGAGCCAGCCGGTGAGCAACAGGATTGAGTGGGGGCCGAGCCCTGAGTGCTTATACCGACAAAATCATTTTGATAGGGACCGTCAGCGATCATCGCATAGCTTAGTTCTCCCACAGAAATTCGTTCACCTCGTATGTAAGTAACGCCTTCATCATCAAACACTTTTGCAAACGGCCCCGTATAGATAACCTCATGAAGCTGATCTGAACATTGCTTCGCCTGTGGTTTGACTGCGGTTACAGTCACCGCCCGAAACTCTATTCCTTCTACTGTTTGCCAGGGATCAACATCCCATTTATCAATACGAACGGCTTGAAAACCGGCATCGACGAAGGCTTGTACAAAATCATGTTCCTGCATGGCTCCGGATATACAACCACTCCATAGCTCAGAGTCTGATTTAAGATGTGCAGGTACATTCGTATCGCTAACGATATCCGAAATAGCGATTCGACCACCAGGTTTCGTGACCCGAAAGATCTCCTGCATGAGTTTTAGTTTTTCGATATCGTCGACCAGATTAAGCACGCAGTTTGAAACCACCAGGTCTACTGATTCATCATTGATAAGCGGTGCATCAATGCGCTGCCTGGTTTGCCAGGATTTCAATCCAGACAAAGCTTTCCAATTACCAACAGGATGCTCAACAAGGTAACGATCCATTGCGTCCAGATCGGTGGATAAATCCTGGATTTGTCCTTTCACAAAGCAAACCCTGTCTGAGCCTATTTTTTCTGCCATCTCAGATTGATAACTGCGCGCCAAAGCCAGCATATCGTCATTCATGTCGACACCGATGACCTGACCACTATTACCCACCAACTGCGCAGCAATATAACAAATTTTTCCGGAACCGGAACCCAGATCCAGTACAGTATCTCCTTCGCGGACATAACGCGACGGATCACCACAACCATAATCTTTCGCAATGACTTCTTCCGGCAACAGATCCAGTAATTTCTTATCATAATCCACAGCACAACACAGTGAGGGCTGTGCGGTTTCGGCCCCCTGGGAATAACGTTCCAGAACGCTGGATTCAATATTCATATTCAGTCCTCTTTTTAAACATTTTCAGGCGCTATTATCACAGAAATCAAAGATCAATACGCTACTTCATTCAATGAGCCTACAAATCGAATTCTGAAAAAAATATCCAATAAAGCTATACTATTTCGCGAGCGGACAATGGTTTAATAGAATGAGAGCCTCCAGAAAGGGAGTCTTTTTTTATATTTTGTATTCAAACCGAACTAAAAAATGGAAATCGGTGTTTCGGATCTTTTGATTAGAATCGTCTATAGCCAATAAATTTGACCATTATGTCTTTGCTGCACTCTATAGCCTGGCATACCAAAAAATCACTTATCAGCAGTCAGCGTATTATTGTAACTTTGCGCTACATGATATTTCTTTTTGCCAGTCTTCCTCTGGCCCAGCTTTACGCTGATGAATCTTCACTAGAGTACAAAATTAAAGCGGGCTATCTGTACAATTTTACCAAATTTATAGATTGGCCAATCGAGCAGTCGTTACTGGAATCCCAGAATTTAAACATCTGCTTGCTGGGCGATAATAAATTCAACGACATTCTTAACCCCATTGAGTTAAAAAAAACCAAAGGCAAATCGATACATTTGCTTCACTTTGATCGGATTAGTGAAGACGTGGCCCAATGTCAAATCCTGTTCGTCGGTGATTCCAAGATTCACCGGTTCAAACAAATTTTTCTCTACCTGAATGGCTATAGTGTTTTGACCGTGGGTAATACAGAAGATTTTGCCCTCAGTGGTGGAATGATCGGATTTGTGATCGACGCAGGCAGAGTTCGACTTCGAATTAACCGAACAGCAGCTAAAGAGGCGGGCTTGAATATCAGTGCCAAACTCCTGGAAGTTGCTGATATTGTGAGTACCAGCGAATGAGCTGGTTCCGAGGTTGCTCTATTGGGCAAAAACTATTGATGATTGTTCTATTTTCAAGTTCGATGGCTTTATTGTTCGCGAGCCTCTTTTTATTTCTTCTTGAATTTAACGAACTGCGTTCCAATGCTCAGGATGATATGCGCTTAAATGCATTACTGATTGGCAATCGCAGTACTGCGGCGATGGTATTTGAGGAACCCAGCCTGGCTGACGAAAATCTGGCTACTCTGGCCGCAAACCCGGCTGTTACAGCAGCCTGTATTTTTGATAAAAATCGCAGAGTCTTCGCGAAGAATATACAGTCCGAGAGGACAAACAGAGATTGTCCAGCACCGGTATTCAAATCTGTCACAGAATTTAATGATACCGGAATGTCGCTATTCGAACCGATTTATCTGGACAAAGAAATAATCGGGGCAATCTTTGTTCAAGTCGACCTTAGCGATCTCTATCTGCGCAAAATGCAATTTTTAGGCTTGGTGTTTTTGGTCTTTGGTATCGCTTTAGGCATAACGTTTTTCATTTCCAGACCACTATTGAAAGTTATATCAGGGCCCATTCTGCGCCTTGTCGACACGGTTCAGGATATTACCCACCACAAAGATTATTCTTTGCGAGCACAAAAAGAAAACGACGACGAACTAGGTCAGTTGGTCAGCGAATTTAATGGCATGCTTGAGATGCTGGAAAACCAAAATAAAGCCCTGATCGCAACCAAAAACCGATACCTCGCACTGTACGACGACAACCCTACAATGATCGTTAATTCAGATCTTCGCGGTGGAATTATTTCAATGAACCGATCTGGCTCAGAATTATTAAAGATTTCCATCGGCAATTGGGAAGGACGTTCTATACTCGATTTTACCTTTTCGGACGACATCCAACTGCTGCTCGACTTATTTGCCCTGTGCGAGGAACACCCGGACATTGTACATAAACAGGAGATCCGCAATATTCGTGGCGATGGCGAAACGATCTGGGTTCGACAATTTGCCCGCTTGATCATAGACGAAAAACAACAAGAAAATCTATTAATCGTCAGCGAAGATATTACCGAAACCCGTACACTCAACGAAAAAATTGCCTATCAGGCCAGCCATGATGCGTTGACTGATCTGGTTAACCGAACAGAGTTTGAAGAACACCTTAAATCTGCGGTGGAATTTGCAAGAACCAGTCTGGCAGAACATGCCCTTTGCTATTTGGATCTGGATCAATTCAAAGTCGTCAATGATACTTGCGGCCATACGGCCGGCGATGAATTGTTGAGACAGCTGGGTTCCACCTTGAAAAAAAGTATACGCCAGTCCGATGTGCTGGCACGTTTGGGTGGTGATGAATTCGGTATTCTGATGCAAAATTGCAGTCTCGAAACAGCAGTACTGGCAGCAGAAGAAATCAAAGAGATAATACACGAATTCCATTTTTCCTGGGAAGAGAGTAGTTTTACGGTGGGAGTCAGTATTGGCGTAACTTCGATCAATAAGACCAGCGGCGACCAAATTCAACTACTCAAAGAAGCCGATTCTGCGTGCTATGCGGCCAAAGAAAAAGGCAGGAATCGGGTACACGTTTTCCTGCCGGATGATCAGGAATTAACAATACGGCATGGTGAAATGCAATGGGTCAGCAAGATACACACAGCCCTTGAAGAAGACCGTTTTTGCTTATTCGGCCAGAAAATAATCGGGCTACCCGACCATTCTACAGATTCTGGGTTCCATTTCGAGACACTGATACGACTGCGTGACGAACAGGGGGAATTAGTACCCCCTGGTGCTTTTTTACCCGCCGCTGAACGATATAATCTTTCGCCCGATTTGGATCGATGGGTCGTTCGTTCGATACTGAAATGGTTGCACAAGCATCCCGACTTTCTTGACCAATTATCGGTTTGTTCAATCAACCTTTCCGGCTTGTCTTTATCCGAAGAAAATTTTCTTAATTTTATCGTTGAAGAATTCAGCCGATGGTCTATACCGGCTGCAAAAATATGTTTTGAAATTACTGAAACTGCAGCGATATCAAATTTTGCGAATGCGACTGATTTTATCCACAAGCTGAAGAAAGAAAACTGTCTTTTCTCTCTGGATGATTTTGGTAGTGGACTCTCTTCATTTGGCTATTTGAAGAATTTACCGGTTGATTTCCTCAAGATTGATGGATTATTCGTAAAAGATATTGCCAGTGACCCAGTCGATTTGGCAATGGTGCGTTCGATCAACGAGGTTGGACATGTCATGGGGAAAAAAACCATCGCTGAATTTGTCGAAAACCAGGCCATTCTGGACATTTTGAAAACTCTTAACGTTGACTATGCTCAGGGTTTTGGCATCGGTAAACCTGTTGCATTGCAAAATTTATTGCCGTCTGACTTTGATTTGGAGGAGGTGTTCAATGAAGGTAACTAGACGATTGAACATAGCTATGATTCTTGTGCTTAGCGGAAATTTTCAGCCTCTATTGGCAAATCATGACAAGTCTGCCAATTCGCATCCAGCAGACCTCGCTGTTTCGGAAATGGAAAATTACTTCGAGTTATCACCTGTAGAGTTGGCGAACTTACCGGTGGAAATTGCCAGTGGCAGTGCTCGTCCTTTAGTAAAGGCAGCCGGGGTTACTACAGTTATTACCGCTGAGCAGATTCTAGCGATGGGTGCAACTGATTTGAACCAGGTATTGGAAACCGTTCCGGGCTTTCATGTAAGCATCGACCCGTTAACCAATGACCCGGTTTATTCTGTCCGCGGTGTTCGAAACCCCGACGGATCACAAGTTCTATTATTACTCGATGGCACACGACTTTCGGTACCTTTTCTTGGCACTAGAACCTCGATTTTTCGCATGCCCACGCAGAATATCCAACGCATCGAAGTCATCAGGGGCCCCGGATCTGCGATATACGGAGCCGATGCATTTGCAGGAGTCATTAACATTATCAGCAAACGAGCCAAAGACCTTAGTGGCACCACGCTAGGTGGCCGGGTGGGCAATTTCGACAGCCAAAGCGCCTGGATACAGCACGGTGCCCAATGGTCAGGGTGGGATGTCGCCGCGAGCCTGCAATATCAGCACAGTAACGGCGACAAAGGACGTATCATAGAATCCGATTCGCAAAGCCAGATCGACCGTACCTTAGGTACTCGAGCTTCTTTAGCACCCGGTTCTGTGGACAGTCGATTTGAATTGTGGAATGCTCAGCTCGGATTACAGCGAAAGCACTGGGATTTAAAATTCTGGGCTTCTAAACAGAACGATGTCGGCGTAAGAGACGGTATTGGAGCGGCACTGGACCCCAACGGATATTACGAAGCTGAGAATTATTTGGGCGATGTTCGGTTTTCTTCCGAAGATTATTTTGATGACCTGGAAATCCAGGCGCATCTGAGTTATCTGTATTCTAACTTTAAATCGCTATTACACGTATTTCCAAATAATACCCGCCTGCCAATCGGAGCGGACGGCAATGTAGATTTTATTAACCCGGCAGGTTTGTCTACCTTTCCTGATGGATTGATCGGTACCCCAGGTCGTAAGCAACATATCCCATCTATAGAATTAATTGGAATTTATGACGCGCTGGATGATCATCTGTTACGAGTATCGGCAGGCTATCGCTACGAGGCAATTGATACCAACGCACGGCAAAATTTTGGCCCTGGAATACTCGACGGAAGCCAGGCCGTTGTGACCGGTGTATTGACCGATGTCTCTGATACGCCTTTTATATATCTAAAAGATACGGATCGCTCCATATGGTCTTTTTCCGTCCAGGACGAATGGGTATTTGCCTCGGACTGGCTGCTGACTGCAGGGTTAAGATACGATTACTATACTGACTTTGGCAGCACGGTTAACCCCCGTGTCGCATTAGTCTGGTCGGCCACTGACACCTTAACCACTAAATTATTGTATGGTCGTGCATTTCGTGCTCCGAGTTTCTCCGAACAAGGCAACATCAATAATCCGGTATTGCTTGGAAACCCTGATTTGGATCCGGAAACAATCAACACAGTGGAACTTGCGTTTGAATATATCCCGCAATCCAATTTAAGTACAGGGATAAATCTTTACTATTACCATATCAGCGATTTGATCAGACCCACCCCGGATCCGGGTGCAACCACGGCCACGGTGCAAAACGCCGGAGACCAGCAGGGGTACGGCTTTGAACTGGAATGGGATTGGCAAATCATTGACCAGTTCGGAATTAACGGCAATTACGCCTGGCAATATTCGCGAGACCAGAGATTAAAGGAACGTGTCGCAGGCGTGCCCGAACATCAGCTATTCGTTGCTGCCGACTGGAATTTCCTGCCTCAATGGCTGTTTCATGCGCAATTGAACTGGATTGGTCAACGATCCAGAATGAGCGGCGACACCCGCAGCAGGCTGGATGACTATGCGATTGTCGACCTGACTTTGCGCCGCAAAAATTTATTTGAGTATTTCGATTTAGCCGCGTCGGTACGAAACCTGGGTGATGAAAATGCACGGGAAACAGGCGCTCCAGGGCTTGCCAACGATTTTCCATTACAGGGACGGTTTTATTATTTGGAACTCAGTGTGCATTTTTAGTCTGAACACCCAAAACTTAAAATTCGGCCGGCTTAACTTTGGATTCCAAGCATCGGCACTATCAGTGTCAAAACACTGACAATTACAACAATCCCTATTACATTCAGAATAAAGCCTGTCTTCACCATATCGATAACCTGGAGCTTGCCACTGCCAAATATAATGGCGTTAGGGGGTGTCGCAACAGGCAACATAAATGCACACGAAGCCGATATCGTCGCCGGTAACATCAACCAAAGTGGCGGAATATTCATCACAGATGCCACCGATTGAAGTATCGGAAGAACCAATTGAGTTGTTGCAGTATTCGATGTGAGTTCGGTGAGAAAAGTCATCCCGCTAGCCACCAGGGTCATCATTATAAATAAACTTGATTTTTCAAGGCCAGCCAGTTGAGACGCCATAAATTCGGATAAACCACTGTCGACAAAACCGGAGGCCAGTGCAAATCCGCCGCCGAATAAAACAACAACCGGCCACGGCAATTGGCGAAACACGTCTTCATTAAGAATAGTATTCCTTTTATCCGTTTCTGCTTTGGCCGGAATCAAAAACAATAAAAACGAAGTCGCAATGACCACTGCACCATCGTCCAGTAAAACACCATTTTCGAAGAGTACCTGCCACCCCGGTAAATTCAAACCGCCAATTGCCAGTCCTTTTCTTGAAATCCATAGCATAGCGGTCACTGAAAACACGATGGATACAACTTTTTCCTCGTATCCCATTGGTCCAAGTTTTTTGCTTTCGTCAGTAACCATGCGTCCTATTTCTGCAGACCGAGGAATATTTCGAAAATAAAGAACCCCCAGATAAGCACTCATGATCACTATCATAGAAAGCCCGATCGGCACTGCAAACAACATCCATTGAGCAAAGCCAATTTCCATTGGACCACCCGCACTCATTTCGTACAATCGTAGAAAAACCAGATTTGGCGCAGTACCCACAGGAGTCATCATGCCACCGATAGACGCCGAATAGGCAATCGCCAGCAATAAGCCAATGGAAAACTGTTTGATTTGTTTTTCGTCCAGGCTTGCCTCAAATCGGCTTAAAACTGCTAACGCAATCGGCAACATGACCAAAGTTGTCGCTGTATTCGAGATCCACATGGATAAACCTGCGGTCGCAACTACAAAGCCCACTGTTAAATGGAATGGATGGTTTCCAAAGCGTGCCAATACGCCGAGTGCAATACGCCGGTGCAACTCCCATCGTTGCATAGCTAATGCTATTAAAAATCCACCAATTAACAAAAACACCGTTGAATTCATATAATGCGAGGCCGTATCTTTAGTCGATGCTATACCCAACAATGGAAATAGAAACAACGGCAATAGCGCGGTGGCCGCCAGGGGCACAGCCTCGGTAATCCATAATATCGCCATCATGGCAGCAACAGCGGCCATACTTGAGGTTTCCGGCTGATCGCCGAAATCTGTGAACAAAAACAGGAACCCAGGAACAATAACTGCCAGAGCCAACCCTAAGAATTTCATTAGTTTTAGATCCTTTTTGTTGCGAAGGCTGTCATAGAAAAACCTGACCGACTGATGTCGCCTTAAATTACTCAGTTTTTATGAAATTTCGGACTGAATTCATGTACAGCTTCCACCATTGCATGCACATGTTCAGGGTTCATTTGCGGATGAATACCATGTCCCAGGTTAAACACATGACCGCTCCCTGACCCATATTGCTGCAAAATTGAATGCACTTTCTGACGAATAATTTCCGGTTCTGCATACAATACTGTCGGATCAAGGTTTCCCTGTAAAGCAACATGATTTCCCACCCGGTTTCGAGCATCAGAAATTTCAGTCGTCCAGTCCAGTCCCAATGCGGAGTAGCCAGTCGCAGCCATAGATTCCAACCACTGGCCTCCTCCTTTGGTGAATAATATGCTCGGTACGCTTGGCTCTGTATCGTTCAAGTTGAGCCCTTTAAGCACTCGTTTTGCGTAGTTTAACGAGAACGAAATATAATCCTGAGTCGACAGGCTGCCCCCCCAGGTATCGAATAACATGACCGTCTGTACACCGGCAGCAACTTGTGCGTTTAAATAATGTATTACCGCATCGGTCACTTTTTCCAACAGACTATGCATCGCGTCCGGTTGGCTATACATCAATGTTTTAATGCGACGAAAATCCCGGCTGCTTTCACCCTCGATCATGTAGGTGGCTAATGTCCACGGACTTCCCGAAAACCCGATGAGCGGAACCCGGCCGTTTAAGGATGATTTAATCTGACGTACCGCATCCATCACGTACTTGAGTTCTACTTCGGGGTCGGGAATAGGCAATTGTTCAATATCTGCACTACAGCGAACAGGGTTTTCGAATTTCGGCCCTTCCCCTTCAACAAAATAAAGCCCCATGCCCATTGCGTCAGGAACGGTCAGGATATCTGAAAACAAAATTGCCGCATCAAAGCGAAAGCGTTCCAAAGGCTGCAATGTCACTTCGCACGCCAGGTCGGGATTCGTACAAAGCTGCATAAAACTGCCCGCCTTTTTTCGCACAGCTCGATATTCAGGAAGATAGCGCCCGGCCTGACGCATCATCCAGACAGGTGTTCTTTCCACGGGCTGACGACGTAAAGCTCTTAACAAACAGTCGTTGCTTATTGTAACCATAAATAATTCAGTACCCACTCAAAAACCAAGCATCTTACAATCTTGAGTTGCCTGGCACAATTTCATCGTTGGTTGCGATAGTATATCCAGGCGATCGACTTTTTAAATCCCGGTTAAAGATTACGCAGAATAGCAAGCAACTCTAAAAATAGCCCCCGAAAAGGAAACTTGTCGATTCCCGCAGGGGTCTATACTTGAAGATATAGAAAACTTTAGGAGATTTATTATGGCTATTAACCAATCTTCTTTACATGGCTTTGCCAGAAATCATCATATCGAAGGTTTGAGCACTCCAAGCCTGAAGGCATTGAATCAGGGTAATCCCGGATATTCAATCGAGAAAGCGCGAAAGTTCATAAATTTTCAGGATCGCATCAACGAAGAATTGCTGAAACACCGAATCATCGAAAAAAATCGCTACACTCAATGGTTTCGTCAAGGTCAGCAAAACAGGGCGCAGATAAAGGCATTTATCGTTCAGTTTTCGGTATTTTCAAACCAGTTCCTGGTCGCTCAGATGAACAAAATGATCAACGCTGACAGTCTGGAAAGTATGCGTGCGTCAAAGGAAATTCTCGCTAACGAAATCGGTGTTCGCTTTCATTCCGATAACAAGAGTGACAGCGATAAAATATATGGATCTACGCAAGGTTCTGTTGAAGGCAGCACGTTTCGCTTTGCTGCCGCTCACTTTGAATGGCTTTATACCCTGGCTCAAAAACTGAATATGTCCTTCTGTGAAATAGGTCAGGTTAAACACGGTACAGCTTCAACCCGCTTTTTCTGCAATGAACTGATTCGCCTGTACGGCGGAGAGCATTACCAGAATGCCCAGGCCGCAAGCTATGCTGTTGAAAACTGGGCTGCAGCCGGATTTTGGGGTGAACTTATAGAAGGACTGAAAACATTCAACCATAAACAATCTCTGAATTTGCCACTGGGATTTTTTGTCTGGCATGACCGCATCGAATCGCAACACGCGGAACACACGCAGGAAGAACTGGAAGAACTGTATTTTGCTCACCAGTTAAACGAGGATGCATTCATCGCAGTCGGTAACGAAATGCTGGATGGTGTTGCGGAGTTCTGGGACGGCCTGGATCTTCAACGACGTGAGCTTGCGGCGGCTCATTAAATGAGGAGATAGTAATTGACACTAAGACGGGTTGCTTTAAGAGTGACCACAATGTCTGTTTAATATTTTCGGTTTGTTTAAAGCAACAATGCACGAGGCAAACACCTCATCACCGTTTTTAATTTACCAATATATACACCTGACGAATTGTGGAGCATTATTAAAACTGATACATAAATATATACGCATTACTCCGATAGCTACCTGGATCACCTCATGAGTAAACTCATACCCAATAACTTGGAAAATCCCGAACTCATCACACCGGTAGATTCGAAGATCGAAAATTATATGCGATCTCAGATATCGAATTCCGATAATGCTGTACTCACACAAATGGAAACACTGGCTACAGAACAGAATTTCCCGATCGTTGGACGTCTTGTTGGCGTATTTCTGCATTCGCTGGCAAAAATGATTTCGGCCAGACGGATCTTCGAATTCGGTAGCGGCTACGGTTATTCAGCTTACTGGTTTGCACAAGCAGCCGGATTGCAGGGACAAGTGATCTGTAGCGATGCAAGCGCTTCAAATTGTGACCAGGCTGAACAATTTCTTCGCCAGGCTGGACTCTGGGATAACATCGATTTTAAAGTCGGCATGGCACAGCAGGTATTCGCGGAAACGGACGGGGAATTCGATATCTGTTACAACGATGTGGACAAAGGTGACTATCCTGAAATATGGCATCTGGCCAAAGATCGTATTCGCTCCGGGGGATTATATATCGCCGATAATGTGCTCTGGCATGGCCGCGTCGCGATTGAAAACCCTATCGATATTGTCGAGGGATGGACTGAAGCTATCCTCGAACACAATCAATTCATTTTTCAGGATCCAAACTTTGACAGTTTCATTAATCCAACCCGAGATGGTGTTATCGTCGCGCGTCGGAAATAATCGTCAATCCAGTTCCCTTGATCCTTGGATAAGCTCACAGGTTCTTATATTTACCTTAGGAGCGAGGATTTAATAATATGGGAAAGATTGACGCAGGATTATTGTTTGTCTTCAAGGCGTAGCAACAGGCGCATAGCAGGGCTACGCAACTGTTGCTACAACGCAAAAGACGGACAATAATACAAGTCAGGATTCGTATATTATTAAATCCTCGCTCCTTAGGCAATGTTAAAGCAGATCCTGTTAATAGAAGACGAATCCAGTATCGCCGATAATATCCGTTATTCACTGGAAAATGACGGTTTTGCGGTTCAATGGGTCATGCTGGGATCTGAAGCTATTGATACCCTGAAGGTTGAGTCGATTGATCTTGTTATATTGGATGTAGGTCTGCCCGATCAAAGCGGATTTGAAGTGTGCAGGCAGATACGGAAATTTTCTGACATACCGATTATATTTCTTACCGCGCGCAGCGATGAAATCGACAGAGTGGTCGGTTTGGAAATCGGTGCAGATGACTATGTTGTGAAGCCGTTTAGCCCGAGAGAGCTTACTGCTCGGGTCAATGTGATTCTTCGCCGGGTGAATAAGGCAGCAGAGGATACTGTCGGTCCTTTGGCTGTTTTACGGTTACTGGAGGATAAACGGCAAATTATTTACCAGGGGATTGAACTCGACCTGACGACCTACGAATATGGCATTTTGTCGGTACTTTTTAAGCATCCGGGACGGGTCTATTCACGTCAACAGTTGATGGATGCTGTCTGGTCTTCACCCGAAGAAAGTTTTGATCGTGTTGTCGATACGCACATTAAAACCATTCGATCGAAGTTGCGCACAATCGACCCGAATAATGATTTTTTGATGACTCACCGGGGTATCGGTTATAGCTTCAGGCAGAAATTGAAATGAGTCTTAGTCTGCGTATTGTGATGGCTTATTTCACAATATTTGGTGTTGCGGTCTATTTGCTGCTAAATGTGTTTTTTTCAGAATTGAAGCCTGGGGTTCGCCAGTCGACCGAAGATGCTTTGGTTGATATGTCCAATCTGCTGGCGGAAATGGTCGCTGAGGAGTTTTCTTCAGATCAGATTAAAAACCGGAATTTCAGTCTGAGTATGGATCGATTTTTGAAACGTTCCTATCGTGCCCGAATATTTTCTGTCGAAAAAAACATCAGTAATATTCGCATCTACATCACCGATTCTGAGGGTATTGTACTTTACGATTCAGACCAATTGGCAGTTGGGCAGGACTATTCACAATGGAATGATGTCTATTTGACCTTGAGGGGGCAATACGGTGCCAGAAGTACTAAATCCAACCCAGATGATGACAGCAGTTCAGTGATGCATGTGGCTGCACCGATACTAGATGGCGGGCAAATTATTGGTGTGTTGACAGTGGCGAAGCCCAATTTATCGGTAAAACCTTTCATCGATTTGGCTCAGGCTAAAATCAGACGTCAGGGCTTGTTGCTGGTGTTAGTTTCATTTTTGGTCACGGTGGTTTTGTCCTATTGGTTGACCCGTTCAATTCGAAAAATAGCGGCTTATGCAGATAAAGTAGCCAGCGGTGAGCGAGTTGCTATTCCCAGTCTGCGTGAGACCGAGTTGGCAAAACTGGCCAGTTCCATCGATAACATGCGGCAAAAGCTTGAAGGTAAAGAGTATGTTGAGAAATACGTACACGCACTGACGCATGAATTGAAAAGTCCGGTTTCGGCGATAAAAGGTGCAGTTGAACTTATCTCGCCACAAATGGCAGTAGAAGATCTGTCCCGTTTTACGACAAATATTCACGACGAAGTAGAACGCATCGACGAGATGATCAATCGTATGCTTGCCTTGGTTGTAGTGGAGAAACGTGAAGTGCTTCAACAATCGCAGGCTGTCGATATGATCGATGTGGTAAACACGGTTTTAGCCAGCAAGCAGATGCAGCAAAATGAGAAGCTCATTAAATTTAAAACACGGTTATCGTCAAAGGCGATTACAAATGGAGATTGTTTTCTGCTTAGCCAGGCGATAGATAATCTTTTACAAAATGCCATCGATTTTAGTCCGTTGAACGGAGAGATCAGTATTGAGGTGAATCAGAAGCAAGTTATTAATATCACGATAAAAGACAGTGGTGAAGGGATACCCGATTACGCTCTGGATAAGATCTTTAATCGTTTTTATTCGCTACCCAGGCCAGGGGGCAATAAGAAAAGTTCGGGGCTGGGGCTCTCTTTTGTACAGCAAATTGTCGAATTACATAAAGGCAGTATTTCGTTGAAAAATTGTCCGGATGGGGGTGTTATAGCGACATTGACTTTAGCGTTGCGCGGATAAGGCATTCTGGCACTTAAAAAAACACAGAGACCACACGAACCACATAATAACAACATCTTCAGCCCACATAGCCTGTCTATCCTGAGCCCGTACTCAACAAAATACAGGAAGCAATGCTATGAAAAAAATATTCACTTCGAAAATCTTCATCATTAGTTTGATTACTCTGCTGCTAAGCATTCCTTTAGGTATGATTGCAGATAAAATTACAGAACGCTCGCATTATTTTGCTCAGGCTAAAACCAGTGTGGCAAACAGTTGGACGGGACAGCAGAAGGTCATGGGGCCATTAATTGTTATACCCTACGTGATTCACAAGCAGGTTGAAGTTTGGAATAAGGAATCCAAGGAAAAAACCATTAAGATTGTAAAGCAGTCAAAGCAAAAATATCTTTTGCCAAAAACTCTGAATATAGAGGCGTTGGTCAAAGTCGATGCTCGTAGTAAAGGAATTTACAAAATTCCTGTTTATACCACGCAGCTTAATTTTTCGGGTGCTATTGATACTCAGCGTATTCAAAAAGCATTAATTGGCCTTAAAGATCAGGCTGAATTTGTAACGATTGGTAGTCCGTATTTGAGCGCGACTATTTCTGATACGCGTGGTATCAACAGTATCCCCGTTCTTAAGTGGGCAAATCAGCAATTATCCTTCAAGCCTGGTAGTCTTCTCAGGTGCAATCAAAACGGAATTCATGCTCCACTATTTGAACTGGATACGCAGCATGGCAGAACTGAATTTAACTTTGGTCTGGAACTACGAGGAATGGAATCTCTGGTTTTTGTACCCACTGCGATGGAAGTTGGGGTTAATGTGTCATCACATTGGCAACATCCCCAATTTGTCGGACGTTTTCTGCCGGTAAATCGTGAGATCAGTGAAGAGGGTTACCAGGCCGAATGGAAAATTACTTCTTTTGCCAGCAACATCGAAGACAAGATTCGCAAATGTGAGAATGGGAAATGTACAACGCTAACAGCCAGCAGTTTTGGTGTTAAACATATCGAGCCAGTCGATGTGTATTTACAATCGGAACGCTCGGTCAAATATGGCTTGTTGTTTATCGGACTCAGTTTCGTCAGCTTTTTTCTTTTTGAAGTTCTTAAACAACTTCCCATTCACAGTATTCAGTATACTTTGGTGGGATTTGCTATTGCAGTGTTTTATCTGTTACTGGTATCGCTGTCCGAACATATTGCCTTTAGCCTGGCTTATTTGATTGCGACCTTGAGTTGTATAAGCCTGCAGTTCTTTTATTTGAATTTTGTGCTCAGGGGCGTTAAACAAGCAGTAGCCTTTTCGGTGTTACTCGGAGTGTTATACGCGGTGCTTTATGTCATTATAAGCGCAGAAGATTTCGCTTTTCTGATGGGCGCGGTGCTGACATTTGTCGCTTTATCCGTAGTCATGATTACGACCCGTAAAGTCGATTGGTATAAAGACGCGCAGAAGGTGAATATTCCATCTGAGGAACATGAGGCGGTGGCTGGCCAATAAGTATGTTGCGATAACCGAGATATATTTGTGGTTCCAGGAGGCTGCCCAGTTTTGAGCGGCCTCCTTTTTAAGATGGATCAGAGTCATGGTGTGTGGGCATACCGATACTTGTATGACTCAAACCGCAAGCCAGTTTTTGTTTACGCTTAGGAGCGAGGGTTTAATAATATGCGAAAGATTGACGCAGGATAATTGTTTGTCTTCAAGGCGAAGCAACAGGCGCATAGCAGGGCTACGCAACTGTTGCTACAACGCA
>CAZGQY010000056.1:0-21485 GCA_964528035.1 uncultured Methylococcaceae bacterium | reverse complement strand
GTTGAAACCATCGAGCCTGTGATCCAGGGCGATTAATTCGGTCGGGCAAACAAAGGTAAAATCCAGAGGATAAAATATAACGACCGCGCATTTACCTTTTGTCGCTTGCGAAAAATTAAATTCATCGACAATCTGGCCATCGCCCAAAACTGCAGCAACAGTAAAGTCCGGTGCAGGCTTACCAACTAGAACACTCATTGATTCACTCCTTAATACATTAAAATAATAATCACTATTCAGAAAATTCTTAACAGTGGGTACAGGTTTTTGATTGTTCGAATTTCTACAACAGGGATATCGCAGAATTATTTATAAGGATGCAGTACGCGCCCCAACCAACCAATCAACCACCCACTCCCTTAAAGCCAAACACGCTGAAATAGATAGAAATTAATCGAATACCAATATCCATTTCAGCCAATAAAATCGATTCAAAGCCCCTTCGGAGTCTGATCGAATATAGAGAGCCTACTGTGGAATCAGTAAATTATCACAGATTAGTATAACCCGTCTGCGCATCAAATAAAACGCCAGAACCCAAAGGGCGTACTAACCTTCAGAGTCTAAATAGTTTACCCACTCACGACCGGTTTTACGCGAGTTACTATATTTCTGAGCTCTGGAAAATGCCTGCCTGGCTTTATCCGGAAAATGCAATTCATGGCAACTCAGCCCAAACAAAATCTGAGCGGTTCCCGGATCACTCAAGCCTCCTTTATTGATTGCTTTTAATAGCGCTGCATGTGCCTTTTTCCAATTTTCCTGCTCGATATAAATTTGCCCTAAACGGAATGATAGCTCCCCAGTCGAATGTAGAGCCGACGCTTTTTTCAACGCCGCCGCAGCTCGATCAAATTCTTTCGCCTGATTCCAGGCATTAGCAACCTTCTCCCAATTTTTAGATGAGCGTTTCAAGCGACCTGCCTGCATTTCTTTTTCCAATAACCGGGCCGACCTGTAAGGTAAATTTGCCCTCGACATCATATTTGCAAGATCGGTCAACTCCTGGGGGGATGTTATAAAACCCTCTTTATAAGCTAATTCATTGACGGCTAACGCAGCAGAATCTTGATTCATGTGTCGGTACATGGCGATCAATTGCAGCCAATAGTCTTTTTTCGGAGGAAAAGTCTGGATCATTTTCCTCAAGGTATTGACACCACCTTTATAATTACCGGACTCGTAGTAAAGCGCGAGCAGCATCCGATACCATTGCTCTGATGGCTTGGCTGTCCTGGATATGGCTTTCTGCATGTAAGGGGCAGCTTTTTTATATTTTTTGAGCTGCGCATAGGCATTTGCCAACATAAAATACTGTTCACCTGTCACTGATTTTGCCTTGCTGATCGACGATTCCAGATGACCAACCGCTTTACTATATTGACCACTGGCAACATACAATTCACCCAGGTTCTTACGGGCCTCTGCCTGTTGATCGACGGGTAAGGCTTTGGTGGCCACACTGTCCTCTAGCGCTCTGGCCGCTTTTTTGTATTCACCTTTCAAGGAATAGGCTGACGCCATAGACCGCAACACCACGGCTTTATCGAAACTGCCAGCATCCAGATCCGCAAGACCTGCTTTAAGTTTACTGATCGCCTCACTATAGGCTGCAGCAGCAATCTGTTTTTCTGCCCGCTGTAATAGTTTATAGGTCGAAGGCGTAACCGTCTTTTGTTTTCCGCCCGACGCTGAAAATACCGAGAACGCAAGCAAAAACAGGCTCAAAATATAAAGTAACCTCAACATACACAAACCTGTCTTTATGACTTACTCATCTTAAATTCCAGTCTTTGAATTGCCCGCTGCTTTACCGGTACGCCACTAACAAGTTTAGGTTTGAACTTCCATTTTAATATAGCTCGCAACGCTGCCCGGTTAAACACACTGCTTGGAAACGATTCTACCACCTCAGGATCCTGCACAGTGCCCAGTTCGGTGATAATAAATTCTATTTTTACCCAGCCTTCCACGCGTTTTCGGGCTGCTCGCGACGGATATCGGGGCGGCACACGATATAATGGAATCAAATTGCTGCTCAATGCTATTGCGGGTGAGCCCCCCATTTCCAAACCGCCAACCAAAGATCCGGATAAACGCGCAGAATGCTTTGGGAAATCCAGATTAGGAATATCAATCTTCGGCATCCGGGTATTCACCTGCTGGCGATTTGCAAGCTTCATTTTCGGTGGTGGCGGACGTTTTTTTGGTGGCGGCTTTTGCGGAACATTTCGCTTTCGGGTTTTTAGTGTCGATTCACGTTTTAAACGCACAAATTCGACCATATGCAGGTCACCGGAGGTCTTTAATCCAGTCTGCGTATTCAGGATCATGAACTGCATCAACCAAAATAAAAACAGGGTAACCATCGCACCCAACACGAATGCGGGAGCAATTCTCTGATTCACTGATTACCTTTTTCGGTCGCTATAGAAGCATTGAAAATACCCGCCAGACGTACTTGATCCATCACCTCAACCAGATTGTGAGTGGGTGTTTCGCGGTCTGCTGCTATTATGACAGATCCCATTGGGTTTTCCGCATGCAAGCGGGCGACGTTAGCCCGGACTGCACGAATATCGACTGCTCTTTTATCAATCCAGACCTCTCCATTTGCGCGTATGGAAACAATGATATTCCCACGCTCCTTGCGCTCTGCTGTTTTTGCTGTCGGACGATTCACATCGATACCCGATTCTTTTACAAATGACGTCGTCACAATAAAAAAAATCAGCATGATAAACACAATATCAAGCATAGGTGTCAGGTTAATTTCTGAACCATCGTCGTCGCTGGTTCTGTTTCTGTGCCTTCGCATATCTAATGCCTATTTATCGTAGGTGAGTAATTCCACCAATTTATTGGTTTCTTCACTCACCTGGTCGTCGATTCTTTTACTGAAATACAGGCAGGAGATAGCAATGACCATTCCCGCCATGGTCGTCACCGTCGCAGAAGATATACCCGTCGCCATTGCTCTGGCATTGCCGGTACCGATAACTGCCATCACATCAAAGGTTGCAATCATCCCGGTTACAGTTCCAAGCAGCCCCAACATTGGACACAGGGCAATTAACGTTTTGATCAGTGTCAGATTTCTTCCCAATTCCAATTTCGCCTGAGAGATATAATAGCTGCGAATATTTCTCGCCCGCCAATTATTCTTCTGCTTAATTGCCCGCCACTTTTCAACCCATTGCCGTTGGTATTCGGGATACGCAGTATAAATAAATAAAAACCGTTCGATAATCAGAAACCAAAGGATTAATGAAAGTAACATGATAGCCCACAACACGGTTCCACCCGCGTCCATAAGTGTGTCTATTGAAGACAGCAACCACCCCATCAGTCTTTTTCCATCTGTAAATTCTGACAGATCAAACCTGAACTCTGTTCATCAAGAATCTGGATCAGTCGTTTGCTCCTTGTCAACATCAGGCTGTGCAAAAACAGTAGCGGTATAGCAACCATTAAGCCGAGCATGGTTGTCACAAGCGCTTGGGATATTCCACCCGCCATTAATTTAGGATCACCGGTTCCGAACAAACTGATCGACTGAAAAGTCTCGATCATACCAGTGACTGTTCCCAGCAAACCCAACAGAGGTGCAACTGCAGCCAGTAATTTTACCAGTGACTGCCCGGTTTCCAATATAGGAATTTCACGTCCCACCGCCTCGTCTACTATTAACTCAAACGATTCGAGATCGTCAACCGGGTGGGCTTTTGAAGCGGCCACAACCCGTCCCAACGGGTTATCTTCCTGAATATTTGACAAATCCCCCAACTGGGCATCAACACGTTGCCCGACTTTGAACAAATCAACCATCCTTAGCACAACAACAACTAATCCAACCAGCCCCAAGGCAAGAATGATATAGCCGATCGCACCACCCTGTTCAATACGCTCCATAACACCAGGCGCCTGCACCAGCATACTTAAAATGACGCCTCCGGTTGGATCTATACCGACTCCTACAATTCCCGATTCGGCGTCGCTTAATGACTCTGCAAGGCTCAAATAACGACCCGCCGGCTGACGCACATACTCAACCATTTCACTGGTTTCAGATAAATATTTTATATAGAGACCATCGGCAAATAAATTAAATGGCCCCACACGAATAATCTCTGTTTCTCTTGGTTCACCCGGTGCAGAAATAACTTTGCCGGTAAATTTTACAGTCTTGCCCTGTTCAGTCATTTCCTGCTGAATCAGGTACCACAATGATTCCAATTGCTGGATCGAGGGGACTTCCGCGTTTTTGGCAATTGCTTCCAATTTTTCTGATCGACCTGGAAATTGAGCAGAAATGAGAGAAGTATCAATAACCGCCTTTGTATCCCCGGCAACCTGCCGAACCACCCCAAACAATTCCCCTAACTCTCCGGCTTTTTCTTTCAACGCAAGTTGCAGGGCTGTTATCTCTTCCTCGTTGGCCTCAAAAGTGGCTTTCAAGGTATTTCCTCGCCCTTTTTCTGCGGACAATTGTCCTCGAGATTTGCTGAGCTTGTGTGCTTGCTGATTTTTTTCCGCCACAAACTTTGCTTCACGTTGCTGGTTAATTTTGTTTTCCTGATTTCTGGATTGCTTAATGTCCGTTAGCAAATGATCCATATCAAGATGGCCAGCCCACAGTGGTTGGAAAGACCCAACAACGAGCATAACAACAACTAGATATTTCATTTTGCAACCTCGGTTAAAGGTACCGGCAAAGTCAGTAAATCCGGTGCGGCTTCTTTTCTGGCAATTCGTAAGCCATTACGAACCGGTTTCAAATACTCTCCTGGCAATACGTCCCATACATTAGTCTCCGGATTCCACATACCAGCACTACTTCCATCCAGGGTCTGATAGAACAACGCGACGCGACCCAATCGCAAAAAATCGACCGGACGTTCTACTCCATCCACACTGAGATCGGCACGGTAAGCCTCAATGGTACGTCCATATTCATTTTCTATTTGGTAAGCTTCCAAAACCCGTCGATATTTTTCGGCGTTTGTCACATCAGCTCGTACCATCATTTCTTTTAGATTATTTATCCGTTGTTGGCGTTCTTCGGGCAAAAATGCAATATCGAACCCAACAAAGGCTTCCAGATTCTCAAGCATTTTTGAGATAAGCGGAACAATCTCGCGCTGAGTAATCTCTATTTCTCCAAGTTGTTTTTCCAAGGATTGTCTCTCTGCTTCCTGCGATTCAGTCAATACCCGCAAATGATCATTGTATTTTTTCAACACCTCAGCTTCGCGTACGTTCTGCTTATATTCGTTCAGCATTCTTCGGGTTGCATCACTAAGCTTATCCACCTTGTTTTGAGAATTTACGGCGATGTTGACCTGTTTGGTACTTGTTTGAATTGCATTATCCAAGGGATCACCGATCGCTTTTGAAATTAAACTACCCATAACTAATGCAGCAGCAGTCAATACGAAAAAGCAACGACAAAACATTTTAAGCTTCATGATTTATTCCAAAGGTCTTTTCCAAAAGATAAGATTCGCCCAAACGTACACGGCAATTCAATAAATTTGGAGAAAAGGTGGTTGAATACAGACTGAGTAAGAAACAGATTACTTTACTACACCGGCTATAATATTGCCTGAGAATCTAACCATAGTCGCAATTTGTCTTCTTCGACAATACCCATGTGACGTAATTCATTGTGAGTACTGTCATAAAAATGAGTCATCGGCAATTCACCACGCCAACGTTTATTAATATCGCTATACAGGCGTTCCGGAAACTGATCCGCAAATACCCAGGTTTGCTTTAGATTTAGTTGACTGCGTTCCAAAACCTGGTTAACGGTTTCTTCCTCCAAAAACGGGTCGGTTGCTACAGTAACCAGTTCAATTCCGGGATATTGACCCTGGATTCTGCCAAACAGTGCCAACTCTTTCATACAATAGCCACAGCTTTCTGACCAGAAAACCAAAATAAAGGGCTTTCCCTGATATTGATTTTTAATTTCCGCAAGTGTTCCTCTGGTAAAGGGCGAAATTGTCATTTCCTCCGCCTCAACCACAAAAACCGACAGAGAAAATATAGCAATAAGCAGGTATTTAACCATCATATATCTAGTGCGCTTCATGACTCACAGACTCCGGGTATTTATTTTTTGCTGCTTGCCATCATGTTCCGTCCATACCGAAAAAAATCCTGTTTTGGTTTTAATAACAATTGGATGGGATGCTCTACTGTCACTTTCTGAAATTTGAATTGGTTTTGACCATTGCGTACCTTGATCGACAGACTCGGACACGAATATACCCAGACCTTGTTCTGCATTCATATCCCAGACCGCGACAACACGACCATCGTCACCCGCCGCGATATTAGCATGTAACGCAGACTCATCTCCAAGCTGGATCGTAGGAGACCAGTTTTCTCCCTTGTTTTCAGATCTCGTATAGTGAACACCCAGATGATCCGCATGCCCCGTACCCACTACTGAATGCATAACGGTCTTACCTGCCACCGTTTGAAAATCAAAATCACCACCGATATGCGGACAGCCATCAAATTGCCAATTAAACGCTCCCACATTGTTCAGTCTTTGCCAGTGCTGCTGAGTATCGACAACGCCAATGGCTAAATCCGAAGGTTGTTTATCGCGGTAAAGAACATAGGCTTTATTATCCGAATCACTTTTCACTGTATTCCAGCAGCAGGAACAGGTGACCTCGTCCAGAGTATTATTCGCTAACCAGGTTAATCCACCGTCTTCAGATTTCGCATAACGCAAACTTTGAGAAGCCTTCAACTTTGATCGCTTGCCTCGCGTATCCAGCCATACCGCATGAAAAGCCTGTTCATCAGCGGCCAGATCAGTATAACCGTGTGGACCCTTTGCCCAGTCAGGAGGTGTTGCACTTGCCTGCCAGGTTTTACCACCATCGGTTGAGCGTGCTGCCTGCATCGGCCCGGCATGAAATCTTGCTGCTTCGACATAGCGCATCCAGGTAACAACAATAGTATCGCCCTGAACTGCAATCTGAGCATCATTTCCTCGATTTATATTTGCCTGCAGATTCTCTGTATCCACAACCTTTGCGGGTACCGACCAGGTAACGCCCTGATCATCCGAATTTTGATACAACAGGGTTTTCTTTCCCTGTTCGTGTTTACCAAGCAACAGGTGTAAACGACCCTTGGATGACGCAATATCAACACTGATCACGCCTTCTGGCAACCTGTGCCTACGCATCTTTGAAGATTTTCCTGCAGCGGAAGGCAACTCAGGCTTGTTAACCTGAGATGTTTTCTCTGGGTGTTTTTCGGACGAAACATTGGAAGTACAAGCAAAACCGAATACTGCCATAAGCAGAAATAGTAACAAAGTCTTTTTCATTTTTCTGACCTTAATTAAATAAGCCAATTACACATCCGCCCGCTAATAAATTACAGGCATTTTTACATTTTAACTCTTTAGTCTCGAACTACCCTGTAAAGAACCACCGACCTCATTGTGAAATGGGATTTTGAATTATCGATCTATTGTACAACAGGAGGCCACATAAACATCATGCAACCCCGATAAATCAATAGAATGCATCCAGGATACCATTAGAGTAGTTGATGCTTTTCCCAGGCATCGAAAAAGCTCCCTTGTACAAACAAGGGAGCCTAATCTAAACATTCCAAAAACCCGCCGATCCGAATTATATCCGGGGTAATCCGAACAGTGTCCGGAAATTTGCCCGAGAGTCTGAATAATTACGCCTAAAAATTTACCTTATATGTCCAAACCGACACTGAAAAAATAGGTTCGTTGAGGATACGGGTGGTGATCGTAGTAATCCTCGTTCAGCAGGTTATCGATACCCGCCGAGAATTTAGCATCTATATCATTACCCACATCCACAGTGTATGTGGTTTTAAGGTTTAGCAAAACATAATCATCAATAGCACCGAATACATTTCGCGCTGTATCTCTGTTATCCGCTTCGCCGAACGCATCGCTCCGATACTGAACCGTCATAAATGCATCCCATGCAGGCGTAGCGTGATACGTCAGTGTACCGTTTGCGCGCCATGTCGGAATCCTCACCCAATGCTTACCTTCGAGTTCAGGATTGTTTTCATCTTTTTTAATTCTTTTATCAATCCAGGTACCGTTGAGTGACAAATCGAAGGGTAATTCCATAATATTGTCTTGTCTGTAAACCAGTTCTATACCCACTGTTTCAGTTTGATCAATGCCTCGGGTTCTGTTTCGGGTACCACCGCCTGGAAACACTGTTGAGACATTAAGTATTTCATCTTCGATAGTGTTATAAAATACAGTCGCGCGCGCATAGCCCTGATCCAGATCATATTGAAACTGGAAATCGTGAAAATAACCGGTCTCCGGCTTCAACGTCGGGTCAGAAATATTAATAGCGCGTAAGGTTCTGGTACTTTCAAACAATTCCTCAGCCACTGGGAACCGGTACGCTTTAGAAAAAGAATAACGGAAACTGAATAAATCAATCGGAGTAATCAGCACGGAAGCTTTGGGAGAGACCCTGGAATCATTCCTGTTAGGAAGCTCACCGCCGCCCAATTGGTTATCAACGTGGCCCCTGGAAGTCGACCAATTGTCATAACGGAGGCCCGCCATCAAATTAAGGTAATCTGTCGCGTCCCAGTCCGCTTGCATAAACAGACTGTGAGTCTCGGTGGATCCACCATCATCATCGGTAAGAGGGCCTTTCGCACCAGAATACACAGCGGTTGAATCATAGGTCTTGATATCAAGAAAAGAATGATTGTATTGATAGCCCGCCATAAACCCTATGTCGTCCCTTCCCATAAAATTTTGGGTCGCCATTTTCAGACTGTAATCAAACCACCAGACTTTCGTATCCTGTACTTCACCCGATTGATCTGCATAAAAGGCCGGATCATTTCTGCTTCTGTTGGATTGCAGGTTTTGATCTCTATAAGCATCGAAATAACTCGCCGTGGTATCAATTGACCAGTCTTCGGTAACCTTGCCAGACAAATTTAAACCATAGGTCAGTGTTTCTCTTTTATTCTCACTTCCAGTTAGTGATGGTGTACCAAAAGACGTTGGATTAACATCAAATTCAACACCCCCCTGGTTGGCTACACCCCCCCAAAGGGTATTTCCTCCACCATCACGAATGTAGCTTCGGGATTGACTTTCCCGGGTAGTATCATCAAAGGCAAAGGTAAACAGAGCTCTTAAGTCTTCATTGAAATCGTAGCCGACTTTAAGTTGATACAGGAAAGTTTCGACATTGTTGATGCCATCGTCACCCGTGATCACCGCATTGTCTCCAAACTCAGTAGTAGTACCCGAAGCACCAAAAACAGATGGCCCTCCACCGCCAAACGCCGGGTTTGCAGTCCGCACAAAAGATTGTGGCTGACCTTCATTTTCCAGATGATTAAAAAATGCGTAGACACTCCAGTCACCCCAGCGGTTACCCGCCGATATGAACTCTTTATGTCCGCCAAGAATTTCATTCTGACCAAAACGACGAGAATCCTGAATTAAACCAGTCACATCCATGGACATTTCAAAATCGTCCGGCAATTTGGTTTTAAGGTCAAAAGTTCCTCCAAAAGCACCTCGGTGTTCCGCAGAATAAGGACCATAAAGAACAGAAGCCGAATGGATGGCATTGGGCGCTATTAAATTCCATTTAGGCGCACCGTTCCATTTTGTCTGCACAGGATTGTGCAGTGGAAGACCGTCCACATACATATTGAAATGGTTGGTTTGAAAGTTAGTCGAGCCTCGAATCGCGGTTACACCGTTTGTATCACCGTAAAACCGACGCCTGACCTGAACGCTTGGAGCAAGTTTGATCGCGTCGGAGGCTGTTATCAGATTAACTTTATTGATTTCTTCGGCGTCGACCTTAAAACTTGGTGTAGCAACCAAGGTATTGGGAAAAAGTTTATGACCGGTGGTAATAATCATATCTTCTCCATGGTAAACATCTGCCACCTGCTCAAGGTCCGCCACCTGCTCAACATCTGATACCGGCTCTTCAGCCATGGCACTCGTACTGAATAGTACACCTACTAACAGTAAAGTGATTTTATTCCTCATTAAAATATTCCCCATAGTTTATTGTTATTAATACGACATAATCGCACTTGAATAGCAATATACGGGCCAACTGTAATTTTTAGGAATCGTCCGGCAGTTTCACAGCAGTCTTTAAAGAGGCTCAAAGAACCTGTTTCACTTTTAATAACAAACTTTTAAGCTATTGTTGCATTTTCGTCGTCACCAATATGGCAAATAATGTGGGTATCTGCTTTGCGAAGTATCCATGACTAGAGCGTAAGCCTAAAGATTACTTTAGAACGCGTAAATATATCCATGCAAACTCTGCTACTACAGAAGCCTGCACAATCCTTAGCCCATCTTTCGATTTCCAACCGTGGGGAATGATGGAAAGTCATTGGTAATTTTTTTGAGAGCTAAATTAAATTTCATATGAATACAATGATTTAGTTTTATCAGAGCCATTTGTAGTGCCATAAGGCACATAAAATATTTCCTAAATAACCAATACATAATACAAATGCGTTTTCAGAACCGAAAAAAGATTTAGCTTGATACACAATAAAAAGTCACTGGACAGTGACTCACATAGAAAAATATATCGATACAGAAATTGGAACTACTGTCAGAATTTACTGAAACTGTGGCATATGACACATAAACATTACGGCATACACCACAACTTTGTGTTTGCATATGCGGCAGAACCAAGAATAGATTCCCTGCTCAATCACTCAGATATAAACTGAATACCGTTGAATCCACCATTTCGCAAATCAGGCAATCTATAAAAACTATTGTCGGACAACCTCTTTGTTTTGGGTTTTTACTTGCGAAGCCAATTGCACTTTCGAATTGTTTGCCACAAAAGGTATATAAGTCGTACACACGCGCTCGCCAACCCTCAAGCCATCTCTGACAATCAGTGTTTTCTGAGTCTCCCAGATAATGTCTATTTTCTTTCTCTGAATACGACTTTGTTCATCAACAACCATGATGGTTTCGTTCGCTTGCACTGCGGTCCGAGGCAAAACAAATACATTATTCATTACCCGGCCCTGAATTTCAGCCTTAACAAACTGGCCTATTTCCAACGGTGGCCGATTATCGCTACGACGAGCGTAAGGATTATCCACCTGCACGATAAGATAGACCTGGCGAGTGGTGCGATCGACACTGCCCTCGGTTCTCATCACCCGACCTTTCCATTGATAGGATTGACCCCCAATAGCGGCTCGAACAGTAGCCTCAGGCCCTTGGTAGGTCTGGCTAGATTCACCTCGATAAAGTCCTGGCAGATCAATCATACCGCGTTGTTTCTCCGTCAGAGGTAAACGAATTTCCGCATAATCAATGGCATAAATTTTCACCAATTGATTTCCAGGACTCACATATTGACCAATATCGACGAATTGTTCCAGAATGCGTCCCGCGTAGGGCGCTGTAATTCGTGTGCGCTTCAGATCCAGCTGTATCTTTTGTAACTGCGCACGAGCCGATAACACAGAGGCATGTGCCTGCGCTAACTGCGGTTTACGTAATACCAGGTCGGAAGGTACTTCAGTACGCCCCATTCGCTTCCAGTTTTCAGCCGCCTGATCGGATTGGGCCTGCTCTTCCTGCAGACTAAACTGTGCACTTGCCAGGGTCGCATGAGCTGACTTTATATCAAGCTTGTAGTCGGTCGAATCAATGGTCAACAAGGTGTCACCAGGTTCGAAAAAACCACCCGGGCGAAAAGCAGGGGAAACATGATCTATTTCGCCGGTCACCCTGGAAATCAAAGCCGTTGAAGTACGCGGTTCAACCGTTCCCTGAGTATGTACAAGCACCGAAAATAATTGTGGTTTCAGCGTAAATGTTTCCACCACTAAAGATTTCGTGTGTGCATGCCTGCGTTCGGCCACTGGTTTATTGAGTAATATGAATATTGCTATGAGGCCAGCCAAACAAATTACAGCAACAGGCATCAATCGTGATAAAGCTTTCATTACAATACCGGCCCCCCCAAAGCCAAATACAGATCCACTCTGTTTTGCAAACGCTGTTTTCTAATATCAATCAAATTGGTTTCTGAATTGAAAGCTCGACGTTGAGCCTCCAACAACACAGTAATATCCGCCAGACCGCTAATGTAATCGGTTTCCGCCAGCTTTTCAGCTTCTTTCGATTCCATTACTTCAGACGCCAGCAACATTTCCTGCTTACTCAACCATCGTTCCGCAGCCATACTGGTTTCTACTTCCCTGAAAGCCTGTAACATAACCAGCGCATAATCCGCTGCAGCCTGTCGTACACGAGCTTCTGCCTGACTACGCTCAGCAAATAAGCGACCACCCTGGAATAAAGGTTGCGCCAGGTTACCAGCGATATTCCAGATCAGAAACTCGGGGTTAAATATATCACTAAAATTTCTTGCACCTGTTCCACCACTTCCACTGAATTGAATGGTCGGCAACATATTTTTTCTGGCTTTGAGCATACGCTGGTCAGAAGCGAAAAAACGCTCGATCGCAGCGATAACATCCGGGCGGCGCTCTAACAGGCTGGACGGTATACTCACTGGCAGTGTTTCTCTCATCGCCGGTAGTTGCTCTGAAAAAACAAAACTGCCACCAGGATAGCGACCCAAAGAAAATTCCAGCATACGAGCAGCAGCATCCCTTTGCCGTAAAAAACCCTGCTCCCGGCCACGGGCATTTAACCAACTGGTTCTCGCCAAACGCACATCCACTGCCTTAGAAAGGCCACGAGTATAACCCTGCTCTATGATATCCAGCGCACTTTTAAAACTGGTAATGGTTTTTCGGACCAGATCAACTTGTTGGCCCGCGACAATTCCATCGATCCAGGTCTTGGTTATATTAGCCGCCAGTGATAACTTAGCTGCCTGCAGATTAGACTCAGCCGCAGCATGATCATGCGCTGTCGCTTCCAGCTCATTGCCCAGCTTGTACCAAAGATCGACCTCCCAAAGAAAACCCAAAGAAAACCCGATCGTTGTACTGCGCGGAGAAGACAGTGAAAAACCGGCCGCACTAGTGCGTTGACTGCGATTTCCGTTTATACCTGCATCGACCTGGGGCAACAGTACTGAACCTGAAATATATGTCTGCTCCTCCGCAACTCGAACGCTGGCAATTAATGCCTGTATGCTCGGACTCTGCTTGTAGGCTTCTTCAATTAGTGTATTAAGCTCAGGATCAGAAAACTCTTCGCTCCAGGGCTTGGTCGGCTGCTGTTCCTGATCCTTGTCTGCCGCCGCCCATTGCTCTGGAATATCTATGCTTTGCGGTGGCTTTTCTGTAGCTGAAAAATAACTACAGCCCTGAAGTATAGCCAGCAATAGTAAGCCAACAAAGACCCGACTGCGGTTGTATTGTTGATATTCCGCTGATTTATTTTCGCGGGTGAATTTTAGAATCATGCAAGCTTGTGTTGACGAAATTTTCCGAAAAATCCGGATATATCCTCAAGAATCATGTAGTTAATTGGAATTAGAAACAATGTAATTAAAGTTGCGAACAATACACCGAACCCCAATGACACTGCCATAGGAATTAAAAACTGAGCCTGAACATTTTCCTGAAACATCAGCGGCAACAGGCCCGCGAATGTTGTTAGAGAAGTGAGTATTATGGGCCTGAATCTCACCGAACCCGCTAAAACCACTGCAGCACTTTTATTTTCACCTGCCAGCTTGCAACGGTTAATAAATTCGACCAATACCAAACTGTCATTTACTACGATTCCGATGAGTGCAATCATACCAAGCAAACTATTTATAGTCAGATTGATATCCATGAGCAAGTGACCAAGCACCGCGCCTAACAAACCAAATGGTATCGCCGACATAATAATCAATGGTTGCCAGTATGAGCGAAATGGAATCGCCAGCATCGCGTACATGCCGACAAGCGCCAGTAATGCACCACTCGCCACACTGGCAAATGACTCAGACTGTTGTTTGGCTTCGCCTTCAAAGGAATACTGTACACCGGGGTAATCGCTAAGGACATCCTCCAGCCACACCCGTATTTCCCCTTTAACGCGCTCTAACTGCACCTTCTTTTTATTCACATCAGCACTGACATTGAGTGTCCGAAAACGATCAGTTCTGTGAATAATTGCAGCATCGCGACCAACAACAACCTCAGCCACATCCATAAACGGAACGTAAATGCCATTGGGTGCGCGAATACGCATGTTTTCCAAACTGGAAATGGACTGGCGCTCGACAGCTGGATAGCGGACGATAATACGAACATCATCACGCCCACGCTGAATTCGCTGGGCCTCACGACCCAGAAAAGCCTGCTGAACCTGACTGGCGAGATCATTTAAAGTAATGCCCAATAATTCTGCCTCGGGCTTAATACTCAATTGTAACTCCTGTTTACCTTCTTCATAATTATCGGCTATATCGAAGACTCCGGGAAAACTGGCCAGATAATGCTTTAATCGCTCGCCCAATTCCGTTAATTCCTTAAAATTCTGGCCGCGAAGCTCTACATCCAAAGGCAAACCACCAAATCGGCGATGCCCCAAAAAACTGACTTTTTCGGCACCTGGAACAGAACCGATCATGCGTCGCCATTCCTTCGCTAAATCACTGCTACCGACTCTCAAGGATTGAATTTCCAGTGGTACGATTTGCATGCTTACCCGACCGATGTGAGACTGAGGTTTGTCATCACCGCCAGTACTTCCAACAATTGCGTAGATATGAGTAATAATGCTTTTTCCTGTAGCTGGATCGATGTATTTGTCCTGCAAAACTTTAGCCGCTGCAGCAATATTCTCGATATGTTCCTGGGTGGTTTTGAACGGTGCGCCCACCGGCATAGTCAGCGTTGCACGTACTCTGTCAACCTGAATTTTAGGAAAGAAGGTAAAACCAATCTGGCCACCAAAAATCAAACTGATCAGCACAATTGCTACACCTAAAAAAATGGAAAGCGTCAAATATCGATGCTGTACCGCGGCAGATAACAAGGGCGAATAATATTTTCCAATGGCCGATTCCAGCCCGTCAGCGATTTTATTCTGCCAGCGATTCAGAAAGCCTTGCTTGCTCTCTTTGATACGCACGTGTCTGAGATGCGAAGGCAAAATAAACTTCGATTCAACAAATGAAAATAGCAGCACTGAAATTACGATAATCGGCACCACATTAAATATTCTGCTGAACGGCCCACCCCCGTTCATCAACAAACCTAAAAATGCAATGACTGTTGTTAACATCCCAAAAGTCACAGGAACCGCAACGTCCAAAGTGCCTTTTATAGCGGCGACAGTCGAGTCTGAATCCAGACCTTTACGCAATCGCGTATAAATACTTTCGCCAGTCACAATCGCATCGTCAACGACCAAACCCAAAACCATGATAAATGCACCAACGCTGGTGTAGTTAATACTCAGATTGGCATAAGGCATTATTGCAATAGCGCCGACGATAGAGACAGGAATACCGACAGCAACCCACACCGCGATTGATAGCCTCAAGAACAGGGTAAGCACGACAAAAATCAGGATAATACTTTGCAGGGCGCTTTCCAGTAGCGTTGTCAATCGAATTTTGATCGATTTTGTCCGGTCTCGCCAATAGGATAATTCCACTCCCTGGGGCATTCGACGCTGAGCTTTGAGCAGATAATTCTTAACCGCTTGCGAAACCTGGATCGCACTTTGCTCACCGACTCGATAAACTTCAATCTTTAAACTACTTTTCTGGTCGAAAAATGACTTTAATGGCTCCTCCTCGAAACCATCTTTTATGGTTGCGATTTCCCCCAGCGTCAAACGACTGCCATCTTCCTTTGGCCTTAAGAAAATACTTTCAAAGTCCTGTTTCGTATAAGCTTGTCCCTTGGTGCGCAATAAAATTTCACCTCCAGTAGTTTTTACCACCCCGGCAGGCATGTTCAACGATGAACGGCTGATCGCCTGAGCAACATCGTCCAAAGTCAGCTGATAGCGCAACAAGTCAGTTTCTGAAACCTCCACGGCAACTTCGTATGGCCGAACCGAAGTGAGTACTACTTGAGACACATCCGGTAAACTGGCTATATCGTCGCGCACCCATTCACCGATAGTACGTAATTCACGTTCTGGTAAGTCAGCCGCAACGATAACGCTGATTACTTCAAATTGTCTTTCTGCAACAGCCACTACAGGCTCTTCACTATCTTCAGGAAAGGTATTTATTGTGTCGATACGTGCTTTAATATCGTCAGCCAATTCCCGAGGATCGTGATTTTCCATCACCTCAATGCTAACAGTACCTCGACCTTCCATCGCTTCCGAATTAATGGACTTAATGCCGATTAGATCCTGTACCGCTTCCTCAATTCGAACGACAATACTTTCTTCCACTTCGGTGGGAGTTGCCCCCCGGTAGTCAACCTGAACGTTAACAGCATCCAATTGATAAGCTGGATGAGCTTCAATGATGAGCTTGTCTAACGACGCGACACCCCAGAGAAGGATCGCAAACATGAGTAGATTGGCGGCAATCCCGTTACGGGTAAACCAAATGATCAGAGCGTTCAAATTATTATTTTTATAATTGGGCAATTGGGTATAGAAAGCAATTTATATGCCAAATATGCGCCCTTTCGCCTGAAAGTCAGAATTTGTAAGATAGCACGATCACCGACAGATTGTGAGTAGATTTGGCAGCTACCGAAAAAAGTAGATTTTAGCCTGTTTTCCCGATTAAGTTCGTTTGATATATTAGCCGCCTCTCGGAATCGAAACTCCAAAGTCAGCATATATTCACTGACCAATTCCAGCCTCAACTTACGGTAAAAATGTAATGACAACAAAGGACCTTAAATTTCTGTTTGTATGTGTATGCATACCGCTAAGTGTATTCGCGGAGGAAACACAGCAAAAAAGTCTAATGCAATTCGAAAAGATTAGCAGCCAACACTCCGGCATCAATTTTAATAACACCATCGTTGAAGATACCGTGCACAACTTTTTCAATTTTGCCTATATCTACAACGGTGGTGGTGTCGCGGTCGGAGATATCAACAATGACGGCTTAGTGGATATTTATTTTTCCGGAAACCAGGTTGCAAACCGCTTGTATCTAAACCAAGGCAACTTTCGTTTTATCGACATCACCGACAGTGCTTTTCCCAGGCAAAAGGATGATTGGAGCAACGGGGTAACGATGATTGATATCAACAATGACGGCTGGCTGGATATCTATGTTTCTCGCTCCGGTCTGTATCGAAACTCAGCGGACCGGGAAAACCAGTTATTTATCAATAATGGCGACCTAACTTTTAGCGAAGAGGCAGAAAAGTTCGGCCTTAACGATCCGGGGTTTTCGACACAGGCCTATTTTCTGGATTATGACCGCGATAACGATCTGGATATGTTTCTGGTCAATCACCGCTACGATTTTGAGAATAACAATTCGGTTATTCCCCGCAATCAGATTTCCTACGATAAATTCAGTTCGGATCATCTATACCAGAATAATGGTAACGGCTATTTCAGCAACGTGACCAAAGAATCCGGCATTATCAACTACGCATGGGGATTGAGCGCTGCGATCGGTGATTTTAATAACGATGGCTGGAACGATATCTATATCGCCAATGATTATGTTGAGCCGGATAATCTTTATATCAACCAACAAGATGGCACATTCGCCGAAAGTATTGCCAAATTGGTCAAACATACGTCTTATTACAGCATGGGTTCTGATTTCGCCGATATCAACAATGACGGTTTCGACGACCTCATCGTACTGGATATGGTTCCCGAAGACCATGTTCGCGCCAAACGGCTGATGGCACCCATGAGTACCGAAAATTTCTGGCGATTAATTGCCAGTGGGTTGCACTATCAATATATGTTGAACACGCTGCAACTAAACCAGGGTAATGGTTTGTACAGTGAGATTGCTCAACTGTCCGGAGTATCAAAAACCGACTGGAGCTGGGCACCGCTGTTTGCTGATTTTGATAATGATGGTTACCAGGACTTATTCATCACCAACGGTATAAAAAGGGACATCACTGATAATGATTTTTTTAATCAATTAAACAGCCTGAGCAAATCCAGCACCAAGCCGATAAAATTCAATGAAATCATTGCAAACATGCCAACGGCAAAACTACAAAATTATCTATATCGCAATCAAGGCAATCTGACATTTAGGCAGATCAATGAGCAAAGCCATTTAACTGACCTCAGCAACTCTAATGGTGCCGCCTATGCAGATCTGGATAACGATGGCGATTTGGATCTGGTGGTTAATAATCTGGATGAGAATGCCAGTCTATATCGTAATTCGACACCTAAGGGAACGGTTAATTTTCTAAAGATCCAATTAAAGGGACCTGGTCAGAATGCCTTAGGAATCGGTGCCCGGGTGAGCATCAGGTACGATTCTGGTAAACAAGTTAAGAATCAAAATTTGGGTCGCGGGTTTTTATCCTCAGTTAGCCCAATTCTTCACTTTGGCCTGGGACAGAAAAAAACAGTCAATTCGGTTTCAGTACGATGGTCTGACGGTAAAATCTCGACAGTCGATAAGGTTCGTATCAACGAGACCCTCGTTGTCGGCTACGAAGATTCTCAGCCACCCAGTATCAAGCACCCTGTCGGACAGAAATTATTGTCGGAAATCACTCATGAGACCGCTATTAATTATCAACATAAGGAGAATCCCTATAATGATTTTAAAAAAGAAGTCTTACTTCCCCACAAACAATCAGAACATGGACCCTTTATTTCGGTAGGAGACGTCAACGGCGATACCTTCGATGACTTTTTTATCGGCGGCGCCGCAGGTCGTCCTGGGGTATTGTTTTTACAAACTGCTGAACAACAATTTAACCCTGGAAATTCCCAACCATGGATTGCGGAAGCCGAATCTGAAGACCTCGGATCACTGTTTTTCGATGCCGACAACGATAAAGATCTCGATCTCTACGTGATCAGTGGCAGTAACGAATTCGACAAATCCAGCCACAAGTATCGGGATAGATTATATATCAATGACGGAGCGGCCAATTTCAGAAAATCTGATACGCTACCCAATGCTACAACGAGTGGTCAACGTGTTGTTCCCGGAGATTACGATCAAGATGGTGATGTCGATTTATTGATCGGTGGGCGCAGTGTGCCTGGCCAATACCCGCAAACGCCAAATAGCTTTCTGCTCAATAATGACCAGGGAAAGTTGACCGATGTCACTCAACAATTGATACCTGAACTAAGCACTATAGGCATGGTGACCGATGGCCAGTTTATAGATTTTGATAAAGATGGCGACCTCGATCTTATCCTGGTCGGTGAATGGATGCCAATAACGGTATTCGATAACCAGCAAGATCATTATGTCAATGTCACTAAACAGCTTGGCCTGAGTAATACTCACGGTTGGTGGCAAAGCATAGAATATGGAGATTTAGATCAGGATGGCGACCTTGATTTCGTCGCTGGAAATATCGGTGGTAACAACAAATTTCATCCCAGCCACGAAAACCCCTTAACTCTATACGCGAATGATTTTGACGGTAACGGTTCACTGGATATTGTTCTGGCAACCAAAAAACAAAAAAATGAATTACCGATCCGGGGACGCCAGTGTTCCGCGGAACAAATGCCGAATCTGGCAAACAAATTTCCGACCTTTAAGGCCTTTGCCGAAGCGGATCTCGCGACCATTTACGATCCCAATAAATTAGCCGAAGCTCAAATCTTAAAAGCAGATTTATTTGAAAGCGTTTTAGTCATTAATGAAAACAAAAAAGGTTTCCGCATTCAACCTTTAGCCAGTACCGCCCAAATTTCGCCTATTTCAGCGATCCTGGTAAAAGACTTCAACAACGATCACTATCCCGACATTTTATTCACTGGAAATATGTACGCTACCGAAGTCGAAACAGTTCGCTACGATGCCGGTATCGGCGGCCTGTTACTCGGAGATGGCAAATTGGGATTCGAAGCTGCTGCACCTGCCCTCAGTGGTTTTATAACACCCGGAAACGCCAGAGACCTGAAAACAATCAGACTCGCAGGTAACCAACAAGACTCTGTACTCGTTTCCAATAACAATGATCGAATACAGGTGTTTACACTTCAGAAATAAACTACCTGAGAAGCGCGTATTCGTAAAACAACGGTAAAAAAATATTCAAAAAATTATCAACCCCACATCAATTAAACGATCAAAAATCAATGAATAATGAAATATTTTTAATTGTTATACTGGTTTTTCCAGTGCTCATTTGGCCTGATCCCGCACACGCTCAACCAGGCTATGAAATAGGCAGCGTATATAATCTCAAGCGTTACCTGCCAGGTCACGACGATGATAAAGAAATTATTGTTTATCCACTGGGATGCAGTGTAAACACCATTGCGGATTCGACTTTGCAAGCATTTTTCCCGCAGGACCAGGGTTCGTTTTCTGAAGTGTTCGAAACAGCCTGTGTTCGTCATGATCTATGTTACCGGCATGGCCATTATACCTACGATTTTAGCAAGGATGATTGCGACCAGGAATTTGCAAACTTATTAACTGCTCAATGTTATAACCGGTTCCAGGAAACACAACTGAATCAATGCCAGTTCGTTGCAGATATCCTGATTCTGGCGGCAGAAAAATTTGGTCAGCTTTCATACCATTCCAAAGCGTTCTGGTTTACTGACTATGGTTACTATTACGAATATTTAGCAAACAGGAAAGGTCGCTATTCGTTGTTCTGGGCGTTGCTGAAGGAGAATCAGGCTACTACGGATAATTTACTTTCTACGCCAATGATTGACCTTGATAAACTGCGGCCCGTTAACCAAATAAAAAAGCCGCTGGTCGATTTTTTTGAAAAAAAAACAGATCTGCGTCAGTTACTATCCAGAATTAATACTTCGACGCAAGAATAATCCCAAATCACCTTTACTACTGCTTAAACCCTTGCCTGATCCAAGCCAAGACCCATCCCACGGAATAAAGGCTCGATACAACCAAGAGATAGGCAAAAAAAGCTTCACCAACGACGCTAATTTGATCCTTTATCAGATTATTTATCTTTTTCTGATACTTTTTATTTATTGATTCATAATCGATATTTGTGTATTTGCTTTGTAAAGCCTGTATCAGTGCCTGATCGGACAAATGATTATATTGATGACGGATCGACCAAGGGCCAAGACTCTGGTATTGAACGGCATACTCATGAGTTTTCCAGACAATTTGCTGAGACCAGTATTTAATCAGCTTTTCTTCTGTGGGCATCTCCAGGGTAATAAACATCAAGGGAAAAAAAAGCAAAATCACAGACACTACGGTCCAGATTCTTTTCCAGACATTTACTTTCATCGCCTGAGAGTTCTCATTGATTTCCATGTACAAATTTGTAGAGCTTAAGATTAGGAGCGAGGATTCAATAATATACGAATCTTGACTTGTCTTATTGTCCGTCTT
>CAZGQY010000055.1:0-21544 GCA_964528035.1 uncultured Methylococcaceae bacterium | reverse complement strand
GCTTCCCTGCCGCATACACTTCCTCCACAGATCCCCCATAAAGGGCTGTTTCGATAGGGGGGCAAGTAGTTACTGCACAGCAACTAATTTGTGTTTAATTTCCGAATACCATTATTCGCCATTCAGACTACGGAATAACTAATATTGGCCCATTTTTCTGTAGTTTCTATTTCCATTCTCTGACAGTTTCCTAATCACCAATTTTGATCAACCAACCATCATTGCCAATACAGGAACTTGGCGAACTGCTTGCAGTAATATTGATGCGTACATAACCCTCGGTCAATTCTTCCGGCAAGATCCCGCTAACCTTGATTTGACCCTTGTTGGTTATTGTTAGACCAACCGCGTGCCCCTTGACCATTACCCTGATCGAATTCGGGTTTGTGTTCGCCGAAGCAGTAAACGAAAATTCCGACCCGGAGCGCACCACGCTACTTTTCTGTGGCATCATTTCTTTAAATTGAGGGACATCACAGCCTCTTCCCGCACAGCGATTACTCCAGACATTTGGCGCGACCAAAAACAATAACAGGAATAAAGTAATTTTCTGAAGGAATAACACATTAAGCATACTGACCTCCAACATTCTGAAACTAGTAATCAAGTGAAAATTCTATTTTTTCATAAATTCCAGATAAAAACCCGTGGTTTTAGAAAATCACCACAAAATTATTATTTCAAGGCATTACAATACAACGATCACTATTCATTAAAAATCATTGTAAAACGAGAATGAAGAGCTTGTTCTGCATAATCAGTGTATTTGTCCTATTGAAATTTCCCACCAATAGCTATTCCAATGAACCTTGCTTTGATGAAAGTGCAAATTTTATGGCCCATTTCAACGATTGCCAGAAAAAAGCAGAACGGGGAGACGCCCTCGCCCAATACAATTTGGCAGTCATGTACGACGATGGACGAGGAATACCACAAGATTTTCAAAAAGCGATTTACTGGTATACCAAAGCCGCCAAACAAGGCGATACTAAAGCACAAACCAGTGTTGCTCGAATCCATTTTATAGGTTTTCCCACGAAAAATTCCAGAGATGTTGAAAAAGCCATTTACTGGTACACCCGAGCGGCACAAAAAAGGGACGTTCAGGCTCAAGCCATGCTCGGATGGATCTACCGACAAGGCGCTCCAAACTCACCTAAAGATTACAACAAAGCTATTTTTTGGTACGCCAAAGCAGCAGAGCAGGGAAATACAGTAGCACAAATAAACCTGGGGTTGATGTATTTCGAAGCTGAGGGAACCCCGAAAAACCCAATGAAAGCCTACGCTTTTTTTTCCATGGCCGAAGCAAATGGTGAACCGGACGCATCAGAATTAAAACAGCTGGTTGCGGCAGAAATGCCTCCGGAACAACAGTTACAAGCACAACAATTGGCACGGGAATGTTTAGACCCTTACTCGGTCGGAACTGAATGTTTGGTCTTTGATAGACGATGACTATCGCCAGAACGAAGTCAAGATAATCGAATGAATAAAAAATAATGTATTGACCAAAAAGCTCAATGCAACACCGGAGAAAGCACGAAAGTTTTTGGATTATGTACTAAATCCACTGTGGCAAGTAAATCCGACCCAGGCATTTTATCGACGTGGTCTGGACCTACAAATCCGTTATCAATTCAGCTTTTACGATAGCTTGATAGTCGCCGCCACCCTTGAAGCAGGTTGCAAAACTTTGTATAGCGAAGACATGCAACACGGTCAGAAAATCGAGCAATTAACCATTAGCAATCCTTTCATGGAATGAAATCATTAAGCAATTGACAAAACAATTTGTGAACTATTATGTCTATAATAGTTCATCCGACCTTTTTTAATTCGTCGCGAATAACTTTACGCAACGTCGTTTCTAAGGATTTATCGTGCGCCTGGATAAATTCTCGCAATGCGTCGTTTATCAGAGTTTGATAATTACCCCCGCCTGCATTATTAACTTGCGTCTTAAAATGGCTAATAATATCACCGTCCAAACGAATCGTGATCCGAACCTTGTTCGGATCAGGCGGAACGACTGCACCACGTTTTCCGTCGCTGAAATCTTCACTCATCATTTAACCCATAATAGTATTGTATTATCTCTTTTCGGTCTGCTTTCCGCGCAGATATGATCCGAATTTTATCTTCTTCGCCTTCCGTATGAACTACAAACAAGATATTTAACAAAGAACCCATCCCAAGCGTTTTAAATCTTTGTTCGTCATGGTCAAAATCTTCGATGGTCAGCGCATTATCATCTTCCAGAGCGATCACTGCATCGGCAAAATCAACGCCATGACTTCGAATATTTTTTGCGGCTTTCGTTGCATCCCATTCGTATACCATCGAGATCACTATCTGTACATATAGTGTACATGTCAAATTTATAACAAGGAAGAAGACATTTCACTATAAGTTTGATACCGGGATGGTTGCACGGCGGACCTGGTAGGCCGACAGGTCAAATCAGAAAACGGTAAAAATAAAAACAAGCGCCAAGCCAACGTTAGTCGTAACCATTATCAATTGTAATCCTGCGTGAAAAAGTTTCCTTAATCATTGCATTTCAGATCTATGATAAACGAGTAGTATCGGACATCCCTGTAGAATTTTTCTCGAATTCACTCAACAAATCTGTTAACTTAACTAATGCTTTTTCTAAGTTTTTACGCGCGCCTGGTCAGGTAAAACAGCTTTGTTCAGGACGGACAACAATATTTGCCCCAACGATGAATACGCTTTCCAGTAACCCAACATTAATGATCTCACCAAAACTCAACAACCCTGAGTGCGATCAGCTAAATCAGGTAACCTGTTATGACTAGCCCCACCAACAACCTTTGCAGTGCCTCTGACTGTGCCTTAATCGTGATTGACATTCAACCCACTTTAACTGCAGCGATGGTGGAAAACGAAGCAGAACAAATGATCAATAATAGCTGTGCATTAATTCAAGCAGCACACACATTAAACATTCCAATCTTTGTCACAGAGCAATACCCGCAAGGACTTGGGGAAACCGATTCCAGCATCATTGAAGCGCTTTCTGATTCGGTGCATAGATTTTCCAAAACAGGCTTTTCCTGTTGCGCTGCTGAAGGTTTTAATTCCGCATTAAGTCAATCCGGAAAAAAACAGTTGGTATTGGTTGGTCAGGAAGCCCACGTCTGTGTGCTGCAAACCGCTTTAGAACTTCAATCCGAAAATTACTCGGTCTACGTTGCCGAAGATTCGACTTGCTCCCGCAAACAGGAACACCGGTTTTTTGCACTGGAACGTATGCGCCAGGCCGGCATTACGATTACTAACTACGAATCCGTAATATTCGAATGGATTCGTGATGCCTCTCACCCTGATTTCAAAACCCTATCTAAATTAATTCAATAGTGATAAAAATATAAGAAATCCCCACAATGAGCATCGATCAATTAATTCAACAAATAACACAGGGAAACCGTGTTACATTTGCACAAACGCAAGCAGTTATCGATGAAAACTATCATTATCGTCCGGTGAAATTTATTAATGGTACAGGCAACAAACAAGTTATCAACAAACCCGGCACTAACGAAGGCTCGTGCAAAATTTTTGCGTTTGCCAAGTTGCAGGGGCTGTCAGAGTCATTAACATTAATGCTTTTTGGCGATTTTTACTGGAAAGATGTATTAACAAACCCGGACGGTAATAACCATATGAACATCCGCATGTTCATGAAGACCGGCTGGTCAGGCATTCAATTTGTCGAAGAAGCGCTCACGCCGGCTCACTCACAGTAACACGGTTCCGACCCTCAGATTTCGACCGATACAAAGCTTGATCCGCAAGAGAAATCAGATCTGCTGGCACCATACCCACACAAGGCACAACACTCGCCGTACCCAGACTAATCGATACCTTATCCCCCACTGGTGCCGCTTTGTGCTCAATATTCAACGCCCTTACCTGGCTGCGCAATGTTTCTGCAAAATCTTTCGCTCCCTGTTCGGTCGTTTCAGGCAAAACAACAGCAAACTCCTCTCCACCATAGCGGGCTACCATGTCATGCGAACGATTTATCACTGACCTGAATAATGCAGCAATCTTTTTTAGGCACTGATCACCGATCTGATGACCATACAAATCATTGAACGCTTTAAATCCATCAATATCAATCATAATCAGTGAAAGCGGCACGTGATTGCGCATTGCCCTCTGAAATTCCTTTTCCAGACCTTTATCGAAATATCTTCTATTAAATACCTCTGTCAGACCATCTAATTCCGAAAGCTTGGAAAGTTTAATATTGGCGATCCGTAAATCCCGTGCAGCCTCGGTGAGTTCTCGCTCCCTTTTATGACGTTTATCAATTTCTATTTTCAACCGAAGCGCTGAACGAAGTCTGGCCAACAATTCCACCTTTCGAAACGGCTTGGCAATATAGTCCATCGCGCCCGCATTAAAAGCTTCTTCCAGATGTTTGGCATCCGAGCTTGCCGTCATAAGAATAATCGGTATATCACGCAATGCGGCTACTGATTTGATTGCCTTGCAGGCATCAATTCCCCGAATATCCGGCATCAGGATATCCATCAATATCAAATCGATGCTGTCATTAAAAGAACTACCTTCAACCAGCCCCAAATGATGATAAGCCTGTGTTGCATTTGCAGCACAGATTACATCATAACCTTCACCAACCAATCTAATTCTTAATACCTTGCGGATACTATTATCATCATCAACAATCAATATACTCATGAAAAATACACATTCCCCAATATATACTCCGCGCACTCCATCTGTACGCAATTGTACTCTTTCAAGCAAACAACGAAACGCTTAACATCCCCTGCTCAATCATGGACTGACGACAGCCCCAGCGCATTTACAAAAATACTGTCCTGCTTACTCAATCCATCAGTATCAGTACTTATCCAGAATATTGATATTTTTCTTTTTGCAAGTTAGTCCTGTTCACGGCTAAAAGGTTCGCGATCTTGAATAAATTTATCTATCCATAATCGCCATTTATTATATTTTCGCTGTAATTTTCCACACTCTGGCGGAATTTCAACCTTTGTCAATTTTGTGGTCTGCGTCTGAGTTAAGTCAGCGGCTAACTGAGCAATTCCAAACAAACTGGCATGCGTTTGTTTCAATAAATAGACGGGAGCCGGGCTGCAAGCTGCGATGGCCTGTTGAATCACAGTAATATTAGCCAGCCCCCCTGACAGAATCACAACGTCAATCGGATAGATTTCATAAAAATCCCGGATAATCTGGTTTATACGAAAAACAAACCCTTCAATTAACAAAGCTGTAACCACTTTTTTATTTAGCCCGATAACTGGCCCGGAAAAAGTCTGCCCGATATCCGCACGGTAATAAGGTGCGCCAATTCCACTCGGTTCAGCAATACACATGACATTTTCGATTTCAGCCAATCCTGAAAAATCACACTGCCCAACAGGATATTTTTCCAGTGTTGGGGCAAAAGAATTGACCGTACCCTCAACTGAAAAATGCACTTTTCCGCAATGATCTTTACAAACAACCGAAGCTAAATAAGGCCGGTATTGTACAATTCGTTTTCTGGCGATGTAACGACTGACAAAGCCACCCGTTCCCAAATTAACGACAACGCTGCTGTCATTTGCCCCACTGGCAAATAAAGCAGCAGACTGATCCGCTATGCTGGCACGCAATATACAACCATTGTCCAATGAAATATCCAGCCCCGTTGACTGACCGATAACAGGAAGATATTCAGGAGAGATGCCAAATAGATCACAAAGCTCTTCAGACCAGGTGCTCGCAGAATACTCAACCAACAGCGTTCTTGCTGCCATGGAAAGGTCTGTCCTGTAATAGCGTCCCTGAGTCCAACGCCAGACTATGAAAGTCTCCAATGTTCCCACACAGAGCACACCCTCCGTCAGGGCATGCTTCCAATCGGGATAATGCCTGAGCATCCAAAGTAGCTTGGGTGAAAAGTAATAAGGCGTCAAACACAAACCGGTCAAGTTTGTAATTCGCTCTGCCGAACTTCGAAATTCTATACAAATTTCCTTTGCTCGAGTATCTTGCCAGGAAATCAGGGGACTGACCGGTAGACCCGTATCCGATTCCCAGACAAGAAACGAAGAACGCTGGCAACTAATACCCAGAGATGTATTCTCGTGATCGCCTGACAAACAAAGGTTCAGAGTCTTTTCAGTTACGCGAAGGTACTCAAGTGCGTCGCTTTCATAAAAGGCACCATTGTTTTCAACTGCCGGACTTCGCAAAGACTTTACTGTTTGTAACTCACCATTTTCATTTAATAAGCCCGCCTTGATCGACGTTGTTCCCAAATCTAATGCAATTGCGACAGGATGATTCATATCGATACAACCCAATTACTTTGACTATTTGACAAAAACGCACCATGATGGGATCAGAACACTGGATGATCTAATTGAGAAAAAAGCAAAACCAGGATTCTGCATTCGCATATCAATCGCTGATTTGAGCAGCTACTCTCTGAACTGTCCTGGCAGGCCATGCCAACGTGTCGGACTCAAAATTGATCATTGCCATCAATGGAAAGATTGTTAATTTTTGTTTTACACAAAATCTTTAGCAGGATATTTCTGCAAAATCGTAATACAGGATAAAAAACCCGTGATATTTTTTCAGATTTAAAAATCCAGTAGTTCATTCTATTAAATACACCAGAACGACTGCTGATTAAAGCCAGTGCATGAATCGCATCAGCACCGTAATACATTTGCCCATGAAGAAAAAGAACCATACCCTGGTCAATATCCAGCCCTTTTTCCGTAATTTTATCGACAAATTCACTGGCATTTCGAGCATTGATAATCTTTAGCTGACCGATCGACTCGCGAATACGAACCATTCGACAATAATTATCGCAGGCTGGACATTCTTTATCATAAACGAGAACTATTTCTGCTTTATCTTGATTCAATTTTCAAGCCTTTGTTAATTTCCGCAAGGAATCCAATAAATTTGAGAGCACCAAACCACTGCTATATTTCAGGCTACTTGATAAATTTTCAAAATTTTTTTATCCTAGAGACAATGCATTTAGTCTGGGTAAGGGGGTCATTATGGTCAGTAGCCTGTTTGCTATCGCAACTGCCGTCTGGTTTTATATTACCGCACGTGAGATCAGGAAAAACGCTTGGATTTGGGCTGCTTTCGGGTTTGTCTGTTTTCAGGGTAGTTTTACCATATTTACAAAATTCATTATTCTCCCGGTTTCCCTGTTTACACCGTCCATTCACGGTGATTCATTGCTGAATTCTTTCATCTGGATTCTGGTCACTGCATTATCTTGTGTGTTTGTTATGTTTATTCGGACGAACGTTTTAAAAGGCAATATCGTTGCCAAAGATTCCACTCAGTAGTGGCTTGGACTGCACGCCATCCGCTAACGACTGTCAATTACCGATTGTTAGCTTCAACAGTATTTCCCTGCTAAGCCTGGGATACTGTAGAGATAATTGAGAAATAGTCGCGACAGAATCCGCAGCTATTTATTTATGATTAAAGGATTAATACAGACCGCAGCAAACAGGCAGAACTCGCCATAGCTTCAGTAGCATTGATTTAGATTGCTGGTTAAGATGAGATGTTGAATTCATAATGCATAGAGGTTAAGTGTTCAATACCTGGCTGTCAAGGATAATAATTCTATCGACAAGCCTTAACGCAGCGCGTATAAATGCCTGGTACTCAGCCACTGAAATTCTGAAGAAAAAATCATGATCAAGCAAATTATTTGGGCAATAATCGCAGTGTTCGTTTCATGGTCAATTCTCGACTTTCTTATTCATGGAGTTCTTCTCAAATCAAGCTATCAGACAACCGCCCATTTGTGGCGCCCCGAAGATGAAATGAATATGCCTTTAATGTCGGTGGTGACTTTGATTTTCAGTGGATGCTTCGTCGTCATTTACAGTGTAATGATCCACCCCAAATCAATTGCCACCGGCATTAAATTCGGTCTTCTATTGGGAATTGCAAGTGGAGTATCAATGGGATTCGGCTCATATTGTTATATGCCCATTTCTTTTGACCTTGCATTGAGTTGGTTTATTGCCACCTTGGTGGAAATTACTTTGGCGGGTTTGATTGTCGGGTTGATGGTTAAACCAGCAGTGGCTAATGACATGGAAAACACGAGCCTGTTGTGAAAGAGAGGTCACTGACTCGGGACCCCTTATTGCTTTATTTGATAGTAGTGACAAATACCATTCAGCCTCAGTCGATTTTATAAAAACCAATGAAAGTGAATTAATAACGACATTGGCATCCATTACAGAAACACTTCATTTACTCGACTTCAACAGACATGCCCAAATCGACTTTTTGGGCTGGGCAAATGCTGGGGCATTAGTGATCGAGCCTATTAATCAATATGACTTATCAAGAATAAAGGATTTAACAATAAAATATGTAGACCTGCCAATGGACTTTGCAGATGCCTGCCTTGTATTTTTAGGTGAAAAATTAAATATAAACAAGATCGCAACGATTGATAGAGATTTTGATATTTATCGGTTAAATAAAAAGGAACCATTTACTACGCTAATCAAGAGATAAAAACCGGATACACTTCTGCTCCTGCTTGCAACCATGTCTCCAGGCCAAAAACACCACATCAAAGGAAACCCCGAGAGTTGACACAGCAATCCTGCAAACCGAATAATTCAACTCTCATCATCTTCTAAAAAAGAACGCCAGTGCCACTGAAACCCGATGCCCCTATACATAATTTTACGGTTGATGCCAAAAGGACGAATCAATCTATAAAAACCCCGACTCGTGCATTGACAAAATTCGTATCCCTTAAAAACTCGCGACCTTTTTCCCCTCATCTTGTTGGCTGACAAGGTATTCCTCATAGGTTCCGCGAAAATCGACCAGTTGTTGATCCTTGATCTCAATAATTCGAGTAGCAAGCGTTGAAACAAACTCTCTGTCGTGGCTGACAAAGATCAATGTGCCTTCATAATTCTCTAAGGCTAAATTCAATGCTTCGATAGATTCCATATCGAGGTGATTAGTGGGTTCATCCATCAGCATTACATTACATTCCAACATAATCAATTTACAAAACAGCAATCGATTTTTTTCACCACCAGAACAAACCTTAACCCGTTTATTAAAGTCATCCGCAGAAAACAACAGTCTCCCCAGGATCGCACGTACACTCTGATCATCATGCTTAGGTTTACGCCACTGACTCATCCAGTCAAATAAATTAAGTTCGTTGTCAAAATCAGCGTTGCTATCCTGTGGACAGTATCCCAATGTTGCATTTTCTGACCACTGTACAGTGCCAGTATGGGCATCGAGCTCATTCATCAAGCAACGAAGAAAAGTCGTTTTACCCGCACCATTTTCACCAATAACCGCCAAACGACTGCCTGCATCCAGTATCAAATTACCGTTACTAAATAGAACTTCGTTGTCGAAACCGTGGCCCAACTCTTCCAATATCAATGCTTGCCGGTGCAGTTTTTTTTCCTGATTAAAGCGAATAAACGGACTCACCCGGCTTGAAGCTTTAATATCGTCGAGCTTGATTTTTTCTATTTGTTTAGCACGCGACGTCGCTTGTTTTGCTTTAGAGGCATTCGCCGAAAAACGACTGACAAATTGTTGAAGATCGGCAATCTGTGCTGATTTTTTTGCATTATCCAATTGCAGACGCTCGCGAGCCTGGGTCGATGCGATCATAAAATCATCATAGTTGCCTGGATACACGCGTAGCTCACCGTAATCAATATCGGCAATGTGGGTACAAACAGCATTTAGAAAATGTCGATCATGCGAAATAATGATCATGGTACTCTTACGTTCGTTAAGAACAGTCTCCAACCAGCGTATAGTGTTAATATCCAGATTATTGGTAGGCTCATCCAGTAAAAGTATGTCGGGTTCTGAAAAAAGCGCCTGTGCTAACAAAACACGCAATTTCCAGCCTGGCGCAACCTCGCTCATTGGGCCATCATGAAATTCTTTGCCGATTCCTGCGCTCATGAGCAACTCTCCGGCTCGGCTTTCCGCGCTGTACCCATCCAGTTCTCCGAAGCGTATTTCCAGTTCCGACACCTTCATACCCTCTTCTTCGGACATTTCCGCTAAAGCATAGATGCGTTCTCGATCCAGTTTTACTGCCCATAACTCAGCATGACCCATGATTACCGTGTCAATCACGCTAAATTCTTCAAAGGCAAACTGATTCTGGTGTAATGTCCCCAGGCGTTCATCAGGACTGATGGACACGTTTCCGGCAGTCGGTTCCAGGCTACCATCCAAAATTTTCATAAAAGTGGATTTGCCACAACCATTGGCACCTATGAGACCATAGCGATTACCACCACTAAATTTGACCGATATGTTTTCGAATAAGGGTTTGGCGCCAAACTGCATGGCAAGATTTGATGTAGAGATCAACGGGAGTTTCCTGAGCTAAATTAAAAACAAGATTATTTCGAGGTTGCGTACTATAGGCGTTTGTTGCAATAAGGTCGAGCTAAACATTAAAAAAACACAGTAACTATTTAACATTTCATTAAAGACCCAAGCCATTGATTATTAGTTATTCTGCAACAGATAGCATGCAAGAGTGGTTTTACCTGGATCGCAGGCTTATTTTCCTGAGTGTGAGAATGCTGGTGATTACACTTATTCATCTCTTAATCCCAGTACTCCGTCAAGGTTGTATTGACAATGACCTAATGACTTTCACACAATTAAATATCAAAACTACCCACCAAACCCAAAGAGTAGTAGAAAACCAACTTGACTGCCTGTTAAATTATGCTCATAACCATTATTTCTGCCTTGATAGTCGACCGTATTTTTGGTGAACCCGGAATATTACATCCCCTGGTCGGTTTTGGTCGTCTGGCAATGCGCGTGGAAAAAATATTCTATGGAGATTCCCAGGTCAGTATTTTCTCAAGACGATTGAGGGGCTTGATGGCAACTGCAATCCTCGTCATTCCATTTACCTGTATGGCTGTAGCGATCAGTTTTACCCAATTTGAGCCTGCCTTGAATCTGCTTTCATTGTATCTGGCGGTTGGCTGGAAAAGCCTGGAGCAACACGCAATGCAAATTCATAGATCATTATCCACAGATAAGCTGGACGCTGCTCGGCTACAGGTTGGACTAATCGTAAGTCGAGACACCAAACAACTGGACGCGACCCGCATCGCAACAGCAACTGTTGAATCAATACTGGAAAATGGCAGCGATGCTGTAATTGGCGCAATATTCTGGTTCATGATCGCGGGCGCACCCGGAGTAATTGCCTACCGGCTGATCAATACGCTGGACGCAATGTGGGGCTATCGCAATCAACGCTATCAGAATTTTGGACGTGCCTGTGCCGGTCTCGACGATCTGTTTAACATGATTCCTTCTCGTATCACGGCTTTAAGCTACTCGCTTTGCGGAAACAGCAAATCTGCATTTTATTGCTGGATACATCAGGGCTATCGCTGGAAAAGCCCTAATGCGGGAGTGGTTATGGCATCCGGTGCCGCAAGCCTGGGTATTGAGGTGGGTGGCCCGGCTTATTATCAAGGAAAACTTGAATCAAAACCCTTACTCGGTCATGGCCGCCACGTAGCCAGCGATGATATTATTCGCGCCATACAACTCCTAAGGCGCAGTCTGGTGGTCATTCTGATAATATTTGGAGGGGGAGCACTTATTGTCGGACAAGGAATTTAACCCCGCTCAATGCGGGCTGCTACCCCATGGGGGGCAATTACAACTGGCGGCTGAACAGTTTGCCATTCCAATTGGCCAATGGCTTGATTTATCAACAGGGATCAATCCAAATGGGTGGCCCATTGTGGATTTACCGCCAAATATCTGGAGCCGACTACCGGAATACAACGATGGTCTGGAAATCGCCGCTCAAAACTACTATCAGGTCAAAAATCTTTTAGTCACTGCGGGCTCTCAGGCTGTCATTCAGACATTACCCCGGTTGCGCTCTGCCTGCCGGGTGGCGATCATTGAACCCAGTTACAACGAACATGCCTATGCCTGGCGCAGCGCGGGGCACCAGGTCCAGCTTGTATCTATTGACCATGTAGAGCAAGCTTTGGTCGACAGCGATGTGTTGGTCGTTGTTCGCCCCAACAATCCTAGCGGCGATTGTATACCTTGCCATCAAATAATGGATTGGCATGCACATCTCGCCCGCCGACAAGGCTGGTTACTGGTAGATGAAGCCTTTATCGACCCAACGCCTGAACAAAGCTTAACCCCTAGTAGTGATACGGATGGACTCATTGTATTGCGCTCTTTGGGTAAGTTTTTCGGCCTGGCCGGAGCCCGGATAGGATTTGCCTTTGCGCAACCAGTACTATTGCAGGAACTGCACAGAATTCTGGGCCCCTGGACTGTAGCAACACCCGCCCGTTTAATTGCAAAGCATGCATTACAGGATCGAGGCTGGCAGCAACAGTGCCAACAACAACTGATCAAAAACAGCCAACGTCTACAGCAGATACTTACGCAATACAAACTACCTCCGGACGGAGGCTGCGCACTATTTCAGTGGTGTATTTCCGAAAACGCTGCGCAGATTCATCAGCACCTGGCAAATCTTGGAATCCTTACACGACTTTTTGACAAACCCAACAGCCTGCGTTTTGGACTACCGGGAAAAGCTTGCGAATGGAATCGCTTGGAAATAGCGCTACGATGCCTTGATGAACAGGGACACATCAATAATTTGCATCCTGAATGCTAAATCTGTATATAAAAGCTATACTAAAGTCAATAATACCTATGATATATCTTAATTGTGGAATTCGTTCGAATAAAATCCGAAGACGTCTCCGTGGGAATCCCCCTGCCCTGGTCAGTATATTGTATCGAGAAAGCCCTGTTACTGCAGGAAGGTACATTAATTTCATCTGAACGCCAGCGTCAGGTCATCCTCCAAAGAGGAGTCTATAGAAACCTGACTCAACAGGAAATTCAGATACGCGAAGAACAACGAGCAAACTCCGTTAGCAAAGAAGAGCCAGCACCTGAAATTAACCCCTTCAGCTTCAAGGAAGGTTGGGCGCGCATTCTTAGCGATCTGTTACCGTCTATCGCAAATGGCACAGCAAGTGAAGTCCCAGAAAAAATCATCCCGATCACAACAGAAATACAACTCGCGTGTGAGTGTCAGGCAGATGCTGTTCTGGCTGCAATACATTTATCGCGTCATTTTTCATATACCGCTGTACACCCGATACATACCGCAATTCTGTGTGAACTGCTCGGAAAACGCATCAATACGCCTGAACAGGAAAGAACAAAAATACTTGCTGCTGCACTGACGATGAATGTAGGCATGCAAAGTCTCCAGGAAACTCTGTTTGAACAGAAAACACCGCTTACCGACAAGCAAAAGCAGGGTATTGTAAACCACCCTGCAAAGAGCGTCAGCCTGCTTCGCAGTTCAGGAGTTACAGACTCAATATGGCTGCAGGCCATTTTACAGCATCACGAACGTATTAATGCCACAGGATACCCTGATCAACTGAGTGGAGACAAAATCTGTGAGCCAGCAAAAATCATTGCCCTTGCCGACATGTACGCAGCTTTGGTCACTCCGCGCGTTCATCGCAAACCCATAGTCGCCCAGGAGGCACTCAAAGCGGTTTTCAATAAACGCGGCCAGGAGGTCGATGAAACATTGGCGAATCAATTAATACGCGAGGTCGGTGTATTCCCTCCCGGTTCAGTGGTAAGACTGGCAAATGGAGAGATTGCTGTGGTAACCCGACGAGCCATAGTAAAAAAGAAACGCGACTCTACAGCACCCATGGTCCACAGTATTCTAAGCCCAAGAGGTGGCCTTTACGACGAACCCATAAAACGTGATTGCAGCAATGTTCTGTTTAAAATCTCTGAAGCAGCACCGACGGCTCTACCGGATTCAGTCGAACCGCTGACTATATGGCATTTCTAAATTCGATCAACATTCCGGCTTTTCCCGGTAATAGAAAACCTTGCCTACTGCTTTCCCGGGTTTTGTTACACTTCACCCAAGCTATGACCATTCTTTTGGTACCCGTACTGAGCCTGCAGAATTATTGAAACACAATATTATCTTCCGAACGGCTACCAACCTTAATATCCTCGATGGATATTCCTGTGACCTGACTCCCCGATATTTTTCCACCCAAACGGTAACGCGGATTTTTCTGGTACAGGGCTATAGGTATCCCACCTTTGTTCAAAAAACGGATCTTGTCCAGTTTTGCCTCCGATTCGTCTTTAACAGCTATACCGGTCGCGCAGTCACTTAATTGGATATTTGCCAGAGACGCCTTACTTCTCTCTCCAATCGAAAAACATTTGTCTCCGGCGTTAAAAAACGATCCGGCGTCAACCCTGACCGTGGAATTCATCATATCAATTGCATCGTTACCACTGTCTCGAAATCGGGATCGAACGATATCCACGGTGGAAATATCAATATCCAGAGCATCTGAAAAACTACTGCTAAATTCGCTATTCTCAACAACTCCTTTACTGTAAGCAATGTGAACCGAATCGTCTCCTTTGATGTTTGATTGAAACCGACTGTCACTGATCGTAAAAGAGCTGACATCATGGATATTAAACTGCCCCGGATAATCAACCAGGTGGTATTTCACCACAGATCCACCGCTGACTTCGATATGCCTAAACACACTATTCGACGCCGCTTTTCCCTGTATCACTATAGCGCCCCACGCATGCGCCTTTGAAAGACGCAGAAAACGAATCGGTTTACCGGGTTTTCCTATGGCACTCACTCTTCCAAAAAACAGGATTGAACGACTGGCCGCCAAATGAAATGTCGTTCCTGGCATTATCTTTACATGCTGATTCGATTCATACACTCGATCTTGATTAACATGGATTTCACCCTGTAAAACGATCTCCGTTATGGGTTTGTACGAAGGGTCATCCAGTAACCAGGGATGCATCGAAACCGTCTGCTTGTCTGAAGGCAGTTCAGATGAGAAAACAAAATTAACCGATTGCCCTGTAACAGCATTTCGGACTGAATTATTGTCGCTCAATTCTCCCTCAACACCATCGAATCGATAGGTATAAATTAATGGCGAAGGCAAAAGCTTAAAAGTACCGAACGCATCGATACTTTGTTCATCCTCTTTTCCGGTAAAGTTGCCATCGTCTCTGCGTCGTCCGGGATAAATAAGATCCGAATGCCCTGTAACCGGCGAGGTTAATCCGATGGAATTAACCCGACTTACCTTTAATTCTGATCGATTAGCGCCAGTAACCATTGAAAAAGGATCAAATACAACGGGGCTATTTCCAGATACAGATACATACATCATTATTCGCTTATCAGTCAATTTTTCAGTGGTATAGACGACAGAAGTATCTGCGTATATATCTTGCAAAGTTTTGTACCTGCTGAAATACACATCGGTCAGTATTTTTACCGATCTCTGGTAATCATCCATCGTAAAAGGAGTGTTTTTTTCTACTGGAAACAACTTGTGGCGAATGGGAAACATTTTGAAAGGATCTGTTCGTATATCTTCCAGCATGACATTGACCAACTCATTGATACGCCGAATTATTCTGTCTGGATGATATTGCTGCAACATGCGATAAGCGACAAGGTCTCGTTGATATTCCAGCAACGGATTGCGTTTGACTTTATCCAACAAGGGGTAAAACGAAAGATCCTTATAGATATGATGTGCACTCCAAAATCGAACATCCCACTCAATAGGTTCAAACTTACCTTTGTAAGGGTCGAAATAGAATTTATGATTGTGAAAGTAGTCATGGTGTTCACTGCCAAATAAAGTATCAATCGCAAAATATCGAAAATATTTTTCGCTATCGAAATACACTTGGAAATCCCTAAAAAATGCATTCGGGTCAGTCTGATTTGCAACTTCAATGAATTTCTTCAAGTCCTCTTTATCATGCTGGGTTTCTGCGTTTCGCGCCGATACCTTTTTCCATAATCGTGCATCTCTCCATAAAAAACTGACTCCATCCGCATCGAAATACCTGTGAAACGTAGTATTGAATGTGGTTCCCCGCCAGGTAGCCCGATCTCCGACATAGATACTGCCAGGCATGCGTCGATTTTTTCTTAAAAAAGTCTCTGTTGGCTGGCTTAAATAGAAATGTAAACCATTGTCAACACTATTGATGCGAACTCTGACAGGATAATAGTCCGGTGACAGTAAGCCCTGTTTTTTTGCAATTGAGTAACTCATCCAATCCGAAATCATATGAAGTGTGGTCGGATGAATCAAGTTGAAGACTTTGTCTTGATGATATGTTTGAAAATCAGGCAGTTTGACGCGAAAAGATTTTTTCTGATACAACCAGTGAAATGGAAGATCTCCCCGATATCTAAGCTTCACTTCGGTGGATTCTGCTTCGTCCACGGCTTTCATGTAACCTGTTATATACGTTGATTTACCACTATTGGGAAGATCGCTGTTCAATCTGGCAAAATCATCCGTACTGGCATAAAGATCAATCACCGGAACCTTGGAGCCGGGTTTATAGGGAGGAGTGAAAATTATGTTCAAACGAGTCTGGATATATTCCTTAAGGAAATAGGACACTGTTTCCACAGTGACGGGATAATCTGATAATACCGACTGCCTATAGCGAGCAAGCCCTGCGACGCCACCGATTAAAAATTGACCTAATAGGCATACCAGAATAATGAGAGCAAACCCAAGCAGACTTCGTTTACTTATATATTTCGTTTTAATCATCCCGTTTTGCGGTGACTTTTAAGGAATAACGAAAACTTGGTTTTGGATTACGCCGGCCAATAATCAAATAAAGCAGCAAAAACCCAACAACAGCCAACACAATCGCCTGAGAGCCCTTAAACAACATTGGATAACGAATAAAAATAGATCTCAAAGGCAATAAGCGCTCGGCGAATCGCTGATAGTCGGAATAACCCAGGTTTTTTTTTGCCTGAAGCCCTGGAAATAATGACTGAAACTCACAATGTAAGCCTGTCAATGCAGCCAGAACCGTCTGTTTTTCTCTGGCGTTCAACGACGACTTTGCGTCTTCATATAATTCAAACCGGACGACGACAAACTGTTTATATAACGAATGTGAATAAACTGCTGTGTGGTCAATAGCAATCCGGGCGCCTGATTCGCGGAATACCTGAAATGAATGAGAGGCAATATTATGAACAACCGTCAACACCGGAATGATGCCACCAGAAAAATCACTACCATAAGAACTGAGTTTATCTAACAACACATTGCGCTGTCGTCGCTTTACAATTCCAAAAAGCGGGTGACTTTCCAACGGTGTGTTTCGTCGACGATAGGACTGAGTCTCGAAATTGTAATGGCTTGTAACTGAATTTTCAGGATTATAATCAACAAATACAACCTGTTTTACGAGATTACTCGATTTAGGAGTCTGCGTGACGGTACGGGTATACAATTCATCTCGTGCTTGCAGTAATGAAAACTCTGGGCTGTCGAAATAGACTTCCTCAATCGTCTGATTACTCAGATGATCGGCCAATTGCTGGTCTGAATCGTCGAATAAAGTCAGTCTCCTATAGAAAAAATCCGTCACACTACTGACCGATTGACGATTAACAGTATAATACTGATTGTCCGACCAGACATGGGAACACGAAATGGGCTTTTCCGACGCGGAGACAGAAGTATTGCAACAATAAATGACCAGCGCAACACTCGACACCAAGACACGCCAAAAAATTATTGGCAGATGCAAAAGCAGACCCTCTGTAGAATTTTTCTACCGATCAGATTGACCGCCTCAGGATGCCGCAAAATCCTGTTCATAAGAAACCAAAGTCGCTCGCAACGCCATACCATCTTTGACCAACTGATCAACAAAGCGAGTATCCAGGCTTTTTATCTTGACTTCAAAGGTCAGTTCACTTGTCAGCTCTGAAACGGTTTTCGATTTCAAGGCAATTTTTTCAACCGCTGCGTTCAGTAAGCCCATAACTTCTATCTCTTCAACATCTCTGGATATCTGGATAACCAATAAAAAGCTGTTCGGTGATCCGCGTTTTTTATTGAGTAACAATAAAAACACGGCGATCATAACCGACCCTACGATCGCGATATTGTAATACCCAACACCATTTGCAATACCCACCGAAATGGACCAAAACAAAAATATTAGATCCATACTATCTTTGACAGGCGTACGAAAACGCACAATTGAAAGGGCGCCCACCATGCCAAGTGAAAGAATCAGATTGCCACTAATGGTCATAATAACCAGGCAAGTCACTGTCGCCGCCAGCACCAGCGAAACATTGAAACTCCACTGGTACAACACACCCTGAAAAGTCTTTCGATAAATATAAAAAATGAACATCCCGACCAGAAATGACATGAGTACATTGGCTACTATATTTAATGTCGTAATGCGATCTGCACTACCCATTGACATAGCAATGAAGCTTTTCTGAATTACATCAGAAAAAGTCACTTGATCCATTGTCAGTTATCCTCCCATTTATTCAATTTATGAAACCGCCTGGCAAGCGTATATTTACTAATCGCCATTCTTTCCGCGCAGACACTCGACAGCAGATTTTTCAGATAATCCGGAAAATACTGATTGTATTTAATTTCAAGAATTTGTTTTCCTTCAAGTATTACAGGCATATTGCCCGGAATCGAAGAAAAAAAATCGACATGATTAATATCAGAGCGCAAATTTTTGTCGAGTGTAATTCGAATATCGAGCTCCGGGAAAACATAGGCTTCGCGGGTATAGCCGACAATGACTTTCGGTTGGTAAGTCCTGGCCAGAAACCAGCCGTATATTTGATCTAAAACCGGATGATTCAATTCAAGCAAATGGCTGTATTCGCCCTGACAAACTAATTCAGCACTATTCCTGGGCAATAAGACCATTTCCTTGTAAATCCGTTGCCCGTGTTTATGTTTAATCTCAAAATTAACGTTCTCACCGCATTCACTGCCGTAAGTTCTCATCCTTAGTTTTTTTCGCGTCAATATTCCGGATTGTTTTTGATACAGGCATTCATCATCAATCGAATCAAAATAAAGACTATTGACTTTGTACTCACCGTTGCTGTCTCCATTCGAATCCGGCTTAAGCACATGACACAAACGCTGCGCCAGCTCCGCGGTTTGCACTTCGTTAAGATAATATTTTAATTCGTAACGATTAAACACCAACGTTGTTTTCTAATTCTGCAACCGTGACTTTATTCCGACCACTATTTTTGGATTGATACAAAGCCGTATCTGCCCGTTCGAAAAGCTCTTCGGACGACTCTCCAGTGTGATATTGAGCCACACCGATAGATACGGTCACCTGACCTATTGATTCACCCGAACCACTACGCTTTATGCGAGTCTTTTCTATTGCCACACGAATATTTTCTGCAAGCGACTGGGCACCGGACAAAGAAGTATTGGGTAAAATAATCGCAAATTCTTCTCCACCATATCGGGCAACTGTATCCTTTCCCTTGACAAGATTTTTTAGGCTTTTCGCAACAAACTGGATAACTTTGTCACCCACCATATGGCCATAAGTATCATTGACGCGTTTAAAATGATCGATATCCACCATCAATAGACAACGGCTATCCTTCGCGACTTCGGTATCTTCCAACATACTCAGCATTTCCGTGGCAAGCCCAGCCCTATTGGTCAGGCCAGTGAGCGGGTCGATCGCCGACTCCTTCCTTGCTCGCTGTAGTTGGTCTCTTAATATATCAACTTCGTGTTGACTCTTCTCAAGCTTTTCACGCATATCAGAAGAAACTTTTTGCATGGAACGAGTATCACTTAATAAATCATTAATGATCCTCAGGGAAACCTGGGTACCGTGATCAGACTGGAGTTTCCGACTGGAATCTCCTAAAGACTGACTATATTTCGATGTTTCTCGATTCGTCTCTAAAACAGATTCCTGTAATTCACCGAGCAGTTCAAGCAGATAATTGTTCACGCGTGTCGCTTCTTCGATACCAACTGGGGCCAGGTAGCGTTCGTAAACAGCCGCAAAATCCTCATTAGAACCCACTTCCGACCCATTGATAAGCGAATCGACATCACGTATAAGTTTCTGATTGGTTTCAGCGACATACTCAAAACATACTGCATAATTAACAGGTGTCGCTGAGAGCTTATACCTGGCCATCATTGGAACGACCATACGCAAATACTGAGCACTTTCAGATTCAGACTCGTTGTATTTCATATTCTCACAATCGCTATCGTAAAATAACCAACGAAAACTTTGCAGCCTTAATTATTTGGCCTGTTTTCACATTTTTTTGTTTTTACTTGCCTGCAGGAAACTGTCGAAAAATAGTATTCCAACTGCAAGAAAGTAGAAATTTATAGTCACAATCAGATAGTTGATGTCACACACTTTAAACTATCCAAACACAGTATCAGGACAAAAAACTATTCTGCTTCCGACTACAGCCACCTATTAATAACTAAATATAGACCTTAGAAGAGAAGCACGCAAACCCCATCCAGCCTTATTTTAAGACGGGTTTACCTCCATGCCCCGTTTCAATACCATCAAGAAAATAATTTGCGCCTTCACGAAGATATCCGCCTGCAATTGGGTCATCTGCAAGTAATAAGGGTGTATCCAGATCCACCCAGCTAAAACCACCTAAGCCAGCTGCAAAATGGGCACTGAAGCCTGTCGCCAAACGAGTTTCCACCATTTCCCCAATCATCAGATCCACACCGCCCGATCGGGCAATTGCGGCTATTTCCAAAGCCTGGACTACTCCACATTTAGCAATTTTTATATTGATTACGTCGGCGACCCGACTTTTTACTATACGCATCGCATCCAATGATGAACGGCAGGATTCATCCGCAACAACAGGAACATCAGCCTGCCGTGTAATTTGACACATACCGTCCCAGTCATCACGTATAACCGGTTGCTCTAATAATGCAACAGGAATTTTCGATTTTTTTAAAAGATCTAACAAATGTAAACTTTGTTCAACTGTATAGCCTTCATTGGCATCCAGAATGAGATGACAGTCCGGATGGCCACGACAAATCGCTGACAATCGATCCAGATCGTTCGACAATTCGAGCCCAACTTTGGTTTTAATGGTTGAAAATCCTTGTGTTTTATACATCCTGGCCAACGATTCCGCTTCAGAAACCGTGCAAATAGGAATGGTGATATCGGTAGTCAGTCGATTGCTCATTCCCCCAAAAAAATGCGCTAATGGAATACCCCAGCTTTGTGTCAAGGCATCGAGAAATGCTATTTCTATTGCTGCCCGCACAGAGGCATAATCGGGTATTCTTTCAGCCAACTCCAAACCTACACGCCGCCATGACCCCGGCTCCATTCCCACCAGGTACTCAATTTGCTGTTTGGCCACTGCTAATGCGGTCTCTTGTGTCTCCAGTGTAACGGGCGGTAATACCGCTCCTTCGCCAAAACCACGAATACCATTTCCAAGTCGAATCTCGATCACTATATTATTGAC
>CAZGQY010000054.1:0-21858 GCA_964528035.1 uncultured Methylococcaceae bacterium | reverse complement strand
CTGCTTGCCCCTCTATGGGTGATCTGTTCCGGAAGACGCCGTAAATACATCCTTGTAGGCTTGGATGCGGCTTCCCTGCCGCATACACTTCCTCCACAGATCCCCCATAGATGGCTGTTTCGATTAGGGGGCAAGTAGTTAGCTTCTATTGAGACTTTTTACCGACCTTAACGCCTAGAGCATCAAGCGTACGCAGAGTAATTCCACCACGTTCGAATCCTTTCTTTTTCTGATAATCATTAATTGCGACTTGTGTTTTTCCTCCCAGTGATCCGTCGAATGTACCGGGATTAAAACCTTCTTTCTTTAATGCCTTTTGAATTTCAATGATCAGTTCTTTTGTCGTGTTGGTTTTGCAGAGCACAGACCGCCAGGCCAGCTTTTCTTCGGCGACTTTTACCCGTTTTTTTACGGTTTCATATTTTGCTGGAATATCGATTTTATTCTGTTTTGCCGGTGTAGCCAACTTACGAACTTTTACATCTTTGAATTCAGCAGGGACAGGAATTTTTTTAGTGGTTGTAGGGGTTTTAATAACCTCTTTTATTAATGTTTTTTTGATGGCCGGAATTTCAACGTGGCAAATCTTTTTACCGGTTGGTGTTCCTGCTCCAACGGTATTTTCAGGTCTCCATCCAACAATATTATTACTTTTACGTACATTTTTTTTGACGGTTTGGTAGGTTGCAGGAATATCAACGACTTTCTCTTTTGCAGGAGAAACCAGTTTCCTGACCTTTATTGTTTTGTATTCAGCAGGAATGGATACTTTCTTGATGGTTGCCTTAGTCTTTAGAACTTTTTTTACAATGGTCTTATATTGTGCGGGCACCTCCACCAGACACATAATTTCCCCGGTTGAATTATTGATGCGTTCTATGGGGCCTCGGCCCTTTTTCCAGGTGGTATACGCTGCTTTTTCGAGAACTTTTTCTTCTTTCGTTTCAAATACCGGCGCGACATCAATTAAATTTTCTGATGCTTCTTTAGTTAAAACTTTTTCCTCCACCCATTCGTATTTCGCGGGTATGATCTCGATGCGTTTCCCGGCTTGGCGTTTTAATATTTTTTCTTCCACCGTTTCGAATTTTTCTGCCTGGATGAACTGTTCGTAACAACTTTCCAAAGCAGCGTCTTTGGGTACACCGGATGAAAGTGCAGCTGCCACCCACTCGGCCGGAGCAGATTTGGATTTAATATTCTTGTTTTTTTTCCAAACTTTCTCGGCGGGTTTAATTAATACTTCTTCTTTAACCTTTTCATAGACAGCCGGGACTTCGACAATTTTCTCTGTCGCTGGTTTTATGGTAACTCTTTGGGTTCCCGAAACGTAATTTTGAGGAATAATCTCGATTTTATGAGCGGCTTCCCTGATAACAACTTTCTCCGTGGTTGTTTTGTATTCGGCGGGTACCAGTACTTTGGAAAAGCATTGTCCGGGTTTCGCATTAGGAAGCACATCTGACATTTCCGCGAATGGTGACGACGAAGTACCCCCCGAAACATCATTTCTGAATGCATTTTCCCGTTCTTCTAATGCTTTTTCACGTGCTATCAAAGCCTTTTCGCGGTCTTCCAGAGATTCAGCATAGGCCATTGGGCTAATAGCTGTTCCAGTGACGAAGGTAACGATAGCAGAGATAAAAGACAGAAAAAATTTTCTCTCAATGATCAACATTTTAAACTCCTCTCTAAATTTAGGTGTACCAACATGACGAATGATACCTATATCTGAAGCTAATTCAACGCCCGAGAACAATAAACACGGTTGCGATTTTAATATGATTCTATACGAAGATAAGGGATAAATAAATCTATAATTACAAGTAGTAATAAGATAATTATGAACCAAATAAAGAAGTACCTGGCTTATGTACTTGACAAACTGAGTGATTAAGTTAAGTTTTTATCATAAGCGAATGACTGAACGGGTCAATAGCGAGTCGCAACCAATAATTATTTGACCCCGTTTAATATAATTTGACGAGAGTTTGTTTTATCTACATGGGATTTAATATAACAGGATATCAACTATGAATCTTTTTAAAGATTTTTTCCGATTACTGATAATTTCTATTTTGATTGGCTTGATGGTCTGCCGTATTTATTTATTAGGAATGACACGATAACCTTCTACAAAGATGAAAAGTAAGTTGCAGTATATGCTTAGGAGCGAGTATTCAATAATATACGAATCCTGACTTGTCTTATTGTCCGTCTTCTGCGTTGTAGCAACAGTTGTGTAGCCCTGCTATGCGCCTGTTGCTACGCCTTGAAGACAAACAATAATCCTGCGTCATTCTTTCGCATATTATTAAAACCTCGCTCCTTAAATGAATTTTATATTTTTGGGGAATCACTGGGAAGAGTCCATCAATATTATTTGAGTATCAATTATCCATTTCGTTGACTTTCTCTGGAAAGTGTCCTATCAATCTATTTAGGGGGAATGAAATATTCGCGGATTTTGTAGTGTTCAATTGGTGAATATGTCTATTCTGAGCTAGAAATATCAACCATTTTTCAATAGCCAATCTGCTTTGAATTTCAATAATTGAGGAATATGATGAGCGATCATAATGTGAGCCACTCTGAAATGGATCGTAGGGATCCTTTGGATTCTGATATAAAATCCAGTGAAGATTTTTTAAACGCGATTGAATCTGATTCGGAAGGGTTTGGAATTACATATGAAAACTCAATAGAGCCGATATCTACGAATAAGGAATTTGAATCTGCTGATTTACTATCAACGGAGAACACATCCTGGACAGATTCCAGCTCTTCCGTAAAGGATTCGGTAATGGCGGATGATATCGACGAAAACCTAACGGAGAATCTGATGAGTGATATCGCTAATGAAGAACACACTTCTGAAATACCTGAAGACGGAGAAACAGAATGGCAGAATCATGAGGAGTTCCTCAGTAGTTTGGATGAAGAGGGTGCGGATGTCGATTATTCGGGTTCGATTGGAGACTTGGTTGATGAACCTACTGACAGCGATGTTTCTGATACCTTGATACCGACCGGTGAAATACAGGGTATTGAAGAAGAGGAAACAGGTGTATTTGATGGAGCGAATACGATTGAAACGGATTCGTACGTTTCCGAACCGCATGTATCCACCGAAATTACTGAACCGCAAGAAGACAATTTTTTTGAACCCGAAAATAGAGAACCTATTGAAGATACGGAAAACCGTGATGCCTTTTATACAGAAGATGATCGGATAGAGAATAACTTCGAAGCTAAAAATGCCTCAGAAACAAATGATTCGATTGGTTTAGGCACTCAGGAATTGAATGGACAGCAAAATGAAGAAGGTTTTGACACAATAGAAGAGGAACTCAGTGATCCGGAAATTAGTTCCCCGATGGGTGAAGAAAATTCGTTATCTGGCGACGATTCATATACTGGGGAAGAAATTGAAGTAGTCACTGACAATTATGAATCTGAACACTCATTTGCCGAGTCAGGGGATACAGACGATAATGCTTCTACAGATCACTTTTCCGAAGCCAGAGAGCGTTTGTTAGAAACCGCTCAATTTGATAGTCCAACTGAGTCTGATCCTGAAAAGGAGGATAGGGGAATGAAATGGTTTACGATCGTTGTTCCAGTTGTTTTGCTTGCTTTTATCCTGGTATTGAGTGGATTTGTTTTCCAAATTCACTTGCAACTTGACGAATTACAATCGAGTTTACCCGACGAATCGGAGGGATTGTTCTCTGATACGGTAATCTCTACATCTTCTTCGGTAAATGACGCAGTCATAGAAAATATTAATGCAAGAATCGATAATCTTGCCGATACAATCGAGTTGGTTTCGAATACGGGTAGAATTGACGACGGGGCAGAAAGTTCAAAAAGTGGCAATGTACTCAATCGTGCCACTAGTCAGTTTTATACTCAATCACAAATCAAACAGCTCATTGCAGAGAAATTGGCAGAAAATACTGACGCAGATATTAAGGAAATAAATCAACGAATCAATACTCTAAATGAGACGGTAAAAAAAATAACTCGAGTCGAGGGTCCAGGTAAGGCAAGACGCCCGGAAGTTACCCCAAAACCAAAAAAGACTGTAAGTAAAGCTAAAGAAAGGCAACCTGTAATAAAATCTTATAAAACGCCAAAAACAAATAAACCGGCAGCCACTAAAAACAAACAGAGGGCAAGTGCCATTTCTGATTCTGAATCAAAGAATACCCAGGGCAAAGCTAAAGGAATCTGGGCAGTTAATCTGATGTCGGTAAAAGAACGGAGTATTGCGGATAAACAGCTAAGCAAATTTAAAAAACAGGGTGTTGCCGCCGTTGTTAAATCAGTTAAAATCAAGGGTAAACGATGGTATCGCATTCAAGTGACGGGTTTTAAAACTCGCCAACAAGCCCAAACCTATGCTAAATCAGTAAAATCCAAATTAAGTCTCTCTGGAACTTGGGTTACGCGTTAGTGGCTCATGTCAATTCGTATCAACGCAAATTGTTGTTATCTATGGTAGAACGATTAGTTTTTTTTACCCCAAATCGCAGCAGAGTTATAGCATGAGTGGATGGGGTATTTGTTTTAATTCGAAACAAGAGACGGGTTAATTTATCTATGAATTCTGTGGACGCAGCTAAAACCTTAACCCATCTGGCTGCAATGGTCACTGAGCGGGTAAGTGGCAAGCAGGCGAAATTGATAGGATCATTCGTTCATTCCTATTTTGACAATGTACCATCGGAAGATTTGGTGTCACGGGCAGAAGAAGACCTCTACGGTGCTGTTCTTTCTCATTGGAATTTCGCTCAAAAACGCAAACCAAAAGAAACCAAGATTCGTGTTCTAAATCCAGGAATGGAGGAGCATGGCTGGCAATGTGAACGCACTGTTGTTGAAATTGTCGTGGACGACACCCCATTTTTGGTGCAGTCCGTGATTATGGCAATTAATCGCCATAATCTAAGTAACCACCTTGTAATCCACCCTGTCATGACAGTGGAACGATCCAGAAATGGATCGATTACCCGGTTGTCCGCCGCTGACTACCAATCAGGTGTTGGGTTAGAGGCTTTTCTTCACATCGAGGTGGATCGCCAGAGTGAAAAGGCTCGCCTGAGCGAACTGAAAACCGAACTTGAAAAAATCATTGAACACGTCCATGCAGTAACTGAAGACTGGCAGGAAATTCGATCCACTATTGAGCGCGCCGGTAAACAGTTAAAAGCAAGGCCACCGCATGGGATGACTAAAGAGGTGGATGAATCCCTGGTGTTTCTGGATTGGTTGTTGCAAGGGCACTTTGTTTTTCTAGGTTGCCGGGAATATGAACTGGTCGATGATAAAAAAAGCAAAGGATTTCGAATTGTAGAAAATACGGGATTGGGTGTATTGCGGGACTCTATTGTACCGCCTCCTGACAGTAAAGTTTTGCCTCTCTCTGATGACGCCTGGCAAGTCATTATTCAGAAACCACCACTTTTGGTCACAAAGGCGACCACACGTGCGACTGTACACCGACCTGTATTTATGGATTACGTCGGTGTGCGAAGGTTTGACAAGAGTGGCCAGGTTGTGGGTGAAATACGTTTTCTCGGCCTATATGATTCTACGGCTTACAGCTCTAGTCTCGAGCAAATACCTTTATTGAAGAGAAGAATACAAAAGATTTTTTCTCGATCAGGATTTGAACCACAAAGTCACAGCGGACGGGCATTGATGCATGTGCTTCACGACATGCCACGAGACGAATTATATCATGCCGATGAGGATTCACTTTACGAGTACGCCGTCGGAGTCGTACAACTACAGGAACTTCAGCGTGTAAAACTATTTGTTCGACAGGATGTTTATGGGCAATTCGTTTCCTCATTGGTGTTTGTGCCAAGGGAACGCTATCACACTGATTTGCGTAAGCAAATACAATCTATTTTGATGTCGTCATTCGACGGCAAAAGTTCAGAATTTAAGGTTCAACTTTCAGAGTCTGTACATGCACGCATACATTTCATCATTCATACCGGTCAATGTTGCAATATTGAATACGATACGAAAGCCATTGAACAGCAGATTGTGGATGCTTTACTGGATTGGAATGATGGACTGCGTGAGGCGTTGCACAGTCATTTTGGAGAAGAGCGGGGGGTTAAATTATTTAATCGCTATTGTGATGACACGAGTGCAGCTTACCGGGAGGATTTTACTGCGCGTGTCGCTGTTCTGGATATTGTTCATCTGGAAAACTTAAGCCAGTCTGAATTGCAAATGAGACTGTATCAGCCGTTAGAGTCTATGGAGAATCGATTACGATTCAAATTGTATAACAAAGGTAAGCCGGCACCCTTATCTAATTCTTTACCAATGCTGGAGAATATGGGCGTCAGGGTTTTGGAGGAGAAGCCATACAGTCTCAGACAAAAGGAAACAGAAACCCGCTTCTGGATACATGATTTCGGTTTGACCTATGGTGGTCAGATCAAACTGGAAATCGTTTCTTTGAAGCAAGTATTCGAAGAATCTTTTCGACAAGTCTGGTTGGGTAAAATAGAAAATGACGGATTTAATAAATTGGTATTGGAAGCCCATCTGGACTGGCGCCAGATAACCATATTGAGAGCCCTGTTTTTCTATTTGCGACAAATTGGAATGACATTCAGTCAATCCTATGTTGAAAACACGCTGGCCAATAATGCTCAAATATCAGTATTACTGATAAATCTCTTTGAGACTCGATTTAATCCTTGTGTGGTTAAACGTCAAATTAGTTTTGAGAAATTAGCAAAAACTCTGGAAAAAAGTATCGATGAAGTTGCTTCTCTGGATGAAGATCGAATTTTACGTCGATATCTAAATCTTATACACGCAATGCTTCGTACCAACTACTACCAAGAACTGTGTGATGAGAAAGATATACCCTATCTTTCATTTAAATTCGACCCTTCCAAAATCGACGATTTACCCGCTCCGCGACCTTATTATGAGATATTTGTATATTCACCACGAATGGAAGGAATTCATCTGCGAGGTGGAAAAGTAGCCCGCGGTGGGTTGAGGTGGTCGGATAGAAAGGAAGATTTTCGAACAGAAGTTCTTGGTTTGATGAAGGCCCAGGTAACCAAAAATTCAGTTATTATTCCGACCGGAGCAAAGGGTGGTTTTGTCGCCAAGCAGTTATCTGATGATTGGCGCCCGGAAGAAACCAGAACAGAAGTTGTTCAGTGCTACCAGATACTAATAAGGGGATTACTGGATATTACCGATAATCTGGCGGGAGATGAAACGGTTAAGCCAGATAATACAGTGTGTTATGACGAAGATGACCCCTATTTGGTGGTGGCTGCTGACAAAGGAACCGCGACTTTTTCTGATATAGCCAATGAACTCGCTAAAAGTTACAAGTTCTGGTTGGGTGATGCGTTCGCTTCCGGTGGCTCTGTGGGTTATGACCACAAGAAAATGGGGATTACTGCTCGAGGCGCCTGGGAATCGGTCAAACACCATTTTATGGAATTGGGAGTTAAGGTTCAGAAAGAGACATTCACTGCAATTGGTATTGGGGACATGTCAGGCGATGTATTTGGAAATGGAATGTTACAAACTCAAACAATTCGTTTATTGTCTGCGTTTAATCACAAGCATATTTTTATTGATCCTGAGCCGGATGCAAAAAAAGCGTTTAAAGAGCGTCAACGTCTTTTTAAAAAACCTCGGTCAACGTGGGAAGATTACGATAAGAAACTGATTTCGAAGGGTGGTGGGGTATATTCTCGATCAGCGAAGTCGATCACTCTGAGTTTGGAAACCCGACGGGCACTAGCCATCAAAGCAGAACGACTGACACCAAACCAGTTAATTCAGGAAATATTGTGTGCACCTGTTGATTTGCTTTGGAATGGTGGTATTGGAACTTATGTTAAAGCATCAAGTGAATCCAATAGCGATGTTGGTGACCGTTCGAATGATGGTCTTCGTGTTGACGCGGGAAACCTTCAATGTAAGGTAATCGGTGAGGGGGGTAACCTCGGTTTTACGCAAAAGGGTCGACTGGAATATTCTGTCGATGTCGGTTTGATTAATACTGATTCTATCGATAATTCAGCGGGTGTTGATTGTTCGGATCATGAAGTTAATATAAAAATCCTGCTGAACAGAATGGTCGACAATGGAGATTTGACAGTAAAACAGCGTAATCTTACCTTGGAATCGATGACAGATGAAGTCGCCCAACTGGTATTACGGAATAATTACCTGCAAACAAGGGCAATCAGTAATATCCAGTCAGAATCCAGTCAACGAATGGATTTATTCAAGTGGGTAATTAATCTGTTGGAAAAACAGGGTGGATTGAATCGGTCTCTTGAGAGTATCCCTGATGATAATGTACTCAATGACAGGAATAATCTTTCCATAGGTCTTTTGCGTCCGGAAATTGCGGTATTACTCGCTTATACCAAAATCATGTTGAAAAATGTATTGTTAGAAGAAAATACAATTTTTGATAATGAATACTCACAGCAGATATTACTCGATTATTTTCCAGCTATTTTACGTAAAAAATATTCCGGGCAGGTAAAAAATCATCGTTTAAGAAAAGAAATAATTGCTAACCAACTGATTAACGATATGGTAAACAAGTTGGGGATTATTTTTCCTTTACGAATAATGGATGAGACCGGAGCGCCAATTGGCCAGGTGTTAAAATCATTTATTGTGGCTGTCGAAATATTTGATACTCGGTCATTTTGGTCAGAAATCGAAGACCAGGATGGTTTGGTCGATAAGGAAATACAGCAAAGTATATTTAAGGATATAAACAAACTGGTCGAACGAACCATGTTATGGCTACAAAGCAATGCTCGGAGTGACCAATCAGCAGAAGATTGCATCAATGCATTTAGAACGAACATTAAACTTGTTTCAAAAAATCTGAGTACCCTTCTACCCGACCAGCATAAGATCGAAGTATCTCAAGCAGTTGAATCATTACAGGCTGCATCAGTACCCAAATCACTTGCAGAGCGTACTTCAAGCCTGAAAGGCTTGTTTTCCTGTTTAGATATTGTTGCTGTCCATATTGATTGCGGTCGCAAATTACAGGAAGTTGCCACAGCCTATTTTTCACTGGATGAACTTTTTCACTGGGATTGGTTGCGTAGCCAAATCGGCCTATTACCTCAGGGAACTTATTGGGAATCTTTGTCGCGCTCGGCGTTGCGCGATGATTTTCATAAAATTTGCCAGGCATTAACAACTTGTGTTGTTAGCGAACAGGAGACTCAGACAGCCGGTTCCATGGAACAATGGAGTGAACAGAATTGTCTGATGATTAACCGATACCTTGATTTACTCGGGAGTATTCAACGAGATTCTAAAATTGCAATGGAGCATATTGCAGTTCTTTTAAAAGAGCTGAGATCTATAGTTACCGTAAAGCCTACGGAACAGTAAAGCTATCGATTATACTTGGAGTTTAGTTTTATAGTTTATACAGTTTTATATTTGTACCATTGTCCATTAGAAAAAACTATGGTGTAATTGCTCGTTAAAATTTTCGTGGTAAATCAATTTTCATTTCTCCGCATTAGGTGTAATTCATTCTTATACATTGTGGAGCCATTTGACAGAAAGACACAAATTAACAATGCTATTTAAATTGAAGAAAGGGTTGGATATTCCTGTAGAGGGTGAACCCGAGCAGGTAATATATGAGGGGGCCAGGGTAAACTCAGTGGCTCTGTTGGGTAAGGATTTTCCAGGTGTAAAGCCGACTATGTTAGTCAGCGAAGGTGACACGGTGAAGCTGGGGCAGGCACTGTTTACCGACAAGAAAAATCCGGGAGTTAAATTTGCATCACCGGGTGCTGGTACTGTGCGCAGTATCATTCGGGGACCAAAAAGAATTTTGCGCGCCGTCGTTGTTGATCTGAAGGGTACTGCCAGCGAAACATTCTCAAAATATGAAGCGTCAGAATTAAAAGATTTGACCGCTGATGTTGTCAAGCAAAACATGGTGGATTCCGGGATGTGGACCTCTTTTAAGTCTCGTCCGTATAGCAGAATTCCGAGTTTGGATAGCGAGCCGCATTCAATATTTATTTCGGCGATGGACACTAACCCATTGGCGCCGGATGCAGAACCAATAATCAAGGCGCGTGCAGAAGATTTTATCAATGGCCTTACGGTAATCAGCAAAATTACTCAGGGTAAGGTTTATGTTTGCAAAGCACCGAATTCCGATATACCGATTGGCGATTGTGCCTCAGTCGAAGTTGCTGAATTCGAGGGCCCGCATCCTTCTGGATTGCCTGGCACCCATATTCATTTCCTCGATCCTGTTAACGAAAAGAAAACAGTATGGTCAACCAAATACCAGGCCGTAATGGCGATCGGGAAGTTGTTTACAACTGGGAAGCTGGATGTCGAGCGCGTCCTGTCGATAGCGGGTTCTCAAGTTTTCAAGCCCAGACTGATCAGGACACGAATTTGTGCAAGTACGGAAGATCTTTTAAAAGACGAGCTTGAACATTCAGAAAGTCGAGTTATTTCAGGTTCTTTTCTGCACGGGCATCATGCGGTTAACTGGGCCGCCTATTTGGGTCGTTACCACTACCAGATCACGGTTTTACCAGAAGGCCGCGACCGGGAATTGTTTGGCTGGATTACGCCGGGTAAGGATAAATTTTCTGCCTTGAATGTGTATTTGTCCAGCCTGGAAAGAAAAACTGGACGGGCCTTTCATTTGACCACCAATAAAAACGGAAGCCCCCGTGCAATTGTACCCATCGGGGCTTATGAATCTGTAATGCCTTTGGATATTCTGCCCACTCCGTTACTTAAAGCATTGGTCGTTGGAGATACCGATATGGCTCAAGCGCTGGGGTGTCTTGAACTGGATGAAGAAGACCTTGCATTGTGTACTTTTATTGATCCTGGAAAGCATGATTTTGGCCCGGTATTAAGAAGCAGTTTAACTCAAATAGAAAGGGAAGGATAATGTCTAGACTTAGACGTTTTTTAGATGATCTGGAACCTTATTTCGAGCATGGTGGGCGCTTCGAAAAGTTTTATGGTCTGTATGAAATGGTCGATACTTTTATATACACGCCGGCCGATGTTACAAAAGGAACCACCCATTGCCGCGATGGACTTGACCTGAAACGAACGATGACGTATGTCGTCATTGCGACGTTCTTTTGTATCTTGATGGCTTGCTATAACACAGGCTACCAGGCAAATTCCGCTATGAACGATTTGGGTCTCGATACTGTAGGCAATTGGCGTAGTTTATTTCTCGATTGGGTGGGTTATAGTGCGAGTAACCCGATTTCCTGCTTATTACACGGCGCGATGTATTTTTTTCCTATCTATATTGTCACTTTGGCTGTGGGTGGAATCTGGGAGGTTTTATTCGCAGTGGTACGAGGCCATGAAGTGAACGAAGGGTTTTTGGTGTCATCCATGCTTTATGCTCTGATAATGCCACCAGATATTCCACTATGGCAGGTTGGTCTGGGTATTTCTTTTGGAATTGTTATCGGCAAAGAAGTATTTGGAGGTACAGGCAAAAATTTTCTAAATCCGGCATTAACCGGGCGGGCGTTTCTGTTCTTTGCATATCCTGTGTCTATGTCGGGTGATTCTGCATGGACAGCAGTGGATGGTTTTAGCGGCGCCACTGCATTAAGTTTAGCTGCCAGTGGTGGAGTTGAAGAAATCACAGTTAATGGCATTGGCTGGATGCAGACATTTTTCGGTTTTACTCAAGGATCTATCGGAGAAACTTCAACTCTAGCCTGCTTGTTGGGAGCCGCCTTCCTTTTGTATACGAAAATCGCATCCTATCGAATAATGCTAGGTGTGTTTTCAGGCATGCTCGTAACGTCCCTGTTGTTCAATATTATTGGTAGTGAAACCAACCCAATGTTTTCTGTACCCTGGTACTGGCACTTAACTATGGGTGGATTTGCATTCGGTATGGTATTTATGGCTACCGATCCGGTCACTGCGGCCAATACGGATACTGGTCGATGGGTATTTGGTGGTTTAATCGGGGTTATGGTTGTGTTGATTCGAGTGGTAAACCCTGCTTTTCCGGAAGGAATGATGCTTTCTATTCTTTTTGCGAATATGTTTGCTCCGCTGATAGACTATTTTGTGATTCAGTCGAATATTAGAAGAAGGATGAAACGTTATGTCTGATGAATCCCAAAAGAATTCCGAGAACGACGCATCGATGATCAATCGTATTGGAAAGGCATCGAAGCCTTATGCCGATAAGATTTTGGCTTTGTCTAACGACAGCCTGGAAAAAACTGTTGCCGTTGCGTTGTCCTTGTGTATTGTCTGTGCAATTTTGGTTTCGGGTTCCGCAGTCGCTTTAAAATCATTGCAGCAACACAACAAAGCTCTGGATATGAAGAAAAATATTCTTAGCGTAGTTGGCTTGCTGGAAGAAGATATGGATGTCGATACTGCATTTAAGCAATTCGAACAGAAAATCGTCAATTTGGAAACGGGGGAGTATGACGAATCGATTGACCCTCTTAGTTATGATCAGCGAAAAGCTGCCAAGAACCCGGAGTTGAATGTTTCTATTTCTGCCGGAGACGACGTGGCGCACATACGCAGACGTGCAAAGCTTGCAAAAGTTTATTTACTTAAAAAAGGTGATCAGATCGAGACCATCGTCTTGCCAGTACATGGTTATGGACTTTGGTCAACGATGTATGGATTTCTGGCGCTAGAAGGTGATGGACAAACTATTGTCGGGTTGAACTTTTATGACCAGGCTGAAACGCCTGGATTGGGCGGTGAGGTCGTTAATCCGGTGTGGCGAGCCCTGTGGAAGGGTAAGAAAGTTTATGATGATTCTCAGCAACCGGTTATTGGCCTAATTAAAGGTCAGGTTGATTCTCAAAAATCTGGCTCAGAATTTCAAGTCGACGGGCTGGCAGGTGCGACATTAACCAGTAATGGTGTGACTAATCTGTTGCGTTACTGGATGAGCGATCAGGGCTTTTCGCTGTTTCTGGAAAAAATCAAATCTGAAAGGGGATAATAATGAGTAGTGAAATTAAACAGGTTATTCTTGATCCTCTTGTGGACGATAACCCTATTACATTGCAGGTGCTTGGTATTTGTTCTGCGCTTGCGGTTACCTCTCAGCTTTCGACCGCACTTATAATGTGTGTGGCGTTGACGGCAGTGACTGCATGTTCCAGTGCATCAATCAGTATTATTCGTAATCATATTCCTGGCAGTATCCGAATTATCGTGCAGATGACAATCATCGCATCATTAGTCATCGTCGTTGATCAACTTTTAAAAGCATTCGCATACGAAACCAGCAAGGCTTTATCTGTATTTGTCGGCTTGATCATTACTAATTGTATTGTAATGGGTCGGGCTGAAGCCTACGCAATGAAAAATCCCCCCATGCAAAGTTTTTTAGATGGGATTGGAAACGGATTAGGTTATAGCGTGATATTGATCATTGTTGCGGTTATTCGCGAATTGTTTGGTTCTGGAAAATTGATGGGTATTGAAATTCTTCCATTGGTTCAGGATGGCGGATGGTATGTTTCTAATGGCTTACTGTTACTACCACCCAGTGCATTCTTTATCATCGGCTTACTGATTTGGGCGGTGCGTACCTGGAAGCCGGTGCAGGTGGAAAAACCGGATTATGGAATTATTCCGACAGCGCACGGCACGGACGTACATTTGGAGGTCCATTAATGGAAGCTTATATCAGTTTATTCGTTAAGGCAGTTTTTGTTGAAAACCTTGCGTTAGCTTTTTTTCTCGGCATGTGTACATTTCTTGCTGTATCCAAAAAGATTTCGACTGCAATAGGACTTGGAGTTGCTGTTATGGTCGTACAAACATTGACCGTACCCGCAAATAATTTGATTTATAACTACCTTCTTAAAGAGGGTGCTCTCTCATGGATGGGTTTGCCCGATATTGATTTGAGCTTTCTAGCTTTGTTGAGTTGTATTGGAGTTATTGCAGCGATGGTGCAAATACTCGAAATGGTATTGGATCGTTTTTTCCCTGCGTTGTACAACGCATTGGGTATATTTCTGCCCTTGATTACTGTGAACTGTGCCATCCTCGGCGGTAGTCTGTTTATGATCGAACGTGATTACAACCTGGCCGAAAGTACTGTTTATGGGGTTGGAAGTGGCCTGGGTTGGGCTCTGGCGATTACCGCGATGGCTGGAATAAGAGAAAAACTAAAATACAGCGATGTTCCAGCAGGCTTACAAGGCCTTGGCATTACCTTCATTACCGCGGGTCTGATGTCATTGGGCTTTATGGCCTTCTCCGGCATTCAACTCTAAGGATTCAGCATGCTAGAAATTATATTAGGTGTTTTTGTTTTCACACTAATCGTTATTAGTCTGGTTTTTCTGATTCTTGGTGCTAAATCCAGGTTGGTGGCTTCGGGAGATATCAGTATATTAATTAACGACGAAAAAACCATCCATGCCCCGGTGGGGTCTAAACTATTGACTGCTTTGGCTGATGCACATCTGTTTGTCCCGTCTGCATGTGGCGGTGGAGGTACTTGTGCTCAATGCAAGGTCAAGGTGTTTGATGGAGGAGGAGAAATATTACCGACAGAAACTACCCACATCACCAAAAGAGAAGCGGCTGAAGGTGATCGCCTGTCGTGTCAGTTGACAGTCAAAAATGACCTGAAAATACAGGTTGCGGAAGAGGTCTTCGGCGTAAAAAAATGGCAGTGTACGGTAAAATCCAACGATAATGTCGCGACTTTTATCAAAGAATTGGTCTTGGAGCTACCGGAAGGAGAGCATGTCGCCTTTCAAGCGGGCGGTTACATTCAGATCGAATGTCCCCCTCATGTTTCCAAATATAGTGATTTCGATGTAGAAGACAGATTTCGGGAAGATTGGGACAACTATAATCTGTGGCGCTATGTCTCGACTGTAAAGCATGAAACCATGCGAGCCTATTCTATGGCCAGTTATCCGGAAGAGAAAGGTATAATTATGCTGAACGTTCGCGTGGCTACTCCACCGCCGCATGCTCCTGATGCGCCTCCAGGAATTATGTCTTCGTATATCTTTAATCTGAAACCCGGAGATCAGGTTACAATTTCCGGCCCATTCGGTGAATTTTTCGCGAAAGATACAGAAAACGAAATGGTATTTATAGGTGGTGGCGCTGGAATGGCTCCCATGCGTTCCCATATTTTTGACCAGTTGCGCAGGCTAAAGTCAAATCGAAAAATGTCGTTCTGGTATGGAGCCCGTAGTAAGCGGGAAATGTTCTATGTGGACGATTTCGATACTTTGGCAAAAGAGAATGAAAACTTTGAATGGCATTGCGCTTTATCTGATCCTCTGGACGTGGATGAATGGAAAGGTTACACAGGATTTATTCACGAGGTCATTTTTGAAAACTATTTAAAGGATCATGCCGCGCCTGAAGACTGTGAATATTATATGTGTGGCCCTCCGATGATGAATAATGCAGTAATTAAAATGCTGAAAGACCTGGGCGTTGAAGACGAACATATCATGTTGGATGATTTTGGCGGTTAATTTTAGATTTCGACAGTTTTTGATTAAACGAGGGACAAGTCTTGGCTTGTTCCTCGTTTTCTTTTTACAGGGATGTTCAGAAGAAACTCCCAGTGCCTATCAGTTTCAACAGTTTGGTGAAACAATGGGTACAACTTTTTCAGTTAAAATTCCTCGCTTACCTGAAGCAGTAAATCAAAAAGATCTGCAGGATGATATTTCCGGCATTCTCAAGGTGATTAATTCGACTATGTCGACTTATGATTCCAACTCTGAACTATCCAGGCTTAATAAAAATTATTCCACAGATTGGATCGAGATTTCTCCGCAAATGGCCAAAGTTCTGAAACAGGCCATTGCAGTAAGTGAATTGACTCAAGGTGCTTTCGACATCACCATCGGACAACTGGTAAATCTATGGGGTTTTGGACCGGATGAGCCCAGGAAAATAGTTCCTGACCAGACAAAATTAAGCAATGTCACGAAAAAAACAGGCTATAGATCTTTGTCATTACAGATCAATCCGCCTGCTATCCGAAAATCAATCTCGGAAGTTTATATTGATTTATCTGCGCTGGCAAAAGGCTTTGGGGTTGATCAAATCGCAGAACGTCTTGATCACCTGGGTATAAAGGACTATCTGATAGAAATTGGTGGCGAATTGAGAGTTAAAGGGAGTAAGATTGACGGAAATCCTTGGCGAATCGCTGTAGAAAAACCAGAAGAGGGTAAACGGGCCATAGAACAAGTGATCGAACTTAGAAACATTGCTGTGGCCACTTCCGGAGATTATCGTAATTTTTTTAAAGCGCACAACATGCGGTTCTCACATACAATAGATCCCAAAACAGGGTCGCCAGTCCTGCACAAGCTGGCATCTGTCACTGTACTTGATAAATCAGCAATGCGAGCCGATGCATTTGCAACAGCATTTATGGTTATGGGTGCAGATACAGCCTTTGAATTAGCAGAACAACAAAAATTAGCCGCATTATTTATTATCAGAGCCGGTAATGAGTTTGAAAAAAGAACGACCCTGTTATTTCCTTCGGGAGGAGAACACACGCAATGACAATTTTTATTTTAACTTTTTTGTTTATGCTTGCGGTGATTGCGATTATGGCCGTTGGAGTTGTATTTGGACGCGCTAGCATTAAAGGTAGCTGTGGCGGATCGAAGGGCGGTAGCTGTTTGTGTATTAGAAAGTGCGCTAAGAAACGTCGACTAGAAATGGCTGAAAAATTTTAAGGTCTATTGTAAAGTATCAGTTGGGGTGGATCGACACATGGGTTCAAATCCTTATGTTGCGTGCCTCACGACTATGTATCCTGAAATCTAATAAGAATCAAGGAATTAACAATGCTATCAGATATCACTGCGAAACATTATATGTCTTCCAAGGTTATTAGCTTCCAAGAGGAAGATGATGTATTGGAGTCAATTGATAAATTGCTGCATAAAAGAATTACCGGCGCGCCGGTTTTAGACGAGCATGGTAACCTGGTGGGCGTTCTGTCTGAGGCAGAATGTATCCGAGTGGTATTGCATGCAACCTATAATCAATCCATGGGTGGCAAAGTAAAAGAATTTATGAGCAAGGAAGTCATAACTGTTGATGTCGATACCAGCATTGTAGAAGTGGCCGAGAAATTTGATAAGACTTGGGGGCGAAGTTTTCCTGTTATGGATGATGTTGATCTGGTTGGAATGATCAGCCGGGTCGATGTGTTAAGGGCTCTGGATTCTCTTCGATAAATATTTAGCTGTGTGACCATTCCACGGGCTACGTTATTTAGATACGTGAGTCTTTGTTTGTTTGCCGAATTTGTTACTACTTTTTCAGTTTAGGCGAAAAGATCCTAGGGGATGGGTGCAAAATTATTCCCGCAATAAACGAGGATTAATTGACAGCTCGTAGTTTATATTGGTTCGATTTCGAAACATTCGGATCCGATCCTCAACGTGACAGGCCAGCACAATTTGCTGGCATTCGCACGAACGAAAACCTTGAAGTTATTGACAAGCCTCTGGTTGAGTATTGTCGACCAGCGAACGATATGCTTCCTCAACCTGCGGCGTGCCTTATTACAGGCATTACTCCTCAGCTCGCCTATGAAAAAGGCCAGTGTGAAGCAAAATTTATGGAATTGATCCATAAGCAATTGGCCTGTCCTGGAACCTGCGGTACCGGGTATAACAGTATTCGGTTTGACGATGAAGTCATTCGAAACTGCCTGTATAGAAATTTTTTCGATCCATATGCTCGTGAATGGCAAAAGGGTAATTCACGCTGGGACATTATCGATATGGCTCGCTTAACTCGAGCATTGCGCCCCGAGGGAATTGAATGGCCTGATTACGATGATGGAAAACCGTGCTTCCGGCTTGAGGAAATAACCAAAGCTAACTGTATTAAACACAAATCCGCTCACGATGCGCTTTCTGACGTGTACGCAACCATTGATCTCGCTAAATTGATACGCGGACGCCAACCTCGCTTATACGATTATGTCTATAACAACCGCCTTAAAAGACACCTAAGCAAGCACCTCATACCGGGTGAATGGCAACCCGTTCTTCATGTATCAGGCAAGTACCCTGCTATTAATGGCTGTATAGCAGTCGTTATCCCTTTGGTTACACATCCCCTGAATAAAAATGGCGTGGTCGTTTACGATTTGTCCATTGATCCTTCAGCACTGATCGATTTAGATGTTGATGAGATAAGATATAGAATATTTACTCCGGTTTCAGATCTACCAGACAATATCGAACGAATCCCATTAAAAACGGTGCATTTGAATAAATGCCCGATACTTGCCCCTTTAAAAACCATGCGCGATTCAGATGCAGACAGACTAGGGATTAGCCTTGATGTTTGCTTTGAAAATTTAAGTAAGCTCAGACAGAGTGTTTCGGTGACCGAAAAAGCAAGTAAAGTCTTCGATAGTTTTCCGAATAAAATCAGTGACGATCCGGATCTTATGATATACAGCGGTGGATTTTTCGACGATCACGACAAACGACTTATGGAAAAAATCAGGAATACAGCTTCTGATCAACTGGGTGATATAAAGTTAACTAACCACGATCCCCGATTGCCAGAATTATTGTTCAGGTATCGTGCCCGGAATTATCCTGAAACATTAAACCCAGAAGAATTAGAACAATGGGATCGCTATAGACACAGCAGGATTACCGATATCAACAGTAGCGGCAGTATCGATCTGTCAAACTATAAGAAACAACTAGAGGGTTGTCGTCAGAATGCAGGTTCCGATCAGCGAAGTCAGAAAATCCTTGAAGATTTGTATGATTGGGCGGAACAATTGTTGATTTAAATACTGGGTCTAATCCCATAAAGGTACCAAATGTTCTGTAGGAATTTACTGAAAATGACAATAATCAGTCGTCTGAGCTGATTTCACACCCCCCATTTTCCACGGTTGTATCGGCCCACTATTTTGGTGGACGAATTCCGACTGAATCTTTCAGTTTTTCATCTGAGAATTCATATTCGCCCAGAAGGTTAATATGTGACCAAGACATGGGCGAATGGCTAGCTATGGCAGATAACAACCTGTCTTTTTTGGTGTTATCGCTCAGGCGTTCAAGCTTTTGTGACAGATACAGATAGTTCCAGCAGATAATGGAATTCTTGATCAACCGGTTGCAGGCTTCGGCAATTGGTGCCTTTATGCGATTAGACCCACCATTGATCTTACCATTAGCCTCAGCTTTGCTTCCCCATTTCTGTCTTTCGGACTAGATGTATTATTAGAAATTGTCTTTGGAATAGAAAGATTAAGAGTTACCACTATATTATTATAAATATATACCATAAAAGTACGTATATAAGTATTAATGAAGTAAATATTTTAGCAATCAAGTCGACGGTTAAAGAGGAAAACCCATGTACATTTATTTCCTCCCGTAATTCTTTAATCGACGACGCAGCATTATTTTTACTGAACAAGACCACAACAGTTGTAATAAAAAAAAGCAACAAAATATTATTCAGATGGAAATAGCTTGACATTACTTAACTCCGTATTAGTACTTTTCAGTACTAATATTTATTTATCTCTACTTGATTTGTTAAGCCAGTTCGCAGCAGATTTTCCATCATGATATCCTTTTCGAAAGGCATAATCAGCTGAGTTATCAAGAGGATTAGAAGCTTCTATTTCCCTGCCGTTACTGGAGTTACTGGAGCTACATGATAATAAACTAAGAACTAACAAAACCGATAAAAAGTATATAGCTTTCATTCTTATTCTTTCCTTCTATATTCTATAAAACTAGAAATTTCCCGCAAACCCAAAAATAAATCCAATTATATAAGAACCAAGCGCCACTCCAAAAAGCCAAGCTATGGTAGTAAATAGCGTACCAATGAAAGAATCGTTATCATTGCTCATTATTTTACTCAAAATTATCACAAACAGCTTGCGCAGGCTCGCTGGTGACGGTTACGCTGTCCACAATGAAAGTCACAGCCAATATAGCGCTTATAACTAATTGAACACTTATTTAATCATATGGAGCTTGCAATCTCTTATACACCGTATATATAAAATGATTAATAATTACGAAGAAAAAAATAAGCCCGCATTAATTTCTTGGGCTGTTCAGGACGGTTTGATTGTCCTGCGTCCGCGGCGGCGCACGGTCAAATAATGTGAGAAGCAGCGACTGATATAATCACTTATTGTGGGAAGGGATTTCCCCAAGTGCATTTAAAGTGAGAATAGCCCGGCGGATAGAATCATTTAATGTGAGATGGGAAATCCCGATAAGTGCGAGAATTCGGATTTATGAAAGCGGGACGTTATAGGTAACCAGACATCACGGCAAAGAGCAAATATCGCTTGATAGAGCAAGAAATGTTTGAATAATGTAATGTTACCCAGCCGACTCAATAAAATTCCCTGGAGCTAGAGTAGATCTGTTTGGCAGGATAGCAATATTTTCAGGCAATTATTTAAGATATGAGACCTCGCGTCTATATTGAGACAACAATACCCAGTTTCTATCATGAGGTACGGACTGAGCCTGACATGATCGCCCGCCGAGAATGGACACGTGAATGGTGGGACGCTCCCGGTCGGATTACGAACTCTTGACCAGTGAGGCGGTCGTCGACGAATTGGAGAAAGGATCCTTTCCCAATAAGGATGCGGCGCTCGGCATGGTTGAAACAATTCCACTCGTTGATATCGACGAGTCCGTTGCTGACATCGTGGTCGCCTATGTCGAGCATCATGTGATGCCCTCCGATCCTGCGGGCGATGCCTTACACCTGGCGTTGGCGTCGATATCGAAATGCGATTTTCTACTGACGTGGAATTGTCGCCATTTAGCCAATGCGAATAAATTTTCGCACATCAGACGGGTTAACGGACTTCTTGGATTATTCGTTCCGTCACTGGTCACACCACTCGAACTTCTAGGAGAAAACGAATCACCATGAAAGATGATCCTATCATAACGGCAGTACGCGAGACCCGCCACCGCATTTCTGCAGCGGTGGATCACGATCCACGTAAATTGGTGGAATACTATAAAAAACTTCAACAACGACATCGTAAACGAATTATTTCTGAAGGTGTGTATCCTCCAGATATCAGAATCGAATGAGAACTTTCAAATATAATTAATAGTCATAGATGGTCTTTGCCCACTGAGCCTAATGAAAGGTAAGATAGCCTGATCCGGAGAATGACTTGTTATGTTGCATGAAAATGACTGACGATGGTTGAAAAGGAAACGATAAGACAAGTCCTAGATAATACCGATAACACTTTAGGCAAGGTGTTCACGTTTTGCATTCAATTCTTGATCATCGTTTCACTAGTCACCTTTTCCATGGATACCTTGCCCGACCTATCTCCTACGAAAAAGGAATATCTCAGGTTAATTGAAGTAATTACAGTAGTCATCTTCAGCCTTGAATATGCTCTCCGACTAATCGTGGCGGAAAAGGTGTTTAAATTTGTTTTTAGCTTTTATGGTTTGGTTGACTTGATCGCAATTTTGCCGTTTTACTTTGTATCTGGCCTGGATCTTCGCGCTGTCCGGGTTAGTGTAGCCACTTCAGCTTGGACAGTGTCTCGTAATCAGGCAGGGGGAACTGTTAACTGGCGTTTTACAACAGAGGATGCACGGATAAAACTAAAACAGCTTTATCCGATTAATGTAGTTGTTAATTGATAGGGGGCTAGATTTGTTATTAGGTTATATCAGAATGAAGAACTACTAGCATGAACAGTAAAACAGGGAACTCGCCCAAGCGAAAATGGAGTAACCCAATCAT
>CAZGQY010000053.1:1426-21936 GCA_964528035.1 uncultured Methylococcaceae bacterium | reverse complement strand
GATTTTGGAGACAGGGACGTCCCAAAATCTTTCACGAGGTAGCGACTCGCTTATATCTTTAGGCAGGGATGATGGCAATTATCGCCGTGTATACCCGCAGTGATTATTAAGGGTACGATTCGGGGAATGTAAAAATTGATTTTATTTGAGAGATGGTAGGATAATCAAAAGGACAGAAAACAACACAGAATCTCTGGGTGTATAACTCCTGATCTCACGGAAATTACATTAGTTCCAAGTCAACCAAAGTCGCTTGGTGTTTAGGAACGAAACTTAACACTAAGCTACATGAAAGTGAGTCACATATTATTTTCATAGATGAATTTGATCGTCATTGATTTGCGGACATGGGGGCAGGCAGTCTGGAGTTGCGCTCTGCATATTTAGTTGCCGCTTGGCGAATTTTATTACGGCCAGCATATCTATCTCACAATCATAGAAAAGGGCCAACCTTTTAATAACAGGTTGGCCCCAGGTTTCGAGAAATATTACTTGATTTTAAATTGTCGGTTTGACTGCTACCGCGACAATTTAGGTGTTGCCTACGTCAATTTACGCATTTCAATACGGATTCTGTTTAATCTCCTTAATCGTTTGTTGATCCTTTTTTTCGCTACGGCCAGCCGTCGCAAAGATCTGCGGATGCGCTTACATTTGCTTTTGTTACTTTTCCTGCAGGCATCTTTGGTTTTTGATCTCCAATAATGCATCTGTTGGTTTATACCATTTCTGGTGGCGAGGATGGCGTTCGTTGATTTTGCAATGACAAGCATTTTCGCCTGTATAGCGTCCAATTTCGCGCGACTTTCCTCCTTGGCTTTGTCACCGTCATCAGATGAGTCACCGTCCTCAGGTGAGTCACCGTCCTCAGATGAGTCACCGTTCTCAGAAACAACCATGACATACCGGCTTTCGGACGCCAATACAGAATCGTCGGATCCGAGAATCATCGCATAGACCTTGTGCTGGCCGGTCATAGCTGTCCGGTATTTTATTTCAAACTCCAGCTCTTCCTTCAGTTTATACGGTTTTTCCATCAGGCTCATATGACTGCCATCCGGTTTTTCTATACCCACCTCAAGCACGATGGGTAGCCGTTCGCCTTTCTTCATTTCGCTACGATCCAATCTGGCTTTCCCATGGATTTCTATGGGTTTACCGACTTTTTCGACAACGTTCGGTTCTACCTTTAATCGCAATGAGACGTTTACTGCAGGTGGTGGAGGCGCAGTACCTTGAGCAGTAACGACGACGGAGTCTGGAGCACTGTCGACTATGCCATCATTGACAATAAACTGGACGACATAGTCTCCGGCCATATCTGCGACGAAAGTCGGCATGGTGACTGATGTATCGGATAATACTGCAGAACTGCCCGCTGGTTTGGAGGTGAATGAACAACGGTAGGTTAATGTGTTGCCATCCGCATCGCTTGAACCACTGGCATCCAGTGTAACTGTATCGCCCTGATTGACCGATTGATCCGGCCCTGCATTGGCAATAGGCGCCGTATTACCGTTTGCCGCATGGATGACCACAGAATCAGCAGTACTGCCGACCGTACCATCGTTGACGATGAGCTGAGCCACGTAGTCTCCGGCCACATCTGCAACAAAAGTTGGCATAGCTGCGCCTGGATCAGACAAACTGGCGGTACTGCCCGCAGGTTTGGAAGTGATCGACCAGCTGTAGGTCAGCGGGTCACTGTCGGCATCGTTTGAAGCACTGCCGTCCAGTGTGACCGTATCGCCTTCTGCAACCGACTGATCCGGCCCTGCATTGGCAATAGGCGCCGTATTACCGTTTGCCGCATGGATGACCACAGAATCAGCAGTACTGCCGACCGTACCATCGTTGACGATGAGCTGAGCCACGTAGTCTCCGGCCACATCTGCAACAAAAGTTGGCATAGCTGCGCCTGGATCAGACAAACTGGCGGTACTGCCCGCAGGTTTGGAAGTGATCGACCAGCTGTAGGTCAGCGGGTCACTGTCGGCATCGCTTGAAGCACTGCTGTCCAGAGTCACTGTATCGTCGATGGCGACCGATTGATCGGGTCCGGCATTGGCGATGGGTGCAGAGTTGCCATTCGCTGTGTGGATCACAACGGTATCTGCTGGACTGTCAATCATACCATCGTTGACAATGAGCTGAGCCACATAGTCTCCGGCTGCATCGGCCGTGAAGGTCGGCATAGCTGCGCCTGGATCAGACAAACTGGCAGCACTGCCCGCAGGTTTGGAAGTGATCGACCAACTGTAGGTCAGCGGGTCACTGTCGGCATCACTTGAAGCGCTGCTGTCCAGAGTCACTGTATCGCCGGTGGCGACCGATTGATCGGGTCCGGCATTGGCAACCGGTGCAGTATTTCCCACATTGGCAGTAATAACGACGCTGTCTGCAGGGCTGTTCTCGGTTCCGTCGTTGACCACCAAATCGGCTGAGTAGACACCGTCAACATCTGCAACGAAAGTCGGCATGACTGCGCCTGGGTCAGATAAGCTTGCAGTACTTCCCGCAGGTCTGTTTAAGATCCAGCTGTAGGATAACGGGTTACTGTCTGCATCACTGGAAGCGCTGCCGTCCAATGTAACGGTATCGCCTGCAGCAACCGACTGATCCGGGCCGGCATTGGCCACAGGAGCAGTATTCCCCGGGCCCGCTGTTATTGTGACACTGTCGCTGGCACTGGGATCTATACCGTCATTGACAATCAGGTCAGCGGTGTAGACACCCGCAATATCCGCTGTAAAAGTCGGCATTGCAGCAGTGGCATCCGACAAAGTCGCTGTGCTTCCTGCCGGTTTGTTTAATGTCCAGCTATAAGTGAGTGGATCGCTGTCGGGATCGGACGAAGCGCTTCCGTCCAGTGTTACCAGATCGCCTGCTGTTACTGATTGGTCGGGGCCCGCGTTGGCGATAGGGGCGATGTTTGCCGCTTGCGAACAAAAGAAATCCAGGTTGGCCGGTGAGCCGGAACCGTTATCCTTGTTAATGCCCGTTGCAGCGGTTTTGCCGGCTCCGTTTCCTCCAAAGGTGGACAGCCCTGGAGTTCCTAGGGAATCGTGACACAATCCACACGAGTCGGACGCATCTGCGGCCGCATTACCAATGTTGCTTTGCGCATGATTTATCCCGTTAAATGGCATGGACGGCTGCCGTCCGCCGGATGAACATAAGGTGTTGATTGCTTGCCCAATGACAAAGGTAGCCTGTGCGGCCCCGGACATGAACAGCAGCATGAGCGCTGCGGGTATCAAAAGCGAATAATTCGCTTTTGTTAGTATACTCTCTATTTTCATTTTAGTTCTCCAAGTGCGGGTGGATTGAAAGATAACAAAGATATTCAATCCCATGTCCCGTCTATATTTTTTGTTTCGACGCAATTAATTTATAGTTTCAATACTGCTTACAAAACCTTCACTTCATTATCTTGTTCTCCAAATACAAAAACTACCCATAACTGGGTTTTTTAATTTTACTCTCAATCCTGAAGTTCACTTTTTGATTAATATTGAGAGCGCAAAACTCAGACTGTTGTCTATGACCTAAAAACTCTATTTGCTGTATCTATTATTTACGCAAGCAATTACGATGCCATCATTAAAAACCCCGCTTTGTTCTGGTAAGTATCTAAAATATATATATAAATAATAAAATAGAGTTCTGTCGTAGAAAATGTCGAACGAATTATGTCGCAAAATGGCGACAGGTTCAGAGGAGGAAAGTTTCCTTTGTACAAATTTGCTAACTATATTATGGGGTTAAGTTTGTCGTTGGATGGTGACAAGTGAGAACAAAACTTGGGCGCAGGATTTACGAGACCCAATAATGGGTGTGTTTTTGCTATTGGAGATACTAAAAATCACCCGAAAAATCAATTCTATACCCAACCAGGAAGTAATAATTTCCCTCTGTAAAAGAGGCGTTGCCGTCAGGTATAAAGCCGGTAATGAATTCGCTGCCTGCTTCGGCTTCGAACTGGATCCAGGGGCGAAACCGGTAAACCATTCGCAGTGAAGGCGAAAACGTCCAGTCATTGGAGCCGTTATAGCCATATCGATAGTTCACCCGGAAACGTGGGCCGATATTGAAATTTTCGCTGACCGGGTAGCGTGTGTTCATTAGAATGCCATAGCGGCTTGAGCTTGGCAAAGAACTGTATCTAAGATCGATACTGGCCAGGTCACCGGGAACAATCAGGCTGTTTCCCAATACCCTAGCGGAAAGAAAATATTCCCAACCACCACCCTCGAGTGCCTCGGTATCGATGACAGGATTCGGAAGTCTGGCTGCGTTAGTCGGGTTTCGGATTGAATTGACCTGTATGGCCGGAATACCGTTGAGGCGGGTTGCGGTAAAATCCGCACCGACCTGAACCTTGTCGTTGATCGGGTGGGTAAAGCCAAGAGTACCTGTATAACTATCAACGCTATTTCTTTTGGCGACATCACGAATCTGATCGCTTGACAAAAACACCAGAAGATCATCGATTGATGTATAGTTGATGACCCGCGTGTCGCTGACCCCGGAACTATATAACAATGCATTACTGGTGGTGACGATAGGCGCTTTTCGATAATCAAGAAGTAAATTGACATTAGTCTGTGTCGGAGCCCGCCAGTTGCCGTTAACAGTGACAATGTTCAGGCTGTTGAACATGATGTCGTAGTCCAGCAGGGAAAAAACATTCACATTATCGGTGAAATAGCGCATTTCACCGCCAATCGCGAGTCTGTCCTGGGTGCCGTCAATAAATTGCTGCATGAAAAAAAAGTTAAAATCAATGGTTGATTCCAGAGGGCCTTTGATTCCGGTGATATCAGTATTCAAGCCATAAAAATAGTTGTTTGTATTCGCGCGGGAGACGGTGGTGTATTCAACCGGGAAGCCGGCCACTGCGTTAATTTTAATTTGATCGTTAATCTGATAGCCGGCATTGACGCCGTCAAATTTTCCTAGAACGCCTCCGTTGTAGCCGTTTTGGCGACCGAGTCGGGCGTTAAACCCCCATGATTCCCGATTTAGATCCATATATCCATTGCTAATTCTAGTGGGACTTCTAGAGTTTCTTTTGCCCAGCGTATCGATGAGTTGTCCGCCGGAAAAATAGGCTTTCGCCTCCCATTCACCGATTTGCACCCGACCCGAAAGGAATAAATCAGTTTGTACGGATGATTGAATGACATCGGTTCCACGATCTGTTAATAGTGCAAAGTGGTTATAAAAATTAGAAAAACTGGCAAAATAGTCACCATTTAGCGGGACTTCCTTGCGTTCAGGTTCAGCCGCGATTGATCCTCCTGATTTGGCCACGTCTTTAGACTTATTTGCTTTTCCCTTTCGTAGTTGATCTCGAGGTTTGGCTTCCGCAGTAGCTAAGTTTGTTGATCTTTGTGCTATTCTGGACGTTTCTGCCGATTGTGTTACCCATGCGTCATTAAAGCCATATCTTTCGCCTACCGAATCGGCGAAAGTTAGTGCTGCCTTTTTACTTTCAAAACCAGGAACTTGGACACGACTCCAATTGACTCCAGACACTACTGTCATGCCAACCTCGGCGTTTATTCCTTTTTTCCTAAGAGTTTGCGCCAATTTTTTTGCGTCTGAATCCTGCAGAAAAGACTTCAGAATGACCCGATAAGTTTTCGGGTATTGCTTGAGATATTTTTTGTAAATCGCGCTGGCCTGATCGGGTTGACCGTTTAATTCCCGTGCCAGTCCCAGATATTCGAGTGCTTGTCGATTCTGTTTATTTTCTGGCATTTGAAGAATCTGGGTATAGAGATCAATAGCGGCGTCATATTTATGATTCACCATGGCGATACGCGCTTGTTCCATCAATTCGGAAGTTTTCAAATCATCACCTGTTTGCAGGAGACCGTCGCCAGGGGCCTCCGTTTCTTCGACGTCCTGAGGTTTTGCAGGTGTTTGAGTGGACGTCTGTTGTTGAGCTTCCGGGCTGAAAACAGTCACTTCCAGGTTGCTTCCATCGGAAGCGCCGCGGACATTAAAACGAATATAGCGTGTAAACCGAAGAGTAATTGTCGGCAGGCTACCCGGGTCCTGATTGAAATTGATTTCTGTAAGCGGCGTATTCGCAGATGGCCGCCAGGGGTAACTTTGTCGCGTCGTCGTTAATGGATCGTTCCCCAGTCCATCCAGCGATCTCAGTTCGATGACAAGAAAATCTCCCCGGGATACGGGGGCGTGTGCTTTGTAAGCCAATCGTCTGGAAAATGAGATTTTAACGACGGACTGGCGGTCTGTCGGGTTTACTTCTACATTTTCGATAACCTGTGCTTCTACTACAGAGAAACTTTGAAGCAAGAAACCAGTTACGATATTGACAGAGAGTATCAACGCGCGAATGAATAATGATTTATGTTTCATTTGGTCGATTATGTACAAGGTTATTTTTCAGGGGTGACGAGCGGGTTCGTTTGGCCAATCCCCGTGACTGTTAGTTGCATAGTTGGGGGAATGCTACGGTCGGAAAAATTGTTATGCACCAATCATTTGTCGACCGGTGACAGTTACTGCAAGTGGCGGTGGGGCCGGCAGGATGTCCTTTTGGTAGCAGCGGAGGTACTAACTGGCTGTGGCAGTTCTGGCATTTGGTGCTGGTCGCAGGGTCACCGGCATTGCCTTGCAGTTCGCTGTGATCCATGCGTCTGACGGGCCAGTTGCCTGTTGTGCCGTGGCAGGATGCACAGTTGTTGGTACTGTCGACGCCGCCGCGAACATGCCCCGCGATTTTGCCTCCGTAGGGTGAATTTAGGAAATGGCAGGCGATACACTGTCCGGCCAGCGCCTGCGGCATTTCGCTGTGATCTGCACGGGCGACTGGTTCCCATGTTCGGGTATTGGTATGACAAGCCTCACAGACATTGGTGGTGAGAATATGATTTGGGCCTTTACCAGTGGCCAGGTTACCATTGTGGCAACGAGCGCAGCCTGTGAAAATGCCTTCATGAGTAAAGCGCGCCGGTAACCAGCTTCTGGCATTGTGGCAGTCTTCACATCTGTTACTGCTGGGAATGTGATTTACAGGTCGACCGGAGGCAATGAAGTTATTGTGGCAACTAAAACAGCTACCCCTGACCTCGAGGTGATCAACCCGGCGTACCGGTACCCAGCTATTGGCGACCGATGACTGATGACACAATTCACAATTATCACTACTAAGAATATGTCGGGCACCCTTGCGAGATGCGGTGCGTCTACCCTGTGCACCGTGACAACCCCGACAATTTCGAGGAGTTCCTTCGAAAACGCCAAACAAATGGCAACTTTCGCAGGCGGTCAGTCGGTGTACCGCAGTGAGCTCAAATCCGGTCTCCGTCAGGTGATCGAATGAGCTAAGGCCTTGCTGGTCGCCCACAGCAGAGCCACTAAAAAGAACAAGGGAAACAAGAAAAACCCGCAGGAGGATTCGAGTTGGGTGTGGAATCAGGGTTTCCGTTGCTTTGAATTTGGACATCGCCATTAAAACATTCATAGGTTTCCAGAAAGGGATATCGAATTTCGGTGATTAATTCGTGAATAAGAATGGTACGGGATATGCTCAATGTTGCCCGAACTGCGCAGATCACAGTGTTTGCGCCGATGGTTTGTCATGGATGTTTTCTTCCCCCGTTCCATATGCATGGGCAGCCAACAGAGCGGCCTGAATTGCCGTTCAACCGAATGTTTCCTCTAAGTAAGTGTGGCCCAATAGCGGGTCATTGGCAACTGATAATGATCATGATATATAGTTACTTATTCTTTTTTTTAGTGCGGAGTATAGGCTAGTTCATTGTAAAAAAACAAATAGTTTTTGCTAACTGCTCACCCCATCTATGGGTAATCTGTTCCGGAAGGCGCCGTAAATACATCTATGTAGGCTTGGATGCGGCTTCCCTGCCGCATCCACTTCCTCCACAGATTACCCATAGAGGGTTGTTTCAGTCGGCGGACGAGTCGTTACAGTTTCGGTATGTATAAATCTGTTTTGTTGGGTTTCGTACCTCAACCACAACCTACAGCAGTGTGCCAACCAACCATAATGAGAGTTGCTGGAAGTTGTTGATTACAGGAGCCTATACTAAATTCAGTACAATTTACCCAATAATTTACTGTATGGGGCGTGCGTATCGATCAGAGCGAGTATTTCTTTTTGTCCGGATTGCTGAGCGATTTGACGAGCATTTTCACGTTTTTTATTACGCAGGTTTATGTCCGCGCCGCGTTTTAGTAATAAATTAACCATTGCCGGGTGGTTTTTGTAGATTGCCTGTATCAGTGCGGTGTTCCCCTGTAAATTGCGCTGATTGACATCCACATTTCTGTATTTGCCAAAAAACTGATTGGCGAAATTGATATTTCCTGAAGCGGCGATAACCATCAGCAGATTGTCCCTCGTTGTCTTTACTGACAAGCGGCTATCCGCATCCTGATCGAGTAGAAATTTGAAAATCCCGGAGTATCCCTTCATGGCTGCTCGCGACAATGGTGTCAGTCCGCTAAAGTCTGCAATATTTAAACTTGCATTTTTGTCGGCCAGTCGCTCCAGGCCCTGTTGCCAATTTGAATTGACCGCATGCCACAATGCGGTTCTGCCGTTTTTGTCGGTGGTGTTGATGGCCGGGTTGTGGCTTAATACAGCATTCAATAGGGCATCATCTTTCGAAATAACTGCCAAAATCAGTATATTGCGGCCGTCGCTTGCCTGTGCGTTAACGTTAGCGCCGGAATCAAGTAATACTTTGGTGGTTTGGCTGTGCCCGGCGATCATTGCTTGTAATAGAGCATTTTGGCCGCGGCTGTTTTTGTGGTCTATTTTCGAGCCCGCTGCCAGTAAACTTGAAATCACCGAAGTATGGCCTTGTTTCGCGGCCAGAAGCAGGGCTGTGTCGCCGTTATTATTGCCGATATCGACACGTGCACCTTTGCCAATTAGATAATGGACAATCTTTGTATGGCCCTGCGCTGATGCCCGGGATAGCAGCGTGAAACCTTTGACATCCTGGTCATTTATATTTGCGGAGTCATTTTCGATGAGCTGGGTGACGGCGTTCAGATTGCCTCGCCATGCGGCGATCATGACTGGATGCCAGCCGTTGAAAGGCGCGTCCTTACCCTTAGCCGGGCTTAGTGAAGCGGATTCCAGTGTTTGCAGCGGGACCGCTGGTTTTTTAGCTTGCGGAACTGAACCCCCCTTAGTCCTAGGCTGGCTGACTGCCAAGCCAATCTTATTACTCCTGTTGGCGTGGGCGCCGGTTTTGGAAAGAGCTTTTATGCAGGCGCTGCAGTTGTAGGTGGAGGCAATGGTTAACGCAGAGTTATGGTAAACATCGCGACTATTGGTATCGGCCCCGTATTTGCTGAGTAGTGTAATTATTTCCGGTTGTTTATGGCGTACTGCATAAAGAATCGCGTCGTCGCCGTTTTTATCCCGCAATTTAACATTCGCGCCCGAACGCAGTAACTTCTGGGTGACCTTGAGATGGCCGGTTTCGACAGCGTCCATTAGAACTGTTCTGCCGTAACGGTCGACGTGGTCAATTTCTGCGCCTGCTTTTAAAGCACTGGCGACCTCGGTTTCATTGCCGCGTTGACTCGCCCATCTCAGGCTTTGGTTTTTGGTCTCAGAATTGTTTTCGCTTGGCTGATTCAAGACGTGTCCGCTTTTGGCGTTGTTTGTTTGATCATTTCCAGCAATGCGCATCTGTGCCAAGCGGTGATTTTGATCGGCTGCTTTTTGGTACCAGACGGTGGCCTGCCGCAAATCAGTTGTCGTTCCCGACCCTTGTTCATACATTTGCCCAAGATTGTATTGTGCTTTTTTGTGGCCCTGCTGTGCCGCACGTGAAAACCATTCAAATGCCCTTTTACGGTCGGTTTGAACACCTTTACCAGCGCGATACAATGAAGCCAGAAGATACTGGGCCTCTGTATCCCCGTTTTCGGCGATGGGGGTCATAATAGCGACTGCTTTGACAAAATCACGCAGGCGGACTGCCCGCCGGGCCGATTCGAGTTCCGAAATCGCCGAGGCACCTGCAGACAGGCCAAAGAGCATAAAAAACAGCAAAATACGAGAGCATATTGACAATTTATTTAACATTTAATTTACCTTATTCGCGTGTATCTGCCTGGCAACCAGAAAAGCAGAGTGTGTCCTTAGAAAAATATTGATTGAATCATTGCTTCAGTTAAAGGCTACAACTTTTACTGGGTTCCATATTTTGTGGCCACTTCGACCCCGATTTTTTTAAGAAATCCACCCGGCATTATGCCTCCCGCACAAATTATTACAGCGTCGTTGTCGATGTCAGAAGATTTGTCCTCGGCGTTGATACGAATCTGGGTTTTTTCGATTCGATTAATCGTGGAATTGCGTAATACCGATATCGTATTATTGGCTTCCATGTATTCAAGTTTCTCTCTGTTTTTCTTCCTGGCCCGGTTGAACTGAGCGCCACGATAGGATAAAACCACCGAGGTTCCAGGAATTTCGGCAATGCTGGTCGCAGCTTCCAATGCGCTGTCGCCGCCTCCGACAACAACGACATTTTGGTCGCGATATTGTTCCGGATCGGTCAGATGATAAGTGACTTTACTTTGATCTTCGCCAGGGATATTAAGCCGTCGGGGTGTGCCACGCCGCCCGGTGGAAAGCAGGACGGTCTGTGTTTCATAACGGGCTTTATTGGTTTTTACTGTAAACCCATGACTTGCAGGCGTAATTTGTTCGACGCGTTCCTTGAACGAGATTTTTAAATTGGTTTTTTCAACAATACCCTCCCAGAGTTCAAGCAGCGCCTCTTTGGTTGTCTCAGTCAGCTTGATTTTACCTATGATCGGCAGGTCTACTGGTTCGGTCATAACTATTTTTTGTCGTGGGTATTTAAATACGGCACCGCCAAGCGAATCCTGTTCCAACGTGACGATATGCATACCGTGCTGTTTGGCCGATAGTGATGCAGCCAGGCCAGCGGGGCCTGCGCCCACAACCACGGAATCCAGTACCTCGGTAGTTTGTTTGCGGATCTTTTGCTTTATATAATCCATTGCTTCACGTCCCTGAACTACGGCATTGCGAATCAATCCCATGCCGCCTAATTCACCGGCAATAAAAATACCCGCTACATTGGTTTCAAAGTTCGGATTCAGATTAGGGATATCCACGCCGCGTTTTTCGGTTCCGAATACTAGGCTGATGGCATCCACCGGGCAGGCTTTTTTGCAGGCACCGTGGCCAATACAGTGGGTGGGATTAATTAACACTGCTTTATTATGTATCATGCCCAATACAGACTCATGGCCTTGTTCGGGGCAGGCAAAGACGCAGGAAGCACAGCCGATACAGCGATTTGGGTTAATTACTGGGTGTAAGGAAACCGGTTCGGTGAGGCCTGCCTGTTGATTATCATCCAATATCAGAGCATTGCTTGCCGCACTTGCCAGTTTTTTACGGAAATACAATAGCCACACTAACAGAATGGGTACCAGGTAAATTGCGAAAATTGCATTTTTTTCGATCATGACTCCTCCTAACGAATGCCAAAATCGCCGGTTTTAGATTGTGCTATTGACCCGGCATTGGGTGCTGAGTAATTTTATGGCTTGCGTGAAAATATTATTGTGACGAAGCTCACAGATTACGATCTGCCTTTATTATGCATTTAACATGCCTGCTATTCGTTAAGGCATAAAACAATACGGCAGTCATTGAAGAACCGGATAATTAATTGTAAAGAACTAAAAGACTTATAAGTGTAATCTAATATAAATCATAGGTGAGGTTGGCGTTTTTAGAAATATGAATTCGGTAGCTATTCTTTTTTTTACGCAGGATGTGTCGGGAAACAGCAACAAAATAATGCACAGGTGTGTCAATAAAACCCAGGTCTGGGTGTTTCGTGTTCCCTCTTAGTATAGGAAAATATCCTGAGTTACAATGGTTTGGCTTTGGTAGTGAACTGGATACTGAAATCTAATAGGATGTTGTCGTTATTGCGCAACAGGCTATTCAATGATTTCATGGATTGAGAAATAGTCGTATGTCTAGTGCATTACCGGTTACACGGTTTTTACGACCGTAGTACAATTCTTAATTTGACAAGAGTATGAAACTATACGTTAGTATATCCTGGGTTTACCCAGAATTGGGTTTGCAACCCGGAAAAGATTTCAATTGACGAAAACGTGATCCAGCAAGCGACAAACAAAAAATCAGACGGTTCAAAAATTACTGATGACCGCCGTAAGGCGGTGCAGGATCTATATCTGCCTCATGCGAGGAATGTTCTTGCGCCAATTTTCTTCGCTATAGCGATCGTGCTGGTCGTTGTCGGCTGGCGGCTTAACCTGGATGACTATATAACGGCTGAATCCGGGCTGGGGTATGGACTCGGGTTGTCAGGAGGAATTATCTTACTACTGGTTTTGCTGTACCCAATCCGAAAGCGAGTCCGGTGGATGCGCAACTGGGGTCAAACACGCAATTGGTTCAGCACTCACATGGTCATGGGAATACTTGGGCCCCTCTTAATACTGTACCACTGCAATTTTCAACTTGGTGCGACAAACAGCAATATAACGCTGGCAAGTATGCTGCTGGTTGTGGTCAGCGGTTTGGTTGGTCGTTATATTTACGGCAAGATTCACTACGGCCTCTACGGTCGGCATGCAACTCTGCAGGAATTGCAAAATGATTCGGTGGTATCGCTCAGCAGTCTGGATCAAACATTTAAATTTGCGCCGCTGGTTAAAAAACGCATTTATAGCTTTCAAACCTTTGCCCTGCAGTCATCGAGTAACATTTTTCAGGGTACCTACAAACACCTGTCATTAAGCTTTCGACTTTGGTGGGAGTATTGTCTTGCTTCTATTCAATTACAACAGATCTTCAATACCTCGGCGCGGGCCAATCCATCGGAAGTAGATAATCCAGCGCATCGGCTAAGATTAAAGGCAGCGCGTCGTTATCTCTTAAGTCATCTGTTGTGTATGCGCAAGGTTGCTGAGTTCCGTTACTACGAGCGTTTGTTCGGGCTTTGGCACGCTGTGCATGTACCCTTTATTTACATATTGGTATTTACTGCAATCTATCACGTCTATGCTGTTCATAAATATTAGGGAAAGTTATGAGTAATCGCATGAAATTTTTATTGATCTTTGTTTGTTGGATGGGCCAGTTATATTTGATGGAGCGTGTGGGTGCGCAAGAAATTGATCAGCTTGTCATGCCTGGGGAGCTGATACAGGGTCACGCAAAATACGAACAGGAGTGCGAAAAATGTCATTTGGGCTTCAGTAAGGAGACTCAGGCAAAGCTGTGTTTAGACTGCCACGACAAAGTCCAGGGAGATATCAAGCAAGGGAAAGGTTACCATGGGCTGGAGCCTGAAATAGAAAAAACCCCATGCAAAGACTGTCATACTGATCATATTGGGCGTGATGCCAGTATCGTAATATTGAATCCGCAGGCTTTTGATCACAAACTGACCGATTTTCCTTTAAATGGAGCGCATGGCGAAGTCATATGCGGAGGATGTCACCAGAAAGACAGTCTGTTTCGGGAAGCATCGATCTATTGCATTGATTGTCACAAGAAAGATGATGTCCATAACGGGGAACTGGGCAAAAAATGCGTGGATTGTCACAACGAGAAGCGCTGGTCGAAAACAGATTTTAATCACGATGATACCGATTTCCCGCTGCTTGCCGCGCATAAGGAAGTGGCTTGCGAAAGCTGTCATGCGGATGAAAAATACCAGGATACACCACAGGATTGTCATTCCTGTCACCAGTTAAATGATATTCACGGTGGTCGCTATGGTAAGAAATGTGCTGACTGTCATGGGCAGTCCAGGTGGGAGAAAATTGACTTTAACCACAACAGTCAAACCGACTACCCGCTGTTGGGAAAACACAAAAGGGTGGCCTGTGACAGTTGTCATAAAAATGATTTGTACGAGGACTTATCTCACAGTTGTATCAGTTGCCACCGGAACGATGATGTTCATCTTGGGCGATATGGATCAAAGTGTAACGAATGTCATTCTGAAAAAGACTGGAAGAAGTCCAGTTTCGACCATAATAGGGATACTGACTATAAATTAATCGGAAAGCACATTGAAACGCGTTGTGAATCGTGTCACAAGGGTAATTCCAAAGAAGAAGATCTGGAAACGGACTGCTATTCCTGTCATCGTAAAGATGATGTACATAAGGGAGTTGAGGGTGAGCAGTGTGAAAAATGTCATCTCGAAACAGGGTGGACTGCTGATATTGGTTTTGACCATGATATGAGCGCGTTCCCGTTGCTGGGTCTGCACGGACTCGTTCCGTGTGAAGAATGTCATTTCGACCGGGTTTACACCAATGCGCCGACCGGTTGTGATGACTGTCACCGAGACGATGATGACCATAAAGGTCGGTTGGGCCTGAACTGTGAATCCTGTCACAATGCGAACAGTTGGGCAATCTGGCTATTTGACCATGATAAGCAGACCGATTACGTTCTCGATGGAAAGCATAAAGGTCTAGCGTGTGTCGCTTGCCACACCAAGCAGGTGAATAATTATCATGACTTGAAGCTACCGGTAATGTGCATCAAGTGCCATCTGTCTGATGATGTTCATAACAGGCAATTTGGTCGCGACTGTGGACGTTGTCACGTCACTGAAGATTTTAAAAAGATACAGGGTCGACGAGGAGGCTATTTGCGCAAATGAATTTCCTCACAATCCGTGATGAGTGCGCTGGACAATGGCGGTGCCATTTTTCACCAGATTTTGGGACGCTTTAATCGGTATTTTTTGATCCGGTAACGCAGGGTATCCCGACTCACGCTCAGGATTCTTGCCGCCAACGAGACATTCCAGGCTGCGTGATCTAACGCGGCGACCAGGTTTTCTCTCTCGGTACGTTCCGTGGTATTACGAAGTTGAACCGAGTCGTCGCGCAAATTTTCATCTTGCTCGGAATTTTTCGAAACTGGAAGATTTAAAATCCCGGCGTCGACGATGTTACCGTTGACCGAAAGTACGGTCTGTTCTATCAGGTTTCTGAGTTCCCGAACGTTTCCCGGCCAGACATGGCTCATTAGATTGGCTTTAGCGCCGGAATCAAATTTAAGGGGAGTTTTTCCATACCTTTGAGCAAATAATGACAGGAAATGTTGGGCCAGGACAAGGATATCCTGATTTCTTTGACAAAGAGGGGGCAATGCGATATTGATGACGTGTAAGCGGAAATATAAGTCTGCCCGAAATTGGCCACTCTGCACGAGGTCTTCTAAGGGCTGGCTTGTAGAGGCAATGATTCTGATATTGGTTTTTCGGTCGGGTGATCCGTCAAGATTGCTTGGATCCCGTTCAGAAACCAGATCCACCAGTTTCGCCTGGACTTCCAGACTGGCGTTGGCAATTTCGTCGAGAAACAAGGTACCGCCATGAATCGAAGCAAGAGTGTTTTGTGTGGATACTTGATTTTCATTTGATTCTAAAATGAGATGACTTCGATCCAGTAGTTCAGGGGTGATTATCGCTCCACCCAAATTTAAAAACGGTGAAGATGCCCGTAACCCTTGATAGTGTAATGCTCTGGCGACCAGCTCTTTTCCGGTCCCGGTCGATCCCGTTATTAAAACAGTGGGTGGGTCGAGAGTCACCCGTGATTCTGAATCGAGTAGTTGACTGATTTGCTGTTTGACCCTGAGCATAGAGTCATCCTCACCAATTAAGCCTTTTATGATTCGCGGGCTTTCCGATAAAGCGGACATATCTTCAGGCTTGGGTGGTTGTTGCAGAATCCTATCCAGGAGCTCTTTGAGTTTTGTCAGTTTTAGAGGTTTGGTAAGAAAGTCTGAAGCGCCTTCTTTCATGGCAGTGACCGCGGTTTCCACATCGCCAAATGCAGTCATCATGATCACTTTCATGGACGGTTCAAATTTTCGAATGCGCGACAGAATCTCTAAACCATTCATGTCGGGAAGTTTGAGATCAAGTAACACCAAATCAGGGGGGGATATCACAAGCTGATTGAGCGCTTCATTGCCATTTTCGGTGATTTCAACATTGAAGTTGAACCGTTCCAGGTATCTGCCAATGTTTCTCGCCAGAAGCTTTTCATCTTCTATGATTAGTATCGTGGAAGTACTCATCATCATTCACTCTTTGGTTGGGATTGATTTTTCAGCAGCGGCCTACATAATATTATCGGGGTATCGATCATTGGAATTATTCTGCTGCAAATACTGTAATGTTCCAGCCTGGTTGAATCATAGTGTCTCAGTACCCCCGGTATCTGGAGAATTTCTGCCGAGAGCTTTATCTATAACCGGTTTTATATCTCCAAGTATCAGGGGTTTGAGTAATACCCCATAGACACAATCAGTGTTTGCCAGGGAATCGATGATTTGCCAATCCTCTTCGTACATTCCATCATCCATAATCTGTCCTGAAATTATTATAACTCTAATCGTATTTTTGATGCCGCTCAGTTTTGTTATAAATTCTGATGTCTCGACATCGGGGAATTCTTGATCCAGTAAGATGATGTCCGGGTTAAAGTGGGACACGTCTTTTAATGCCGTGGTCTCAGTATTAGCGGTAGCGACTAAATAGTTGAATTTTTTTAAGTATAATTCGATTTCATTGGAGTTTTGGGAGCCATCTTGAATAATTAATACCTTTGCTTTGGCGACCAGTATTGAAGGGAGGCTGAGTTGAATCGTGGTGCTGACTCCCAATTCACTGCAAATGTTAATTGTTCCTCCGTGGTTTTCCACAATCCGTTTGACTAACAATAGCCCCATCCCCAGCCCGTTTATTTTACTGGTGTGGAAAGGTTTGTATAGCTGTTCAAGATTTTCCTTGGAAATACCGGCACCCGTATCTTGAAGCGAAATGTCAAGCAATTGTCGACTATTCAATTGTTCTGAATAGGTGATCTGCCCACCCTTCAGCATGGCATCCAGTGAATTTGATATCAGGCAGTTAAACATTTCCCTGAGTGAGGCGGAGTCACCGTAGCATTGGATGCTGGGCGAGCTGGTGTTGAAAATGACCTCGACGTTTTTCTTTTCCAGAGATCTGCGGTAGTTTTCGATACTGTCTCTAAATAAGTCAGAGAGAGTAACGGATTTTCTTAGGTCACTGTCCGGTGACCGTGAAAAAATCAGAAATTCCCGCAACCAGCCATCCAGGCGATCGGCTTCGGACATGATATCAGCCCCCATTTCCCGCGTGGCTCTACCCAGATTTTCTTCATAAATAAGTTCAGCACAGCTGCGTATTGAGGCCAGAGGATTGCGTATATTGTGCGCCACGACGGGTGCCATCTCGCCAACAGTCGCCATCGCTTCAGATTCAATCAGACGTTGTTGTTGTTCATGCAAAATCTGGCTGGTTCGTTTTACTACGGAAGATTGCTCGACCAGTCTGCTGCGCATTTCTTCCAGGTCATGGGCCAGATCTTCGATATCGCTGATCGATGTCGAAACGACTAAATGTTCATTCCAGTGTCCGGATGCAACCCGACGTGATGCATGGCGCAACTCATTGATTAAACGGACTGACCGCAGACTCAGTGTAATCACGATGATCGAGGTAATAAAAAAATACGCTATGACGAGGAAAAGTGTTCGTGTTTGTGATAAATCGATAATATCCTGAATGGGTTGTTCATCGAAGCCCAGACGCAGCATCGCCAGTCCGGGAGGGGTCTTCATGTTGACTGCAATTGACAAATAATAGGTGTTGTCTCCATGTTGGCGAAACTTTAGATCTTCAATAAATGATCCGCTGGCGATTTCATCGGAAACAATGCCACGGATGACTATATCCTGCATTTGAATTTCGGCAAATACCACTTGGCCACTCAGGGTTGCGCTGTCCAGTATCGCTACGATACTTTTGCGATCAGACAGTGAATTCGCGCTCTGTAATTTGTCTGCCAGCATTCTTCCGGCGACTCGGGTCTGGTCCAGAAATAAATCGATATTGCTTTGGCCAACGATATACAGGATGCCTGCAAACACAAAAGGCAGGGTGATGACGTGGACCAGCAACAGGCTCACGGTCAGTCGGCCGGTCAGACTCGAAAAGAATCGGCCTATTCTGTAAGGTATCCGGACCATAGTATCTGAATGATGAGTAAGTTTGGAATTTGAATGGCTTGCGATGCCCACATAAAGCTTACAGAACAGGGCCTTGTTTGAAGAGCATTTTTTAAACCTTGGAGGGTGTTAAATGCCTCTGGCTTGGGTTGACCTTTCTGAAAGGTACCCATCAGTAATCGTCGTTCATAGCTTCTTGGCGACATGGCCATCACAGATTGAATGAACAGTGTGTAAATTTGGCTATGTTGGCGATTTCGGATGGGTTTGATGACGGACTGATTGTTGCTGGTACGCAGTCCCAGAAACAGTTTTCTCAGTTCAATTGATGTTAATTTTGATGTGCAGTTAGGGTCGAAGGTCACCAGTGCTATTTTTTTATAGACGCGTGCTTCTGTTTTGCCGCTATCCTGGTCGGCAACGGTCGCTGAGCAGAATATTATCAGGACAAGTATCAGGGAAATACCGCGGACCATTGTGCCCTCGCGACGCCTGTAGCACCTTCAAAATTCCGTTTCCGCCCTATTTCGAGCTTAAATGCATATTTATTTCCCAGGTCAAAACGAAATCCCGCAACCTGACGATCAGTAATAAAGTCAGGAAAAATACTGGAAAGAGCCCGTTTGCTTCCGGTGGATCCTTCAACTCGCCCATAGACAGTCCAGTTTTGATCAATTGTATATTCGGCCTGCAGATATCCCGCCAGAATATCGGCCCGATAAGAACCATTAGGCCGGTAAACTGTATTAAAAACGTAGTTCAGCTCGCTAATGAGCCGAATATCAGCAATGTGCCAGTTTGCAAAAGATCCCACGACCAGTTGCTCTATTTTATCAAAACTTTGATGGATGCTTGGGATAAAACTTCCACCGACAGACAGGCCCACTTGATTTGCTGCATAACTTTTCGGGTAGTAGCTCAGCTTTAATGAAAAGCTGCCGCTGTGATCTTCGGGTTTTGGGTTTAGAATATCGAATGCAGCAAGTTCTTGATTACTCAGGTAAGTGGGGCCCAGGCCCAGCATGCCGTTGATCCGAAACAAAGCCTCACCCATCGAATGACTGAGTTCTCCGGAAAAGCCGGTAACGTGACTGGCTAATATACCGCCATCATCTTCAAATTCGGTGATCGCCGGTCGGGTTACACTGGTCTCAAGAAATGCCCCGTGATGAAACTCTGTATTCCAGTAACCCACTTGGCTGTGGTGGCGTCCCAACCACAGGCGGATGTTATCGGAAGCATCCCATCCAATCAAAAGTCGTTCAAGCTCTGCTTCATTTTTATTCAGGAAATATTCCGCGATAATACTGACATCCTGGTACCGTGCGGAAGCAAAAAAATCAATGCCAGGGTTTATATCTAAACGAGGTTTGTCGTAATCTTCAACAGAGATGTTGATTTCGGGAAATGCAAGGAATTCAAAGTCAAGGCTCCATCCTTGGTGCGGAAAAATACCGATAAAGATGAAGCTGATCGCCCTAACGGTGGGTAGCAGGTGCCCTATATTTGTTTTCTTTGTCATTGCAAGGAGGATTTCTATCTCAATGTTGATGCGTTGTGGAGCACCGCCAACGATTTTAATCGGGTGGTTAGTCAAAATCCACTTTCCCACAAAACTTTTTCCGGGTTCCGCTGTACTTCATTCAGGCTAAAGAGTGTCAGTCGTTGGACGAGCCAGCTAAATTGCTCCGCCCGCTGAAAAATAGTTCAATAATATTTTGGTGTTCCTGCGCGAGAAATATTTACTGCTTCTCAATGTCGTTTAATTTCAAAAAATTACATCAAGAAATGCACATAACAGTATGAGGTATCGTATAAATAAAAATATAGTTACTTCAATATTCAGATAGATTTTTCGAGTTTCGGACAGGAAATGTGTAAAACCCACTTTACACATTTGCGTGAGAAATTGAAAAAAGTAAGGGTTGACAAATCTGTCTGTCGTATTCATTCGGCTCGGATTTATCGGGTTCATTGACTGTTTCTTGGAGCCAAACCCATATATGGCGGGTTAGTAGCCCATTAATTGATTAAGTTGGGCTGTGTAAGCCTTCATAACTATTGTTGTAAGAATTGGCTGTCATAATTTTTTACAATCTATCCCCCGAAAAATAGTTATTTAGCCAATAATTGGGCGCAAAGCCCCAGTATGTGGGGTATGGCAAGAATGTTGCATAATTTATTTTGCCGTCATTTAGGTGAAGCATTCGAAACGATAAATAACAGTCAAATGACTAAGGTCTGTTGTGTTGACTATTGTCGTTTCGAAATATAACGAAAACAAATAATAATTAGGTAGGGGATTAAATATGAAATATCGACCTAGAAAATTTCCCGATTGGACGCTGAGGTACGTCGTTCTCATCGCGCATGTGTTTGGAATCCTTTTTGCGGGTTC
>CAZGQY010000053.1:0-1416 GCA_964528035.1 uncultured Methylococcaceae bacterium | reverse complement strand
ATTTGCTGCGAACATTACAGTCAATGTATTCCATCGTGATGTCGCAGGAACCTTGCAGCCAATCACAACAGGCTTTCGCTACACTGTCGAAGAAGACAACTCTCATCCGGTTATTCCGGGGGATCGTCCACTTCCAGCAGATGCAGTGACGCCTTCAAATTCAGTCAGAACAAATAAAAGTTTGTCATTTGACTTTCACGCCAGTCATGCACCGATCGCTATTACAACGACGGGTGCAGCGGCTGTCGGAAATTCAGATACTGACAGCGCCCTGGTGACCGATCTCGAAGGTAGCGTAGCGGATGGGCGTCGTTACTTCATCTCGGTATTACCCTATGAAGGCTATGCCATGGGCGGTACGACTGTGACTGTTCCCGATGACGCTTCGGTGGACATCATCGTCCAACCGCACGATATCCCGACCGCGCAGATTGCGGTTCAGATATTTGAAGACAATCAGCCGCTTAACGGTCAGTGGGATCGAGCTGCCCTGGGTGGCGGTGTCGAGTTGGGAGTTGGCGGACCGGACTGGACTATTTTGGTTGAAGAACCGGCGGGTAAATTTGGTCTCCCGGGCGGTTTTTTGCGCACTGATGCATTCGGCAATCCTTTGGGTACCGAGTATGGAACGGGTGCAGGCTGTCCGACAATCGATCCGGGTGTTCCGGCTTGTATCACGACTCAAGGTGATGGCAATATCCATCCTGGGGCTGACGGTGTTGCGCTGATCAAAAATTTACCGCCAGCAAAATACGGGATTATTATTGTTCCTCCACAAGGTGAAGGTTGGCAACAGACCACCACCATAGAAGGTACTAAGGTTATTGACGCCTGGGTAACAGCCGATGAGCCGGCTTTCTTTCAGGAATTCGGAGTCCCGGGTCCTCATGTTGTTATGGGCTTTACACAAGCTATAGATAACACAGGCTTTCTTTCCGGTGGTGCGACGCTGAGTGGATTAATCACTAATCTGCACAATTCACGTCCACCTGCTTTTACTTTCTACAGCGGTGAGCCTGTACCGAATTGCTGGGTGGGTCTGAATACCCTGGGTGCCGGAGGATTGGGTACGACTGTCTATGCACAACCCTGTGCAGAAGACAGTAGCTTTTCTATCTCCAATGTGCCCGCGGGCAATTATCAGATGGTGATCTTTGATCAGTTTCTTGATTATGTTATCGGTAATCTGGGCGTCACCGTGAAACCGGATTTTTCCTGCTCCACACCGGACGGCGAATGTGATTTTGGCGATGTACCTATCTTTAAGTGGTTTGGTAGTCTTGATGGTCAGGTTTTCATTGATGATAACGAAAACGGTATTCGCGACGCAGGTGAAGGTCCAATGCCGGCAGACAGTGCTGATATCACCATCCGTTTCCGCGATGGAACCATCTACCAGAATTTCCCTGTCGATAC